>NZ_JBHXRA010000002.1:441163-443784 GCF_042717045.1 Nocardia sp. NPDC058633
CGCACGAGGAAACGATCGAGCGGCGGGCCCCCCCCCCCCCCCCCCCAAACCTGGTTGCCGGGGGGCCCACCCTTTTCCGGCCCCCCCCACGCTGCTTTCTCCGGGTGAGCACGCGGCGTGAAATCACGCGCCGACCCTCCGGTCGTGGTTGCGCGGCGACGAACGTCGGATCGACCACACTGAGCCCGTGACGAACCATTCGACCGCCGCCATCGTGTGCGCGCTCATCGCGGCGATGCTGTTCGCGCTGGCCGCCGTAGCGCAGCAGCGTGCGGCCGCGGCCGTCCCCGAAGGCAGCTCCCTCATGGGTGCGCTGCTCCGCAGCCCACGCTGGTGGTCCGGGATCGTCGGCGATGCCGGTGGCTACGCGATGCAGGTTCTCGCACTGACATTCGGCGCCGTCCTGGTCGTCCAGCCGATTCTGGTGAGCGCCCTGGTCTTCGCACTCCCGCTGTCCGCGCGACTCAACGGCCAGCGTGTCACCGCCCGAGCCGCCTCGACCGCACTGATCCTCGTCGCCGCGCTCGCGCTGTTCCTGATCGTGGGTGATCCGACAGCGGGCCAGGACACAGCGCCTTTCCGAGAGTGGTTGGCGCCCTTGGCGATTCTGCTCGGGGTCATCGCTACCGCGACCGTCACCGGCCTGGTGATCGCGAGCCGATCCGGCCGGGCGCTCGCACTCGGACTCGCCGGTGGCGCGCTGTTCGGGTTGGCCGCCGCACTCACCGATCGTGTGGTCACCCTGTTCGAGCACGGGATCGGCGCGGTGCTCGGCGGGTGGCAGACCTGGATGCTGGTGGCCGCGGGTTTGCTCGGCCTGTACCTGCAACAGCGCGCATTCCAGGCCGGCCCGCTGTCTGCCTCGCTGCCCGCGGTGACCATCGCCGAACCACTGGCCGCCGCGTTCCTCGGCCTCACCGCCCTCGACGAGCAGTTGCGCACCAGTGGAATCGGCCTGGTCGTGGTCGGTGCCTGCGTCGTGGTGATGTGCGCGGCCACAGTGGCCCTGTGCCGCACCAGAGCGGTCTCCGACGAGCCGGCGCCCTGAATCGTCGCGGTGTCGCGCGCACCGCGGTACTCACAGGGCTATGCTCGATCGAGTGCGATTTCTTCCGGGACCCCAGCCGCCGTACGACCTGACCTACGACGACCTCTTCCTGGTCCCGAACCGGACCGACGTCGCGTCCCGGTTCGATGTGGACCTGGCCAGCATCGATGGAACCGGCACCACCATCCCCCTCGTGGTCGCGAACATGACCGCCGTCGCGGGCAAGCGGATGGCCGAGACCGTCGCTCGTCGCGGCGGCATCGTGGTGCTCCCCCAGGACCTGCCGATCCCCGCGGCCGCCGACACCATCGCCTTCGTCAAGAGCCGCTCGCTCACCGCCGACACCCCCGTCACCCTCGACCCCGATCGTTCGGTGTCCGACGCGGTGGCGCTGATGCACAAGCGCGCGCACGGTGCCGTCGTGGTCGTCGAAGGCGGCAAGCCGGTGGGCGTGGTCACCGAGGCCGCCTGCGCCGATGTCGACCGGTTCGCGCGCCTGCGCGAGGTCGCGTTCACCGATTTCGTCCAGGTGCCCGTCGAAGCGTCCCCGCGCGACATCTTCGATCGCCTCGCCGAGGCCCACGCCCAACTCGCGGTACTCACCCACCCCGACGGCACCCTCGCCGGCGTGATGACCCGCACCGGCACCGTCCGCGCCGGGATCTACACCCCCGCCGTCGACGCCGACGGCCGGTTGCGGGTGGCCGCGGCGGTCGGCATCAACGGTGACGTAGCCGCCAAGGCGAAGGCTCTCGCCGAGGCGGGCGCCGACGTGCTCGTGCTCGACACCGCGCACGGCCACCAGACCAAGATGCTCGAATCGTTGCGCACCGTCGCCGATCTCGGGCTCGGGCTGCCGCTGGTCGCGGGCAATGTGGTCTCCGCGGCGGGCACCCGTGATCTCGCCGAGGCAGGCGCGACCATCGTCAAGGTCGGGGTCGGTCCCGGCGCCATGTGCACCACCCGCATGATGACCGGTGTCGGGCGCCCTCAGTTCTCCGCGGTGGCCGAATGTGCCGCCGCGGCAAAGGAACTCGGCGTGCACGTGTGGGCCGACGGTGGCGTGCGCCACCCCCGCGACGTGGCCCTCGCGCTGGCCGCGGGTGCGTCGAACGTGATGATCGGTTCCTGGTTCGCCGGCACCTACGAGTCCCCCGGCGATCTGCGCATCGACCGCGACGGCAACAAGTACAAGGAAAGCTTCGGCATGGCCTCCAAGCGCGCTGTCGCGGCGCGCACCGCCGCCGACAGCTCCTTCGACCGCGCCCGCAAGGCGCTGTTCGAGGAGGGCATCTCCAGCTCGCGAATGCGGCTGGATCCCGAGCGCCCCGGTGTCGAGGACCTCATCGACCACATCTGCTCGGGGGTGCGCAGCTCCTGCACCTACGCCGGGGCACGCACGCTGCCGGAATTCCACGACAAGGCCGTGCTCGGTGTGCAGTCCGCCGCGGGCTTCGCCGAAGGTCGGCCGCTGCCCAGCGGCTGGTGAACCATGTCGACGGCGGCCGAGCGGAGTCCTCCGCGCGGGCCGCGGGGGCGTTTAAGGGCCGCGCCGCTGACAACTCACGAGTTT
>NZ_JBHXRA010000003.1:0-395689 GCF_042717045.1 Nocardia sp. NPDC058633
GCGTAGGCGACGAAGGAGCAAGCAACGGCGCCTGACCGGTGGCCCCTCGGGGCCGCGGACACGCGCGCGCCAGCGCGCCAACAAAGCTGTACCCTCGGGGCGTGAGCAGCAGCGACATCACCGCGTCGGCGGCCTGGCAGGCACTGCGCAGCAACCATCGCACCGTTGCGCCGATGCATCTACGGCAGCTGTTCGCCGATGACCCGGCCCGCGGCCGCGAGCTGACGCTGCGGGTAGCGGACCTGCACATCGACTACAGCAAACATCGCGTAACTCGCGAAACCCTGCGCCTACTCATCGATCTCGCGCACACCGCGGGCGTGCCGCAGCGCCGCGACGCGATGTATTCGGGCCAGCACATCAACACCTCCGAGGACCGCGCGGTCGGCCATATCGCGCTGCGCCTGCCGGTCGGCGATCAGCTCTGTATCGATGGCACCGACGCCGACGCCGAGGTGCACGACGTCCTGCGACGGATGGGCGAGTTCGCCGATTCCGTGCGCTCGGGTGTGTGGCGCGGCGCGACCGGCGAACGTATCGAGACCATCGTCAATATCGGCATCGGCGGCTCGGATCTGGGCCCCGACATGGTGTATCGCGCGCTGCGCCACTATGTCGACGCGGGCATCGATGCCCGGTTCGTCTCGAATGTGGATCCCGCCGACCTGGTCGCCAAGCTCGCCGGCCTCGACCCGGCGACGACGCTGTTCATCGTTGCCTCCAAGACGTTCTCGACCCTGGAAACACTCACCAACGCGACCGCCGCCCGCCGCTGGCTGGTCGACGCGCTGGGCGAGGAGGCAGTCGCCAAGCATTTCGTCGCGGTGTCGACGAACGCGGAACGGGTGGCCGCCTTCGGCATCGACACCGCGCACATGTTCGGCTTCTGGGATTGGGTCGGCGGCCGCTACTCGGTGGATTCGGCCATCGGCCTCTCGGTGATGGTGACCATCGGCAAGGAGAAGTTCGCGGAGTTCCTCAGCGGAATGCACGCCATCGACAGGCATTTCGCGACCGCGCCGCTCGCGGAGAACGCGCCGGTGCTGCTGGCGATGCTCGGCGTCTGGTATTCGAATTTCTTCGGCGCGGAATCGCGTGTGGTGCTGCCCTATTCGAACGATATGGCCCGTTTCCCGGCGTATCTGCAGCAGTTGACGATGGAGTCCAACGGCAAGTCGGTGCGCGCCGACGGCACCCCGGTCACCTCGTCGACCGGCGAGATCTTCTGGGGCGAGCCGGGTACCAATGGTCAGCACGCTTTCTACCAACTTCTCCATCAGGGCACCCGGCTGATCCCCGCCGATTTCCTCGGCTTCGCCAGGTCCACCGACGACCTGCCGACCCGCGACGGCACCGGCAGCATGCAGGACATCCTGATCAGCAATCTGTTCGCGCAGTCGAAGGTGCTGGCATTCGGCAAGACCGCCGAGGAGATCCGGGCCGAGGGCACCGATCCGGAACTGGTGCCGCACAAGGTGATGCCGGGAAACCGCCCGAGCACCACCATTTTGGCCGAGGAGCTCACACCGTCGGCGCTGGGTCAGCTGATCGCGCTCTACGAGCACCAGGTGTTCGTCGAGGGCATCATCTGGGGCGTCGACAGTTTCGACCAGTGGGGTGTGGAGCTGGGCAAGCAGCAGGCCCTGGCCCTGATGCCGTTGTTGAGCGGCCCGGAAAAGCCGGTGTCGGTGGGTGATTCGTCGACCGACGAGCTCATCGAGTGGTATCGGGCGCGTCGGCGCTGACCTCGCGCGCGGCCAGGGTCGCCGCGTGGATCCGGCCGGTCACGCTCGAGGTGATGATGGTGAGCAGGGTGCCGAGCACCACCAGGTCGAACACGATCTGCACCATCGTCACCACGCGCGCCGCCTGGCCGACCGCGTGTACATCGCCGAAGCCGACGGTGCCGAGGGTGACCAGCGTGTAATACAGCGCGTCGGTGCGGGTCTCGAGTCCCACGAACTGATCCGGATGCAGGTGCTGCAACCGGTAGTAGAACAACGCGAACACCGTGCCGACGACACACACGATCAGTAGCAGCCCGTCGACCTGTCCGCCCGCGGCCGTGGGTTCGCGCAGGTAGCTCTGCACGCGCCGCCACACCAGCCAACCCAGTCCTACGACGCCGGCGAAGAATCCGACCACGCCGGCCACCCGCCCCGGCCACGCGTTGAGCTCGAACACCCAGCCCACCGGCACGCTGTAGTAGAACAGCAGTGCGCACAGAGCCGCCGCACCGTTGCGCATCACATGTCCGGGGACTCGCCGAGATCGCTTCATCACTCCATGATTGCCCCGGGTTCGCCGAATTCCGCGCCGTACGCGCCGGTGGATCGGTGCACGCGGTAGCCCTCGCGTGTCGCGGTCAGCACGTGGTCGGCGCGGATTCTGCTCGCGGCGACGAGGTCGGCGTTGCGCAGATCGCTGTCGGTGACCTTCTCCCGCGCCTGCTCCGGTGTCCGGCCACCGGTGGTGTGCCGGTCGAGCAATCGTCGGGTGAGCACCGGCCGCGGCGCGTCCAGGTACCAGCAGGCGTCGAGCAGTCCGCGTACCCGCGCCCAGCCGGGCGCCTCGGCGTCGGTCAACAGCAGGTAGTTGCCCTCGACGAGGACTACGCGCTCGTGGCACACGAGCACGCCGCCGACGGTGGGCTCGTCGATCGCCCGGTCGAACAGCGGCCACGGCACCGGGGTCCCCACCGGAGTTTCCCGCAGCAACCGCAGGTCGGCGACGAACGCGGCCGCGTCGAAGGTGTCCGGCTCGCCCTTGCGCGCCAGGGCATTGCGCGCGCGCAGCACCTCGTTGCGCAGGTGATAGCCGTCCATCGGCGCGACGACTGCGGGCCGCCCGGTACCGATCAGCTCGACGCGGAGCCGCTGTGCCAGTGTCGATTTGCCCGCACCAGGCGGACCGGCGATCCCGAGCAGGAACCGATCTTCGCGCACCGGCACCCGGTGCGCCAGTTCGCCAATCGACAGCACCTCGTCGGCCCAGGTCACGGCCCCACCCTACCGACGCGCTAGCGCACGTCGACGAATCCGCGTTCGAGGATCGCACCGGTGTCCACGCCGACGGGCAGGGTACCGAACGCGATTCCCCAGTCACCGCCAAGGCGCGTCGCGCAGAAGGCGTCCGCGACCGCGGGATGTCCGTGCCGCACCAACTGCGCGCCCTGCAGGACCAGTGCCATCAGCTCGACCACGCGGCGGGCGCGGTATTCGATATCGGACAGGTCGGTGAGTTCCTTGCCGACGCGATCGATCGCGTCGTCGAGACGCGTATCGGCACCGCGAGCGAGCCCGACCTCGGCGAAGTACGCCTCCACCGTCTCCGGCTGACGTCCCATGGCGCGCAACGCATCCAGGGCCGCGACGTTGCCCGAACCTTCCCAGATCGACATGAGCGGGGCTTCGCGGTACAGCCGCGGCATGCCCGATTCCTCGGCGTAACCGTTGCCGCCCAGGCATTCCAGCGCTTCGGCGGCATGAGCGGGAGCGCGTTTGCACACCCAGTACTTGGTGATGGCGAGGGCGATCCGGCGCAGGGCCGCCTCCGCGGGATCGCTGCCCGCGCGATCGGTGGCGCCGGCCAGTCGCATCATCACCGTGGTCGCCGCATCCGATTCGACCACCAGGTCGGCGAGCACATTGCGCATGGCGGGCTGGTCGATCAACTTGGCGCCGAACGCTTCTCGGTGCCTGGCGTGGTGGATCGCGGTGACCGCGCCGAGCCGCATGCCGGTGGCCGAACCGATCACACAGTCGAGGCGGGTCATGTTGACCATCTCGATGATCGTCTTGACGCCTGCCCCCTCTGCGCCGACGAGCCAGCCGGTGGCGTTCTCGTATTCGATTTCCGAGGACGCGTTGGACTTGTTGCCCAGCTTGTCTTTCAGTCGCTGGATGCGAAGGGGGTTGCGGGTGCCGTCGGGCAGCACGCGCGGCAGCAGGAAGCACGACAAGCCACCAGGGGCCTGGGCGAGGGTGAGGAACATGTCCGACATGGGCGCCGAGGTGAACCACTTGTGCCCGACGATGCGGTACGACCCGTCGGTGTGCGGGGTGGCGGTGGTGGTGTTGGCCCGTACGTCCGAGCCGCCCTGCTTCTCCGTCATCGACATGCCCGCGATGAGACCGGCCTTGCTCGACGGCTCGCGCAAGCCGAAATCGTAGGTGCGCGAGCCGAGCAACGGCTCGAATCGGGCGGCCAGTTCGGGATTGTGGCGCAGCGCGGGCACCACCGCGTAGGTCATCGAAATCGGGCACATGTGCCCGGCGTCGGCGACGCCCCAGGTGTAGAACTTGGCGGCGCGCGCGGTGTGCGCGCCGGGCCGCTCGTCCAGCCACGGCGAACCGTGCAGACCGTGTGTCACGGCGACATTCATCAGGTCGTGCCAGTGCGGGTGGAATTCCACCTCGTCGACACGGTTACCCCACCGGTCGTGGGTGCGCAGCACCGGCGGGTACTCGTTGGCCAGCCTGCCCCACTCCTGTGCCTCGGAACCGCCTGCCAGCGCACCGAGTTCGCGCACTTCCGCTTCGGCCCACCCCGCGCCTTCGCGGTGCAGGCCCTCGATCAGCGCGGGATTGCGCGCGCCGTCGAAGGGGATCAGTGGTGGCGCCTGGTTGAACACCTCGTGGGTCGGCATGTCCTGTAACTCCTTCGACTACGACGATTCCGGGCGCGCGCCCAGCGCGCGCACGGCGAAAGCGACCAATTCGGGGATGACGGTCTCGGCAGGGGGCGCGGCGACCAGCGGGCCGACCAGCACCTCACCGATCGCACCGACCAGGGCGGCCGCGCTGACGCTCGAATCCTGCGCGGGCAAGCGACCGTCGGCGACACCGTGGGCGATAGCGGTCTCGAACGAGGCGGCGAACGCGCGCCGGAACTCGAGCCGTTGCGCGTCGACGGCGGCATCGACGGGCTCGGCGAGCAGCACATAGGCGAGTTTCGGATTCTTGAGGGCGCGTCCCGCGAAGGTCTCCACCGCGGCGGTGACCCGCTGGAGCACATCGCCATCGGCTACCGCGGCTCGTACCGCGTCGACCTCGCGGGCGACCACCGTCTCGAACACCGCCGCGACCAGCTCGGCCTTGTTCTCGAACTGCTTGTACACGGTGCCGGTCGCGATACCCGCCTCGGCGGCGACCGCGGCCATCGACAACCCGGCGAAACCGGAACGCGAGAGCACACTGGTGGCGCCCTGCACGATCAGCGCCCGCTGCGCGTCGAGCCGGGCCTGTACGGCCGGGGTTCTCCGGTACACCATATGAAGAAGTGAACCACTGATTCACCTCTTCACACAAGGGCACCGTGGCCGTAAGGTCGAGGAATGCAACCGACCGGGCAGCCCACTTCCCACCCCGTGCGTGTCGAGCACGAAGGCCCGGTCACGACCGTGATCCTGAACCGCCCGCACGCCCGCAACGCCGTCGACGGCCCGACCGCTCGCGCGCTGGCGGAGGCCTTCCGCGCGTTCGACGCCGACCCCACCTCCTCGGTGGCCGTGCTGTGGGGCGAACACGGCACCTTCTGCTCCGGCGCCGACCTCAAAGCCCTCGGCACCGAGAACAGCAATCACGCCACCGAAGACGGTGACGGTCCGATGGGCCCGACCCGGCTGCGCCTGTCCAAGCCGGTGATCGCGGCGGTCTCCGGGTACGCCGTGGCGGGCGGGCTCGAACTGGCCCTGTGGTGCGATCTGCGAATCGCCGAGCAGGACGCCACGTTCGGGGTGTTCTGCCGACGCTGGGGTGTGCCGTTGATCGACGGGGGCACGGTGCGCCTGCCCCGCGTCGTCGGCGAAGGCCGCGCGCTCGACATGATCCTCACCGGCCGCCCGGTGAGCGCACCCGAGGCGCTGCAGATGGGCCTGGTCACCCGGGTCGTGCCCACCGGCGAGGCCCGCCGTGCCGCCGAGGAGCTGGCCCTCCAGCTGGCCGCGCTCCCCCAGACGTGTCTGCGCACCGACCGCGCCGCCCTGTACGACCAGTACGGCCACACCGAAGAGGAGGCGCTGCGCCTCGAATTCCGGCACGGCATGACAGCCCTGTCCGACGGCGCGCTCGACGGAGCCGCCCGCTTCGCCGCGGGCGCGGGCAGGCACGGTAGCGCCGGCCAGCACTGATGGACCACCTCACCGTCGTCGACGAGATCTTCCTGCGCACCCACCGCGGCATGGGAACCCCCATCGCCCTGCAGGGCCTGTGGCGCACCCGCGAGGCCATGGAACCCGCGCTGCTACGCGCGATTCACGACCGGCTGCGCCACGGCGACCTCGGCCGCAGAGTGGTCGACCCGAGGGTCCCCGGCGCTCGCCGCAGCTGGCACCCCACCACCAGAGCCCATCGCCTGGACCTGCTCCCGAACACCACCGGCGCCGACTGGCCGACGACTCCGCTCCGCCCCGCCACCCACGGCGATTCCGGGGCCGCCGTCGGCCCACTGTCCGAGAACGCGATCCTGGTGTGGGCCGACGCGCTCGGCACCGATCTGGACCCGGAGTTCGCGCCCGGCTGGCGTCTTTCCGCTGCCCGCCTCCAAGACGGCGGAACCGTTGTCGCCATCACCTGTTCGCATGCACTGGCCGACGCCCGTGGGCTGATCCACGCCGTCACCGCCGCCCTCCGATCCCTCGAACCCACCGATTCGGCGCCCGCCGGCGACATGCGCGCCCGGACGGCGTCGTCGGAGTGGGCAGACGCCGCGTCCCAATGGGTCACCATCTTCGGCGGCACGGCGCGTGCGCTGCGCCAACGGCTCGCACGACCGCTCGTCCGCCCCGCCGCGCGGCCCTGCGCCGACAAGCCCGAGCCGGTGTCGAACAGCGGCCGGCACCTGCGGCCGGTGCTGCTCACCTTCGACGCCACCCACTGGGACGCCACCGCGAGCGCGCTCGGCGCGACCCCGAACAGCCTGTTCATCCACCTGATCGCCACTGTCCTGTGGCAGAACGGCTTTCCGAATCCGACCATCACCGCGAGCCTGCCCGTGGACACTCGCGACGAACCCCGCGTCGACAACGACCTCGCGATGACCGAGATCGCCATCCAACGCACCGACACGCCCGCCACCATTCGCGACAGCGCCAAGGCGGCCTATCAGCGCCGAATCTCGAGCCCCGCGGGCCTTCCCGAGGAAATCCTGCAGGTACTCCCCGACCCCTTGGCCTACGCCCTCAGCAAGGGCGCGGGCGAGCGGGACATCCTGTGCTCCAACATCGGTGCGTTACCCGACGCTGTGCGAAATGTCGGCCCACACCAGTGCACCCGGGTGGCGGCCCGCGCGATCCACCCCGACATCACCACGTTCCCCCGCACCCAACTCGCGGGCTATTTCTCCCAGCTCGACAACACCTACACACTCGCCGTCGTCAGCCTCGCCGCCCACAACGATTCGCTGTCCACAGCCATCGACAACGCGTGCGCGTCGGCCGGATTGCGCCCCGCCCCCTGGTAAGCCGTCAGGTCGCCGTCATCCCGGTCAACAGCACGCGAAGCCCCCAGACGAACTGATCCACGGAAGTCCAGGCGGCGATCTCGGCCAGATGCGCGGCGGTGCGCGGCCACCGGGACGAATCCAGGCCTCGCAGGGCCGTACGGCGGGCCGCGATCCGCTCGGATTCCGCGGGGAGCGGCGGCTTTCCCTCGGTTTCGGCCACGTCGAGGGCGATCGATCCGAGCACGTACACCAGCACCGCGTACACCCCGTGCGCTCGAACGGGCGCCGGCAAGCCGCCGCGGGCCAGGCAGACGAACAGTGACTCGGTGATCTCGCGTGCCACCGGTCCGTCGGCCGACGGACTGTCCATGGGCCCCGACATGATCAACTCCGCGACCGCGGGATGGGCGAACAGCAGACCGCGCACGCGGAGCGCGAACTGGATCACGGCCGCGGTCCACTCCACGCCGCCGTCGGCGAGCGGCCCGAGCGCCACCGATGACAGCACGCGTTCGATCGCGACGCGTTCGAGGCCCGCCACGCTCCCGACGCGGGCCCGCACCGCGGCCGCGTCGACCCCGAGCCGCTGCGCCACCGCCTCGAAGGACAAGCTCCGCGCGCCGCCTGCGTCGAGGACGGCGAGCGCGGCGTCGGCAATCTGCTTCCCGGAGAGCGACGCCGACGCGCCATCGACGTCTGGACCTGGGGTTTCCGCCTCGGGCATGGGCCGAACTGTACTCCGCGAACCCTCGCGGAATCCGGTACCGATCAGGGTGTCAGCCCCAACCGGGTGGCCAGCCACGGCAGTTGGTCGCGCAACCCGGACGCCCACAGCTCGAAGTTGTGCCCGCCCGGCAGAATCCGCAACCGCACATCCATTCCCGCGTCTTTCGCCGCCTGATACATCCGCTCCACCTGCGGCCGATACATCTGGTCATCGGCGCCGACGACGAACGCGCCCGCGGAGTCCGGGTACACCCGCGTCCGCAACAGATCGAGCGGATTGACCCGCACCAGCGCCGCGGTATCGCCGCCGAACGCCGCGTCCACCGTGCGCTGCCGATCACCCAGCGTCGGTTCGTCCTGACCCGATATGTCGAGGAAGGTGGGATAGACCTCGGGATGGTTGGTGGCCAGTTGGAGTGCGCAGGTGCCGCCGTACGAGAGTCCACCCACCGCCCAGGAGCGCGGATCCGGATCGATCTGCAGATTCGCCCGTGTCCAGGCGGGCACGTCGACGGCCAGGTAGGTGGCGACCTTGCCGAGGTCGGAGTCCAGGCACAGCGGGTTCGCCAACTGGGAACCGGTCCCGTCGGCCACCACGACCACCGGCGCGAGCCCCTCGTGCGCGCGGGCGAAGGAGTCGGCGGTCTCGGCCAACTGCCCGCCGACGAACCAGTCCTGTGGCGCGCCCGGCTCACCGGCGAGCAACACCAGCACGGGCAGCAGCGGGCGGGGATCGGCGAAATAGGCAGGTGGCAAATAGATCTGGGCATCGCGAGCGGCGAAACCGGACGCCGTCGGCGGCACCGACGCGGTGAGTACGCGACCTCCCTCGGGCATTCCACCGGGCGGGTGCCAGGCGGGCTCGAGCGGACGCGCGCTGACCACCCGCTCGCGCCGGGTCAGCTCACCGGCTTCGATTCGCTGCACCTGCTCGACCCCGAGCGCCGCGCCCACCGTCGGATACGACGCGTACACCAGGTTGATCCTGACGCCCACCGCGATCAGCACGACCGTCGCCGCGAGCACTGTCGTCACCCCGGCTCCCACCGTCCGGCGCACCAGAATTCGCGGCACCACCAACAGCATCGCGGCTGTCGCGATGCCGATCAGCGCGTACACCGACACCGCGATCGGGTCGGGAAACGGCCGCCACACCTCCTCGACGAACAGGTACAGCGCCATGGTGAGCACCGTGGCGGTCAGCACCACGATCGGCATGGTCGTCGTGACGTAGCGCCGTACGCGGGGTAACAGCAACCACACGGCACCCACCGCGCCGAGCACGGCCGCCACCACCGGAAGCCATCCGGTGAGCAAAGACAGATCGGTGATTCGCGTCATCGCTGACCTCCACAGATGCCACCTCGACCGCCCTGGCACGCGCATCACGGTCCCGGTACGGCCGCGATGACATACGGTACACAGACGACGTCGCTGCGCCGGTGCGGCGCACTCGCAGCAAAGGGCGGTTCTATGGACGACAGCGCGGTTGCCACCGAACCGACTCCCTCGCGCGGCGTCACCCTGGCGCACACCGTGATCCGCCGGTTGCCGTTCACCGCCGGCTTCCTCGTCGTGGTCGCGCTTCTCGGCCTCGTCACGGGCGGCCTCTGGCGCAGGCTCGACGAGCGCTCCTGGTTCCCCGATATCGCCTACGGCTGGCTCGCGCTGACCGAGGGCAAGTGGTGGACGCCGCTGTCCGGTTGGTTCTTCGGGCTCACACCCTTCCAATACCTGTGCATGGCAGTGCTTTTCGCGGCCGGTGTCGGCTGGACGGAATGGCGTCTCGGCACCGTGCGCACCGCGCTGGTCTGCCTGTCGGGGCAGCTGATCGGCGTGCTCGGCGCGTCGGTGACGGTGGGACTGCTGGCCCACACCCATCTCGGTTGGGCGGACCGGCTTTCCGAGGTGCGCGATGTCGGGTTCACCACGGCGGCGTTCGCGGCGCTGGCCGCCGTCTCGGCGACGCTGCGTTCGCCCTGGCGCCTGCGGGTGCGCGCCGCGCTGATGGCGCACGTGGCGATCACGTTCCTGTTCGAATCGACTTTCGCCGATCTCATGCATCTCATCGCGCTCGCGGTGTGGCTGCCCGCGGGCGAGAAGCTGTTCAGCCGCACCGAACACGGCTTCTGGCCACGCACCCGACGTGAGGTGCGCATGCTCGCCTTCGTCGGCCTGCTGGTGATCGCGGCGGCCTCGGTGGCGGTGTACTTCTTCCCCGGCAACAGCCTGCTCGGCCCCACCGAGAACGAACGCGGCTCACTGTGGAGCACGATCCTGACGGTGGTGGTGATCACGGTGGTCGCCGATCAGCTGCGCACAGGCAGGCGCTGGGCGTGGTGGGCCGCCCTGGCCTACGGCCTGCTGCACGTGGTGTTCACGCTGGTGCTGCTCGGGGTCGCCATCGGCACCGACTACGAGACCACCGGCGCGGTGACCGCCGGAACCGGCCTGCTCTGGGCAGTCGAGGTGGCCTTGCTCTACGGCGGCCGCGGCGCGTTCCGGGTGCCCGCCCGGCGCAAGATCACCGACGGCGCGCTCACCGGCACCGAGCCCGGCGAGGCGGTGCGCGCGCTGCTCGCCCGCTACGGCGGCAGCACCATGTCGTGGATGACCACCTGGCCGGAGAACAAATACTGGTTCTCCGACGACGGCGAACGCTGCGTCGCCTACCAGCGCCACGCGGGCACCGTCATCGTGCTCACCGACCCGATCGGCCCGGCCGATCTCCTCGGCGACACCATCGCGGGATTCACCGATCGCTGCGAAGCCGACGGCCTGATCCCGTGCCTGTTCTCCACGACCGAGGCCGCCGCGCGCGTCGCGGGTGAACTCGGTTGGCGCAGTGTGCAGATCGCCGAGGACACCATCGTCGACCTGCCGGGCCTGGAGTTCAAAGGTAAAGCCTGGCAGGACATCCGGTCGGCCATCAACCGGGCGACCAAGGAGGGCATCGAGTTCCGCCTCGTCGAACTGGCCGACCAGCCGTTCGCGGTGATCGCCCAGGTGCGCTCGATCTCCGAGGAGTGGGTGGGCGAAAAGGGCCTGCCGGAAATGGGTTTCACGCTCGGCGGGGTGGAAGAAGCCCTGGATCCGGCCGTGCGGGTCGGGCTGGCGATCGACGAGAAGGGCGACGTGCACGGTGTCACGTCCTGGCTGCCCGTCTACGGCCCCGGCGACGATATCCGCGGCTGGACGCTGGACGTGATGCGCAGACGCCCCGGCGGTTTCCGGCCGGTCGTGGAGTTCCTCATCGCCTCGGCGTGTCGAGAGTTCGAAGCCGAAGGCGCCGAGATCGTTTCACTGTCGGGCGCTCCGCTGGCGCGCAGTACCGACACCGACGGCGGCGAACCGATCGATCGCCTGCTCGAAGGGCTCGGCGCCGCGATGGAACCGTATTACGGTTTCCGGTCCCTGCATTCGTTCAAAGCCAAGTTCCAGCCCCGGCACGAGCCGGTGTACCTGTGCTACCGCGACGAGGCGGACCTGCCCCGCATCGGCATCGCCCTGACGAAGGCCTATCTGCCCGAAGTCTCGGCCAAGGACCTGATGGCGCTCGGCGCCGCCGGGCGTTAGCACCCGGCGCGCACCGCCCTGGCCGGATTCACCTCTCCGGCAGCGCGCTCGGCGTCACCCGCACGGCGACGTCGACGGGTAGGTCGATGCCCGGTTCGAGGTTGTCGGCCGGGATCGGCTCCCCCCAGACCTGCCGCAGCGGCAGCACGCCGGCCCACACACCGCCGGCCGCGATGTCGCCCTCGTCATCGCTGGGCCCACCCGAGCGCACCTTCACCGATGCCTCGGTGAGGTCGAGCGCGAGCACCATCGTCGCGGCCATCTCCTTGCGGCTGGGTGAGCGCACCCGGTCCCACGCCCCGGGCGCGGAATGCTCCACGATCACCCGCAGGGCGTTGTCGCGCTCGGCCTCGTCGGTGACCAACACCGCCTTGCCCCGAATCACCGCGCAGCGGTAGTTCATCGAGAAGTGCATGGCCGAGCGGGCGTACACCAGCCCGTCGACGTGGGTCACGGTGAGCGAGATCTCGCTGTCGATCGCGGCGCGTAGATTGCCCGAACCGGTGGATCCGTGCAGGTAGACGGTGTCGCCGACGCGGCCGTAGATGGTCGGCAGCACCACCGGCGACCCGCCGAGCAGCACGCCGAGATGGCAGACGAGGCCGGCGTCGAGCACCGCGTCGAGTGCGGCGCGATCGGTGACGCCACGTTCCTTGGCCCGGGTCAGCGTGGTGCGCGGGGTCGGCGACAGGGGGTTGCGGTGGACATCGTACGTGCTCATAAGATGAGCTTCGCCGAAGAAGTGGACCGAGAATAGATCCAATTCGACCGAATTTCAACATGCCAATTCGAGGTGGACGATGCTCGACGACCTTCCGATACCGCTCGACCGAACCGCCCCCGAACCGCTTTCTGTGCAGGTGGCCGACGCCCTGCGCACCGCCGCGACCGCCCGAGTGCTGCGCGTCGGCGACCGTTTACCGTCCTCGCGCGCCCTGGCACAGCGACTCGGGGTGAGCCGGGCCGTGGTGGCGAGCGCCTACGACCAACTGCACGCGGAAGGCTGGCTGACCGGCCGACACGGCTCCGGCACCTATCTGAGCACCGCGCCCGCCACCGCGCCCCCGACCACCGGCGCGGGTCGCGGCGTCGATCCCGACGCGGGCCTGCTCGATCTCGGCCCCGGCGCACCGTGCGCCGAAGCGGTCGACTCCGCGGCGTGGCGCCGCGCCTGGCGCGCGGCGGGCGACCAGGCACCCGAGGCCCGCAAGAACCGCGCGGGCGAACCGGACTTCCGGGCGGCGGTCGCCGATCACCTCCTGCGCCACCGCGGCCTGGCCGCCGGGGCGGGGTCGATGGTCCTGGCCACCGCGGGCACCAGCGCGGCGGTCGGCGAACTGGCCACCGCACTGCTTCGTCCCGGCGATACCGTCGCCATCGAGGATCCCGGTTATCTGCGCGCCGCCGGCGCCTTCCGGGCCGCGGGCGTCGAGGTTGTCCCGGTTGCCGTCGATACCGACGGTGTGCGCGTCGACCGGATCCCGGCCGGTGTCCGCGCTGTCTATTGCACCCCGGCACACCAGTTTCCGCTCGGTGCGATGATGCCGGCGCCGCGACGGGTGGAGCTGATCGAATTCGCGCGAAGGACAGGCGCCTTGGTGATCGAGGACGACTACGACGGCGAATTGCGTTACGACACAGCACCGCTGCCGCTGCTGGCGGCGATGGCACCCGACGTCGTCGTCCATCTCGGCACCACCAGCAAGATCATCGCCACCACCCTCGGCGTCGGCTGGCTCGTCGCCCACCCCGACATCACCGACGCGGTACTCGCCCATCGAGCCCACATCGGCAGCTCCCCGAGCCCCGCCGGGCAGCGGATCCTCAGCGAATTCGCCCGCCACGGCGACCTGTCCCGGCACCTACGTCGGCTCCGCAGAGTCGTCCCGCCGCGACGTGCCCTGGTCGTCGACGAGCTCGCCCGCCGCGGCCTGCCCGTCGTCGGTGACGACGCGGGCTCCCACGTCGTGGTCGAACTCCCCGACCCCACCGCCGAACGCCACGCCGTCGACACCGCCCGCGCCCGCGGTGTCCTCCTCGACGGGCTGGCCCGCCACCACCTCGCCGAACCCCACCGTTTCGGCGTCGCCATCGGCTACACCGCCCTGACCGGTGCCGACCTCGCCCGCGCCGTGCCCATCGCGGCCGACTGCCTCGCCGACGCGTGCGCGCGAAGCTGACCAGCACCGATTGCTGCCGACAGCCGACCCGAAGCACGCCACAGCCCGCACCACGCAGAGCATGCCCCGCGATCGCCGACGGTCGTAGCATGGACCAGGACCCGGCACTACCTCCGACTATCGAAGTGGTGAGCACATGACCGATCAGGACATTCTGGCGCGGATCAAAGAGCTGGTCGACGACGAGCACGCCCTGCGAGCCAAGGCCACCGCGGGCGAGATCGACCCGGTAGCCGAACGCAAGCAGCTGGCCGAGCTGGAAGTGATGCTCGATCAGGCGTGGGATCTGCTGCGGCAGCGGCGCGCGCGCAGCGGCTCCGGCGAATCTCCCGAGGACGCCGGTATGCGTTCACCTCGTGAGGTCGAGGGCTATCTGCAGTGACCGAGCTCGAGTACGACGTCATCGTCATCGGCGCGGGCCCGGCCGGTGAGAACGCCGCCGCCTACGCCATCGCGGGCAGCGACCGCACCGCCGCGCTCGTCGAGCGAGAGCTGTTCGGCGGCGAGTGCAGCTACTGGGCGTGCATCCCCAGCAAGGCCCTGCTGCGCCCCGGCGCCGTGCTCGGACTCGGCGAGGCGATGCCGGGGGTGAGCGCGAGCGGTCCGCAGGTGGCCGACGTGCTGGCCCGTCGCGACAGCTTCGTGCACAACCTCGACGACAGTTCCCAGGCCGAGTGGGCCAAATCGGCCGATATCGATCCGATCCGCGACACCGGACGCCTGATCGGCGAACGGCTCGTGGAGGTCGACACCGAAGACGGCGTCAAGGTCTTGCGTGCCCGGCACGCGGTGGTGCTGGCCACCGGCACCACCGCCACCATCCCCGACATCCCCGGCGTGCGCGAGGCCCTGCCGTGGACCTCCCGAGACGCCACGAACCTGAAGGTCGTCCCGCGCCGGGTGGCCATCATCGGCGGCGGTGTCGTCGCCTGTGAGACGGCGACCTGGTTGGCCGAACTCGGCGCCGAGGAGGTGACGCTGCTGGTCCGGGGCGACCGCCTGCTCCCGCGCAGCGAGCCGTTCGCTTCGGAACTGGTCCTGCGGGGCCTGCGCGACACCCCAACTGTCACGGTGCGCTTCCACACCGAGCCGTTGCTGGCCTCGCGCCGCGATCCCGAGGACACCGGCGTCGGCCACCTCCACGGCGGTCCGGTCACGCTGGTACTCGACGACGGCGAGTTGGAGGTCGACGAACTCGTCGTCGCCACCGGACGCGCCCCCGCCACCTCGAATCTCGGCCTCGACGCCGTCGGACTGCCCTCGGGCTATCTCGCGGTCGACGACCAGCTGACCGTGCGCGACGTGCCGGGAAACTGGCTCTATGCCGTCGGCGACGTAAATCACCGTGCGGCACTGACGCACATGGGCAAATATCAGGCCAGGGTGTGCGGCGACGTGATCGCCGCCCGCGCCGAGGGTAGACCACTCGACGGCAGGCGATACACCGCGAGCGCCGACCACCAGCAGGTGCCCCAGGTCGTCTACACCGCCCCGGAACTCGCGTCGGTGGGCCTCACCGAACACGAGGCGCGCACCGCCGGACACGCGGTGGACACGGTGGAACTCGATATCGCCGTCGCGGGTTCCGCGCTCTCGCGCGACGACTTCCACGGCCGCGCGAAACTCGTCGTCGACACCGCCGCCGACCACCTTCTCGGGGCCACGTTCGTCGGCCCCGACATGGGCGAACAGTTGCACGCGGCCACCATCGCGGTGGTCGGACGAGTGTCCATGGACGCCCTGTGGAACGCGGTGCCCGCTTTCCCGACCGTCAGCGAATTCTGGCTCCGGCTGCTGGAAGCCTGGCGCGAGAAGACTATTTGAGCAGCCGCGACATCCGCCGGTCGGCGAGCACCTTGCCGCCGGTCTGGCAGGTGGCGCAGTACTGGAACGACCGCTCCGCGTAGGACACCTCGCGCACGGTGTCCCCGCACACCGGGCACGGCTGCCCGGTTCTGGCGTGCACCCGCATGCCCGAACGCTTCTCGCCCTTCAACCGGGCCGCGTTCTGTCCCACCGAACGATCGACCGCGTCGAGCAGAACGGTGCGCATCGCGGTGTAGAGCTGCGAAACCCTGTCCGCCGACATCGTTGCGGTGTTGGCGAACGGGGAGATCTTCGCGGTGTGCAAGATCTCGTCGGAGTAGGCGTTGCCGATTCCGGCGAGCAGGGTCTGATCCACGATCGCGGTCTTGATCCGCTGCGAGGTGCTTTTCAGCAGCGCGGCGAATTCGTCCTCGGTCAACCCGAGCGCGTCCGGCCCCAAGCGCGCGATTCCCGGCACCGTTGTCGGGTCCTCGACGATATAGACCGCCAACCGCTTCTTCGTCCCCGCCTCGGTCAGGTCGATCGCGGGCGTCGCGCCTTCGGGTGTGAAGAAATGCACGCGCAGCGCCAGCGGACTCTTCCCACCGGGTTTGGGCGGCAACGGATTCGGTTCATCGACCCAGCGCAGCCACCCACCGCGCGACAGATGGGTGATCAACCACAATCCGCCACAGTCCATTCCGAGGAATTTCCCCCACCGCCCGGCACCGGTGACATCACGACCCGACAACGCGGTGACCGGCGGATCGAAGGTCTTCACCGCGCTCAGGGCCGCCACGTCCACACGACCGACCACAGCGCCGACGGCATGATCCCGAAGGAACTGCGCCAACGCCTCTATTTCCGGCAGCTCGGGCACGGTGGCCAGTTTAGCGATCTATCGCCTACCGGTGCGGGATCCATCAGCCCGCGCGGAGCAGATAAACGTCCATGATCCAGCCCTTTTTCGCGCGTAATTCGGCTCGGCGGGCCAGAATCTCGCGTTCGACCTCGCGCAGGTTGCCTTCGATCAATATTTCGTCGGGCATGCCGAGATAAGCACCCCACCAGATATGGATGTCGTCGCCGCGAACTTCGGTGAACGAGCATTCGCCGTCGAGCATCACCACGGTCGACCCGGCACCGAGCCCTTCCTCGCGCAGTCGGCGTCCGGTCGTGACGTGGACGGGTTCGCCGATCCGGTGCAGCACCATGCGGTGCCGGGCGGCCAGCGCGGCGATGCTGGTCACCCCCGGAATCACCTCGTACTCGAAGCCGACGCGGCCCCGCGCCAGCACGTGCTCGACCATCCGCAGAGTGCTGTCGTAGAGCGCCGGATCACCCCACACGAGGATCGCGCCGACGCCGGCCACCTGGTCGAACGCGGCTTCGAGGAGTTCGGAGCGCCGTTCGTGCCAGTCGAGGACGACCCCGGCGTAGTCCGCGGGGGTGCGCTCGCGCGGCGGATCGGTGATCTCGATGACCCGGTACGGCGTGTCCACGTGCTCGGCCAGGATCGTGGTCCGCACGTCGACCAGTTCCTGTTTCTCGGCGCCCTTGCCGATCACGAAGAACGCCTCGGCCGTTCGCATGGCCTTGACCGCCTGCATCGTCACCTGGTCGGGGTCGCCCGCGCCGATGCCGATCACGTAGAGCTTGCGCATAGCCGAAGAGCTTGCCAGGTGCCGATCCGCACAGCCGACCCCCGTAGAATCGGCAAGCGTGGCCACCCCTGATACGCAGTACGAGGATCTGCTCCGGCACGTCCTGGAGCAAGGCACGCCCAAAGCCGATCGCACCGGCACCGGAACCCGCAGCATCTTCGGTCACCAGCTGCGCTACGACCTGGCCGAGTCCTTCCCGCTGATCACCACCAAGCGGGTCCACATGAAATCCATCGCCTATGAACTGCTGTGGTTCCTGCGCGGCGATTCCAATGTCTCCTGGCTGCGCGAACACGGCGTGACCATCTGGGACGAATGGGCCGACGCCAAGGGCGAGCTCGGCCCGGTCTACGGGGTGCAGTGGCGTTCGTGGCCCACCCCCGACGGCACCCACATCGACCAGATCGCCCAGGTATTGCACACCCTGCGCACCGACCCGGATTCGCGCCGGATGATCGTCTCGGCCTGGAACGTGGCCGACCTGGACAAGATGGCGCTGGCACCTTGCCATGCCTTCTTCCAGTTCTATGTCGCCGACGGCAAGCTGTCCTGCCAGCTGTACCAGCGCAGCGCCGACCTGTTCCTCGGCGTGCCGTTCAACATCGCCAGCTATGCCCTGCTCACCCTGATGGTCGCCCAGCAGACCGAGCTCGAGCCGGGCGAGTTCATCTGGACCGGCGGCGACGTGCACATCTACGACAACCATGTCGACCAGGTTCGCGAGCAGCTCACCCGCACGCCCTACCCCTTCCCGACGCTGCACCTTCGACCCGCGACGAGCCTGTTCGACTACGCCTACGCCGACATCGAACTGTCCGGCTACGAACATCACCCGGCCATCAAGGCGCCGGTGGCGGTGTGAGCCGCTTGATCGGCCTCATCTGGGCGCAGGCGAACAACGGGGTGATCGGTGTCGACAACACCATCCCGTGGCGGGTGCCCGAGGATATGGCCAGTTTCCGCGACACCACCATGGGTCATCCGGTGATCATGGGCAGGCGTACCTGGGACTCGCTGCCCGCGAGTTTCCGGCCGCTGTCCGGCCGCCGCAACATCGTGGTCTCCCGGCAGACTGATTGGGCCGGTGACGGCGCCGAGCGTGCCGCCTCGGTACCCGACGCGCTGACCATGACCGCCCCGGCCGATACCTGGGTCGCCGGTGGCGGCGAGATCTACCGCGCCGCGCTGCCGTTCGCGACGACACTGCTGGTCACCGAGGTCGACACCACCGTGGCGGGCGATGCCTTCGCCCCGGCCGTCGGCCCGGAATGGCAGGCCGACGACGCGCCGTGGCTGACCTCGAAAACCGGCCTGCGCTACCGCATTCGCCACTACACCCGAGGTTGAGGAACACCTCGGTGACGGTCGTGGCAAAACGCCCGAACGCGTGGGCGCCGTCGGGCATACTCCTTCCCAAGACCTGCCCGCGAGAAGCCTGCGAAAGGCCCGATCCATGGACAAGAAATCGCTGACAGCGGTGGCCCGCCAACAATTGAAGCTGGCGGCTACCTCGACGAGCGGCCGGAGCTCGCAAACCCTCATCGGTGGCCACACCCACGTGCTGCGCCAGACCGTTGTCGCCCTCGCGGAGGGCCAGAGCCTGGCCGAGCACGACAACGCCGGCGATGCCACCATCCAGGTGCTCACCGGCACCCTGGTGCTGATCGCGGGCACCGACGAGTGGAAGGGCTCGGCGGGCGACCTGATCGTCGTGCCACGCGCGCGCCACAGCGTGAAAGCGGTCGACGACGTCACATTTTTGCTGACCGTCGCGAAGTAGCAGGTCGATCGCCCGAAACGCGCTGACACCTCCAGGTGTCGGCGAACCTGTCGGTGCGGCGCCGTACTGTGGACGCCATGGGTGAGCCACAGCCGATCCTCGATCCACTCACGCCGTCCGCGATTTTCCTTGTCTTCACCATCGACTCCGGGGGCGAAGCCGCGGTCCGTGACCTCTTGGCGGATATCTCCGGGTTGCGCCGTTCGATCGGGTTCCGGGTGCCCGGCGAGGGTTTGACCTGCGTCACCTCGATCGGTTCGCTGGCCTGGGACCGTCTGTTCGTCGGCCCGAAACCGGCTGAGCTGCACGAGTTCTCCGGCTACAACGGCCCGATCCACAGCGCACCGGCCACCGCGGGTGACCTGTTCTTCCACATCAGGGGCGAAACCCAGGGCCCGTGCTTCGAACTGGCCATGGTGATCGGCGCCCGCCTCAAAGGCGCGGCGACCGTCGTCGACGAGACGGTCGGATTCCGCTATTTCGAACAGCGCGACCTGCTCGGCTTCGTCGACGGCACCGAGAACCCCGAGGGCCTCGGCGCGGCCTCGGCGGCGCTGATCGGCGACGAGGACCCCGAGTTCACCGGCGGTAGCTACGTGATCGTGCAGAAGTACACCCACCCCCTCGACCAGTGGAACGCGCTGTCGATCGAGGAACAGGAGCGGGTGATCGGGCGCACCAAGCTCGCCGACTACGAACTGCCCGACGACGTGAAACCCGCCGACTCGCACGTCGCGGTGAACACCATCATCGACGCCGACGGCACCGAACGTCAGATCGTGCGCGCCAACATGCCGTTCGGCACCATCGGCACCGGCGAGTTCGGCACCTACTACGTGGCCTACGCCGCCACCCCGAGCGTCACCGAGCGCATGCTCGAGCGGATGTTCCTCGGCACCGACGAGGCCGCCTACGACCGCATCCTCGATTTCTCCTTCGCGGTCACCGGCACGCTCTTCTTCACCCCCACCGTGGATTTCCTCGACGACCTGCCCGACGCACCCGACACGGCGGGCGCCGAGATCGAGCCGGCGACACTGCCGGAAGCAGCCCCGGTCGAACGGGCGAACGCGGCAGCGGATCGCTCGGACGGCTCCCTCGCAATCGGCACGATGAAAAGGAGTATCTGAATGAACAACCTGCATCGCGAACTCGCGCCGATCACCGGCGAAGCCTGGTCGCAGATCGAGGAGGAGGCGACCCGCACGTTCAAGCGCAATATCGCGGGCCGCCGAGTGGTCGACGTGTCGGGACCGCACGGTTTCGACTTCTCGGCCCGCAACCTCGGCCGGGTCACCTCGATCGCCTCGCCCGACGACGGTGTGCAGGCCCATCAGCGCGTGATCCAACCGGTCATCGAGTTGCGGGTGCCGTTCACCCTGCAACGCTCCGAACTCGACGACATCGAGCGCGGAGCGGGCGACGCCGACTTGGACAACCTCAAGGACGCGGCGCAGAAGATCGCCTTCGCCGAAGACCGCGCGATCTTCGAGAGCTACGCCGCCGCGGGCATCACCGGCATCCGCGATGCCGCCTCGAACTCCCCCGTCGCGCTGCCGGGCAATGTCGTCGACATCCCCGACGCCATCTCGCACGCCCTCACCGGCCTGCGCCTGGCAGGCGTGCAGGGCCCGTACTCGGTGGTGCTCAGCGCCGAGCTGTACACCCAGGTCAGCGAGACCTCCGACCACGGTCACCCGATCCGCACCCACATCGAGCGGCTGATCGACGGCGAGATCATCTGGGCGCCGGCGATCTCCGGCGGTTTCGCGCTCACCACCCGCGGCGGCGACTTCGAGCTGGCGCTCGGTCAGGATCTGTCGATCGGGTACCTCAGCCACGACGCCCAGACTGTGCAGCTGTACTTCCAGGAGACGTTCACCTTCCTCGTCGAGACCTCCGAAGCGGCGGTTTCGCTCGGTTCGTGAGCGCGCCCGCTAGGGTGGGCCACGAATCACGGAGAGGGAGGTCCGCATGGCGGTCGTGCGTGCCGGTGTCGTGTCCACCAGGCGGAGCCTGTTCTATTGCTTGATCGCGGTCCTGGTCACCACGGGCGTCGTCGGGTTGTTCCTGGCGATGTTCGGGGTGAACCGGGTGATCACCGGGTTGCTGGTCGGGGCGGTCGGCGGGTTCGCGGTGGGTGTGGCACTGTTCGTCCGTGACGTCATCGAACTGCACGAGCACGCGATCTACGTGCGCACCCCGTTCCGTTCGTCCACCGTGCCGTGGGATCGCGTGATCGCGGGCCGCTTCACGCTCGACGAGCACGCCCGCTGGGCACTGGCCCTCGACCTCGACGGCGAGTCCGCCGACGAGGTCGTGCTGCTGTCCATCCCGCCGGTGGTCCGTCCGGTCGCGGGTGCCTACGACATGCGCAAACGCGAGCAGGTGAGCGAGATCCGGGAGATGTTGCGCGCCAAGCAGATCCCGATCACCGTGCTGCCCGAGATCGCGGGCGCGCTCAACCAGCACTGGCAGATCGCCCCGCCGACCGCCCGCTGATCCCCTGCCGTGCGGCGGCGGGCTCAGGCGGGTGCGCTGGTGTCGATCTCGCCGAGCCTGGCCAGTAGGGCGGTGGCCGCCGCACGCACCTCGTCGACGTCACCGCGACAGCCGACGATCCGCACCACCCCGTCGGGGATGACCCGCTCGGCGTCCACACCCACGGCGCCCTCGTCGTACCTGATCGCGATCACCGTCTCGACCAGCCGGAAGGGCAGAATTCGCGCATCGTCGGGTTCACCGGCGGCCGTAGCCGATGCGGTGGCAAGCCGTTCGTAGTGGCCGCGCAGTTCATCGCGACGACGCCGGAACGCCACGAATCGTTCGGTACGCAACTCGGGCAGCAGATACAGCGCCCCGAGATTCCACCGCGCCGTGCGCAATTGGCGTACATCGAACAGTGCCAGCGCGTACAGCTGGGTCACCGCGTCGTCGGGTTCGACCATCATCCGCAGCGCCAATTCGACCGGCCCCGCCACTGTTTCGGCCAGTAGCGCGTCGAGGATGTCGTCCTTGGCGGCGAAGTGGTGATACAGCGAAGCCTGCCGGATGCCGACGGCGTCGGCCACCGCCCGCGTCGAGGTGTTGGCATATCCCTTGGTGGTGAACAGCTCCGCCGCCGCGTCGAGGATCTCCGCGCGTGGGGTAGTTCCCTGCCTGCGCCGCTGTTCCAGCCGGGGACGCCCGGGACCGAGGTTCGCCACGGGTCGATTCTGTCATCGGCCTCCCACCTGGGCCGCAGCGGGCTGCTCACCAGCGGCGATGCCGGTCGGTCAAATTCCTGTCATCCGACAGAAACCTGGGCAACGCAGAAGTTACCGCGGTACCCGCAGTCGATACACGCACGACACCGTTCGAGCGATCGCGCACGCAAAACTATCGACTGATAGATATTGGCCGAACCGCTGAAGGACACCGACATGGCCACGACCCTCGAATCCCCCGCCGCCCCACCCGAACTCGGCCGCGACAGCGCCGATCTGGCGGCTTTCGGATATCAGCCGGTCCTGCATCGCAAACTGGGGCGCTACGCGTCCTTCGCGGCAGGTTTCTCGTTCGTCTCCATCCTCACCACGATCTTCCAGTTCTTCGGCTTCGGCTATTCGTTCGGCGGCGCCGCCTTCTTCTGGACCTGGCCGCTGGTGTTCGCCGGCCAGTTCCTGGTCGCGCTGAACTTCGCCGAGCTCGCCGCCCGGTACCCGATCTCCGGCTGTATCTATCAGTGGTCGCGCCGCCTGGCGGGCGGGCTGATCGGCTGGTTCGCCGGCTGGATGATGGTGCTGGCCCAGGTTGTCACCGCCGCCGCGGCCGCTATCGCACTGCAGGTGGTGCTGCCCTCGATCTGGGGCGGATTCCAGCTCATCGGCACCGACACCGCCCTCACCTCCCGCGACGGCGCGATGAACGCCGTGCTGCTGGGCAGCGTATTGCTCGTGGTCACCACCACCATCAATGTGATCGGCATCGACCTGATGGCGAAGATCAATTCGATCGGTGTCACGGTCGAGATCGTGGGCGTGCTGGCGATCATCGCGCTGTTCTTCGCCGACACCGAGCGCGGCCCCGACGTGGTGTTGCGGACCGACCACGCCTCCCCCGGCCCCTACTGGGCCGCGTTCCTGGTCTCGGGCCTGATGGCCGCGTACGTGATGGTCGGATTCGATTCCGCCGGTGAGCTTTCCGAGGAAACCAAGAATCCGCGCAAGGTCGCCCCCCGCACCATCCTGCTCGCCCTGTCGGTATCGGCACTGGGCGGCGGTCTCATGCTGCTCGGCGCCCTGATGGCGGCGCCGAGCCTGTCCGACGGCGAATTGTCGGCGGGCGGAATGGCTTACGTCATCACCTCCAAGCTGAACAGCCCCGCCGGATCGGTACTTCTCAGCTGTGTAGCGGTCGCGGTCATCGTCTGCACCCTCGCCATCCAGACCGCGGGCTCGCGCCTGCTGTTCTCGATGGCCCGCGACGGCAAACTGCCGTTCGCGAAGGCTCTCTCGACCGTGCACCCGCGCTTCGGCACCCCCGTGTGGCCCGCCGTCGTGATCGGCGCCCTCGGCATCGGCCTGCTGGTACTGAACCTGGGTAACCCCGCGATCTTCGCCACCCTGGCCAGCGTCTGCATCGTCAGCCTGTACCTGGCCTATCTGCTGGTCACCGTGCCGCTGCTGGTCCGCAGGATCAAGGGCCTGCCCGCCCCCGACGACAAGACCCTGTTCCATCTGGGCCGCTGGGGCATCCCCGTCAACGCCCTCGCCGTGGTCTGGGGCATCGCCATGGTCATCAACCTCGCCTGGCCCCGCCCCGAGGTCTACACCCCGGCAGGCGGCAGCTGGTGGCAGCTCTGGGCGGGCCCGCTGTCGGTGGCGGTGATCCTCACCGTCGGCGCGATCGTCTACCGCGTCGTGGTCGCGACGGCTGCCAAGGGTGCCGAAACCGAAATGGCGCCTGCGACAGCGTGATCCGGCTTTGCGGTGGGTGCGCCGAGTACGCATCCACCGCGGGCCTCGCCACGCCGGCTCGCCGATCATCCCGTTCGTCCACCCACTCGCCGAGGAGTCACCGATGACGAGTACCCAGTCCACCGACGGTGCCCGCGCCCATGCGCGCGCCCAGGCCTCCACAGCCACGATCACCCGTCCCGAACCACCGCACGGCATCGACCCCGCCGCGGTCGTTGTCGCACAACGCATCCCCTCCGGCGGCTACGCCAACGTCGTGCTCGGCCGCGGCGTCCGAGTCCGGCTCGCCGACCCGTCCGGCACCACGTGCGCCCACCTGTTCCTCCTGCGCGCCGAGTCACCGTGGGAGCGGTTGAATGTCGCCGACACGGTGAAGGTGCCGTGGCAGGCATACCTGAGCGCGGGTCACCCGCTGCTCTCCGACCAGGGCAGGGTGCTGGCCACGGTGGTGGCCGACACCTCCGGCCACCACGACACCCTGTGCGGCCCCACCACCGACGGCCGCCACCAGCTCCACGTGGCCGCCGCCAAGCAGGGGCTGGAGCCCCGCGACATCGGCGCCTCGATCGGCTTGTTCCGTGAGGTCCGCGTGGAATCCGACGGTGCGCTGACACCCACCGGCAACGGCCCTGCCGACGCCGTCATCGACCTGATCATCCACCTTCCGGTAACGCTGCTGGTCGCCAACGCGCCCCACCCACTGGACGACCGCCCCACCGGCGACCTCGACCTCCTCGCCTGGTCCGCCCCCGCCGATCGCGCCACCAACGACGACCCCGAATATCGACGGGCCGTGGACAACACCGAAGCCGCCTGGACGGCCGCACTGAGCACGGAGGTTCCGGCATGACCACCACCCGCACCGTCGTCCTCGACGACACCGTTCCCGCCCGGGCGCCGTGGTCTGCCATCGTCCGCGCGGGTGATCACCTCGACATCATCGACCTGCACGGCAACCAGGCCGTCGACTGCCTGCTCTACTCCGCCGCCGACCGCACCGACCGCTACAGCGCCCAGGCCACCATCGCCGCCCAGCGCAACATCTTCCTCACCACCGGCAGCGTCCTGCTGACCGAAGGTGGGACCCCGTTGATGACGGTCGTCGCCGACGAGGTCGGCAACCACGACACCATCGCGGGCGCCTGTTCCCAGGAATCCAACACCCTGCGCTACGGCCACCACACCCGCCATCAGCACGCCTGCGTGGAGAACTTCCTCACCGCCGCCCTCGAATGGGGGCTGGGCAAACGCGACCTGGTCTCCAATATCAACTGGTTCATGAACGTCCCCGTCGAACCCGACGGAACACTGGGCATCGTCGACGGTCTCTCCGCCCCCGGCAAGAAGCTCACCCTCCGCGCCGAGATCGACACCCTCGTGCTGGTCTCCAACTGTCCCCAGATCAACAACCCTTGCAACGGTTTCGACCCCACCCCCGTCCGCATGGTGGTGACCCGATGAACCTCACCGACACCCGTGTCGAACCCGCTGCCGACCTCGCCTCGACGAGCATGGTCGAGGCGGAAGGCGCCGGCCTGGATGACACGACCGAGCCGACTTCGGACGCCCCGCCGGAGCCATCGCCGACTCAGCGACGCATCGATGTCGTCCGACCCGGTATGCAAACCACCGTGCAGGACTGGCCTGGCCGAATCGGATACTGGCACATCGGAGTTCCGCCGTCCGGGCCGATGGACGACCTTTCGCTCCGCCTCGGCAACCGAGTGCTCGGAAACCCCGAGGGTGCAGCAGGGTTGGAGTGCACGCTGGGCGGACCGGCGTTGCGGTTCTCCGAACCGACGTGGGTGTGCGTGACCGGCGCGGTCGCCGATGTTCGAGTGGACGGCATCCCGGTCGAGCAATGGCGAACCGTCGAAGTCGCGGCGGGCGGCGTGCTCGATGTCGGCGCGATTCGGGGGCCAGGCATGCGCACCTACATCATGATCTCGGGCGGCATCGACGTGGACGAATTCCTCGGCAGCGCTGCGACATTCACCCTCGGAAAATTCGGCGGCGGTACGGGCGCCGCATTGCGCGCCGACGAATCACTCGCACTGGGCGTCCCGTCGACCCGCCTCGCCCCCGCCGTTCCGATGGCCGACCAGCCGGCCTTCGCGCACCGCTGGGAACTCGCCGTCACCGAAGGCCCACACGGCGCACCGGAGTTCTTCACCCGCGACGACTTCGACACCATCCTCGGCACCGACTACGAGGTGCACTTCAATTCCGACCGCACCGGCGTGCGGCTCATCGGCCCGAAGCCGGAGTGGGCTCGCACCGACGGCGGCGAGGCGGGCCTGCATCCGTCGAACATCCACGACAACGCCTACACCGTCGGCGCCCTCGACTTCACCGGCGACACCCCGATCCTGCTCGGACCGGACGGCCCGAGCCTCGGCGGATTCGTCTGCCCGGTCACCGTAGTCGCCGCCGATCGCTGGAAACTCGGCCAACTCGCCCCCGGCGACAAGGTTCGCTTCGTTCCCATCCGCTCCGAACAAGCTGCTCCCGCAGCAGAACTCGGCGCTCGCCGACGCGCGTGCTTCGGTACCGTTCTCTCCGCGGGCCGTGACGGCGACGACGGCGTGCTCCGCCGCACCGAGGTCGACGACGAAACCGGCGTGACCTACCGCAGACAGGGCGACGACGGCGTTCTCGTCGAATACGGCACCCTCACCTTGGACCTGGGCCTCCGCGCCCGCGTCCACGCCCTGCACCAGCACCTCATCGCGGTCGGGTTGCGCGGTGTCATCGAGCTCACCCCCGGGATCCGCTCACTCCAGATCAGGGTCGACCCCACCGTCCTGCCGATCCCCCGCCTGCTCGACCTCCTCGCCGAAGCCGAAGCACAACTACCGAATTCCGATCAGCTTGTCGTCCCGAGTCGCACGGTCCACCTGCCGCTGTCCTGGGACGACCCCGCCACCAGGGAAGCGATCACCCGCTACATGCACGGCGTTCGCGCCGACGCCCCCTGGTGCCCGTGGAACATCGAATTCATCCGCCGCATGAACGGCCTGCCCTCCGTCGACGATGTCTATAAGACGGTCTTCGACGCCGAGTATCTGGTCCTCGGCCTGGGCGATGTCTACCTCGGCGCTCCCGTGGCCACCCCCACCGACCCCCGCCACCGTCTGGTCACCACCAAGTACAACCCGGCGCGCACGTGGACCCCCGAGAACGCCGTCGGCATCGGCGGCGCCTACCTCTGCATCTACGGCATGGAGGGTCCGGGCGGCTACCAGTTCGTCGGGCGCACGACCCAGGTGTGGAACCACCGCGCCCGACCTGCGGGGACGGCAGGACCCGGTGTCGACCGGTTCGCCACCGACGCCGAAACCCCGTGGCTGCTGCGCTATTTCGACCGGATCAAGTGGCATCCCGTCGAGGCCGACGAACTCCTCGATCTGCGTGCGGATTTCGCCGCGGGCAAGGTGGACATCACCGCCACCGACAGCGAGTTCCGGCTCGCGGACTACCGCGCGTTCCTCACCGACAACGCGCGTTCCATCGAGGAATTCCGCGCTGTCCAAGCCGAAGCGTTCGCCGCCGAACGCCAATCCTGGCGCTCGGCGGGCGAACTCGCGGACTGATCAGCGCAACGTACGGAAGAACTCGCGCACATCGATGGTGAGCAGTTCCGGTTCCTCCAGTGCCGCGAAGTGCCCGCCCCGGTCCACATCGGTCCAGCGCACGATCGTGTTCTCGGCCTCGTCGAAGCGCCGGATCGCCACATCGTGGGCCAGGACGAGCACACCGGTCGGCACACCCGAATTCGTCGGCACCGCACCCCATTGCACCGGCTGCGCGTAGCCGATGTAGGCCGCCGACCCCGCGGTGGCGGTGAGCCAGTAGATCATCACGTTGGTCAGCAGCCGATCGCGATCGATGATCTTGTCGGGCAAGGTCTCTCGTGGGTGCGTCCACTCCCGGAACTTGTCCAGGATCCACGCCAGCTGCCCGATCGGAGAGTCGACCAGCCCATAGGCCAGGGCCTGCGGACGGGTGGACTGCACGGCGATGTAGCCGAACTCCTCGTTCATGAACGCCTCGATCCGCGCGATGCGGTCTCGCTCGAGTTCGGTCAGGCTCGCCATGTCCGCCTCCGACAGCGGCAGCTGCGGGAACGAGCCCGCACCACCGTTGACGTGCACGCCGATCACCCGATCCGGCGCCACTCGCCCGACTTCCGGGCTCACCGCCGCCCCGAGGTCACCGCCCTGCACCCCGAACCGCTCGTACCCGAGCCTGGTCATCAGTTCGACCCAGGCCTGCGCGATCCGACGCACCGACCACCCCTCGGTGACCGGTCCCGAGAACCCGAACCCGGGCAGCGACGGGATCACCACGTGGAAGGCATCGGCCGGGTCGCCGCCGTGCGCGCGGGGGTCGGTCAGCGGACCGATCAGGTCGAGGAATTCCGCGATCGAGCCCGGCCAGCCGTGCGTCAGCAGCAGCGGCACCGCATCGGGTTCGGCCGAGCGGACGTGCAGGAAGTGGATGTTCTGCCCGTCGATCACGGTCGTGAACTGCTCGTGCGCATTGAGTTTCGCTTCCTCGGCCCGCCAGTCGTAGCCGGTGCGCCAGTGGTCGACGAGTTCGCGCAGGTACCCGGTCGGCACGCCGGTGTCCCAGTCGTCACCCGGCAGCGCGGCGGGCCAGCGCGCATTGTCGAGCCGGTTACGCAGGTCATCGAGCTGCTGCTGGGAGATGTCGATGCGGTAGGGCTGGATCTCGTTGCTCATGGGATCCACGGTATGAGCCACCTAGGACAGCTTCGGCCCTAGCTGCACGAGAGACCCGACATTCTTTCGGCGACTCACGCGATCAGGACGGTCTTCCCCGACGCGTGTCCTCGCTCGAACGCGGCGACGGCCAGTGCCGCGTCGGACAGCGGGAACCGCCGCTCGATCACCGGCCGCAGTTTCCCGTCGACGGCCAGTCCGGCCAGATGTTCCAGGTCGGCGGCTGCGGGCCGCATCAGCAGAGCCTTCAAAGTCTGGCGCGAGAACAGGTCGGCGAGTGCCACCTGAGCCAACCACCGGATCGGGCCGAACCAGTTGTCGCCGGGCGCGGCGGCGGAGGAGACGAAGACGCCGTTCGCGGCCAGGACGCGACGGATCTCCCGCAGTGTGCGGTTGCCTGCCAGGTCGAAGATCACGTCGTACGGCACCTGCGTGCGGGTGAAGTCGTCGACGGTGTAGTCGATGACGACATCCGCGCCGATGCTTCGCACCATCTCGACATGCCGGGAGCTGCACACGGCTGTCACGTGCGCGCCGAGCACCTTCGCGATCTGCACCGCGAAACTGCCGACCCCGCCGGACGCGCCGTTGATCAGCACTCGCTGCCCCGGCCCGACCTTGCCGATATCACGCAGCCCCTGCAACGCGGTCATTCCCGAATCCGGAATCGCCGCGGCATCTTCCATGCTCAACGCGGCAGGCACGAGGGCGAACGAGCCGACGCCGGCGCGGACGAATTCAGCGAACGCCCCACTGGGCACCTCACCGAAAACCCGGTCACCAGAGCGGAATTCGGTGACCTGCTCGCCGACCGCGACCACCTCGCCCGCCAGATTCTGCCCGATCGCTCGGTGCTTGGGCCTGCGCAACCCGAACCCGAGCCGCAGCAGATACGGCGTCCCGGTGAGCAGATGCAGATCTCCACTGCACAGCGATGCCGCCCGCACCCGGACCACCACATCCCGCCCTCCCGGCGTCGGCCGCGGCACGACCTCGCTCCGCAACACCTCACCCCCGCCGTATCGGGGCGCAATCCAGGCGGTCATCGAAGCCGTATCCACATCGGTCATGAGAACTGTCCCTCATCTCGCACTTACAGCGTAAGTCTGTACGGTGAAACGGTACGCTTACACCGTAAGTAGGTCAAGGAAACAGTCAGGAGCCCCATGTCGCCGCGCACCCCCCTCACCCGAGAACGAGTTCTGCGCGCGGCCATCGACCTCGCCGACCAGCAGGGCCTGGCCGCGCTGTCGATGCGCAACCTCGCCAAGACCGTCGGCGTGGAGGCGATGTCGCTCTACAACCACGTCGCGAACAAGGACGACCTCTACGACGGCATCGTCGACCTGGTGGTCGCCGAGATCCATGTCCCCCTCGCCGGCGGCGACTGGCGTGCGGAACTGCGCCACCGCGCCGTCTCGGCCCACGAGGTCCTGCTGAACCACCGCTGGGCGACCGGCCTACTCGGCTCCCGGGTCAACGTCGGACCCGCCATGCTGCGCTACGTGGACGCCACCCTGGGCTGCCTGATCACCGCGGGCTTCACCTACGAGCAGGCCGACCGCGCCTGGAACGCCCTCGACAGCCACATCTACGGCTTCACCCTCCAGGCCATCAATTTCCCCCTCGACCCGTCCGAATATGCCTCGGCCGCAGAACAGTTCCTCCCACTCATCCCCGCCGATACCCATCCGCACATGCACGCGCTGGCCGATCTCGTCATCACCGGAACGCACTCCGGCGCAGCCGATTTCACCTTCGGTCTCGACCTTCTCCTGGAAGGGCTGGCCAGGCTCCTTCCCCGCTGAACACGCGCCGTGTCCACCGATCGGTGGACCGCGTCAGAGTCCGTATTTGCGCACGAAATCCTCGGTGACATCGACCGCGGGCACGCCCTGCTCCGTCGCTCTGGTGTCGGTGGCGACTTCCTCGATCAGTTCCGTCGGCTCCGCGGGCAAGTGGCGCCACTGGGCCCGTGGATCGGATTCTTCATTGTGCTGACCGGTCATGATTTCCTCCCCAGTTCCACTGTCCAGAATAGCCTCGCCCTGACAGGTGGGCGCCCCGAAACAGCAGCTGGACGGGCCCGCCTAGCGCGGAAGCAATGCCCCGGGGTCGAAGGTGACCTCATAGGGCGAACGTAAAGTCACCGGATCACCCGCCGGCGCGCGGTGTGTCTGCTCGTACTCACCATCGGTGACGAGGGCGTAGGCGAACAGCACAGGCAACTCTTCGCCGGCGAGACAGCCTTTGAACGGGTTTATTTCGAATCGCCAATACGTCGGAATTCCGGCCTGCGCGTACAGCACCGGCTTTACCAGTCATCGGGCAGTTGATCCAGATCCGCGGCGGTCCACTCAGCCGAATGCGGCACCGGCATTGCCACGGAAACCACCTCCTGAACCCGTCACGTCAACGCATCAGCAATGCCGAGCCTAGCCCAATCGTCGTGTTGACCCAGCTCATCGCGTTAGTCCCGGCAACCACTGGCCCGGCTGGCAACAGAGCGCCCGCTGACCGCGTCCGCGGGCGCTCGGTCGCGGCTCACTCCGCGACGATCACCGTGACCTCGCCGTCGGCCGCATCGGTCGGATCGCCTGCCACTACGAACCAGTGGGTGACCTCGCCGTCGGCCAGGTCGTCTTCGACCGAGCCGGCCGGCAACACCGACAACGCACCCGCGGTGGACGAGGCCAGGAATTCCCTGATGGCGGCCGGGCCGGAGGCGTGGGTGGTGTAGGTGGTGCATTCGTAGTCGATGCCGTGCTCGTCGCGCAGGCTCTCGGCGAGGGTCACCGCGGCGCTCTGGGTGAGTGTCGAGGTGGTTTCCCCGGAGACCGAGACGAAGGCGGGGTGGTCTTCGGACAGCGGGCGGATTCGGTCGGCGTAGGAGACGGGGTGCGCCGCTGCTGCGGCGATCTCGTCTTCGACGTCGGCCAGGACCAACCATTGACCTGCCACGCCCGCGACCGGGTCAGCGCTGACACCGAAAGTAGCTCCGGCGGCGGCGATTTCGACACCGGCGAGTTCACCCGCGAACAGCACCGCAGCACCTGCCTTGTGCACAGCCCAGGCGGCCAGGACCGAATCCACGCTGCGCGGCAGCGAGATCGCGACCACGTCGCCGGGGCCCGCACCGCGGGCGATGAGCACCCGAGCCAGCTGCGAGGACTTGCGATCCAGTGCGCTGTAGGCGATTTCGCTGTCGCCACGCAGCAGAGCGGGGGCCTGCGGATCGGCTTCCACGACCTCGGCGAGCACCTTGGCCACCGTCTGCGCGCCGACACCGGAAGCAACCGGAGCCGAGACAGCGGCTGTCACACCGGAATCGGCGAGGAGCTGGGCCCGCTCGCTCGCGTCGAGGATGTCGATGTCGCCGACCAGACCGGCCGGGTTGTCGAGCAACTCGTCGAGCACGCGCAGCAGCCGCTGTGACAGGGTGTGCACCTCGTCGGCGGTGAAGGTGCTGGTCAGGTACTTCATCGTGATCTCGATGGTCGACTCGGCCATCACCACCAGCGTGAGCGGGTAGTGGGTGGCGTCGTCGAGGCCGACACCGGTGACCTGCATGCCGTCGATCGAACTCGCCGCGGTGACGGCGTCCTTGTCCATCGGGTAGGACTCGAACACCACCAGGGTGTCGAACTGCGAGCCGACGCCCGCCACCCGCTGGATGTCGGACAGGCCGACGAAGTGGTGGCTGAGCAGTTCTGCCTGCGCGGACTGCACCCGCTGGATCAGCTTCTCCGCCGACATCCGGTCGTCGATCTGGATGCGCACGGGCAGGGTGTTGATGAACAGGCCGACCATCGACTCGACGCCGGGCAGCTCCGCCGGGCGACCGGACACGGTCGCACCGAACACCACGTCGTCACGGCCGGTCAGGCGGCCGACGACGATGCCCCACGCGGTCTGCAACAGCGTGTTCACGGTGGCACCGAGTTCGCCGGCGAACTTGCCGAGCGCCCTGGTGCGGTCGTTGTCGATCTCGACGACCACCTTGTCGAGTTCGTAGCGTTCCTCGGTGCGCGGCGCGGGCGCGAGCTGGGTGGGGCCTTCGACCCCGGCCAGCGCGTCGGCCCATACCCGCAGCGACACTTCACGATCCCAACCCGAGAGCCAGGACAGGAAGTTGCGGTAGGAGGCCACCCGCGGCAGCGCGGTGAGGTCACCGTGCACCGCGTAGAGGACCAGCAGGTCGCGCATGAGCAGCGGCATGGACCAGCCGTCGACCAGGATGTGGTGAACAGTGATCGCCAGGTGCGCCCGACCCTCGCCGGTCGTGTACAGACCGAAGCGGATCAGCGGCGCGGTGGCCATGTCGAACTGGTTCGCGCGGTCGGCGAGCAGCAACTGCCGCATGTGCGGCATCCGCTCGTCTTCGGGCAGGTCGGTGAGGTCGACCTCGCGCCACGGCACCTCGAGCTCGGACAGCACCACCTGCACCGGCTGACCGGCCGAATCCGTGACGAACGCGGTTCGCAGGTTCGGGTACCGGTCGAGCACGGCCTGGGCCGCGCGGCGCAACCGCTCGCTGTCGAGGGTGCCGGTCAGGTCGAGCACGGCCTGCACGGTGTAGACGTCGACGGTCGCCGAGCTGATCATGGCGTGGAACATCAGGCCGGCCTGCAGCGGCGAGAGCGGCCACAGCTCGGCCATCGCCGGGTAGTCGCGCTCCCACAGCTCGATATCGGTCTGCGCGACCCGCACGAGCGGCATATCGGACGGAGTGAAACCACCCGCGTCGGCACGCCGCGCGTGCGTGGCGAGCGCGGTGAGCGCGGCCACGAACAGGTCGGCGAACTCCTGCGCCTGATCGGCGGTGAGCAGACCCTTCGGGAACGCGATGTTCGCGCCGAGCTGCGGGCCCTCGTCGCCGTCGTTGACGATGGCGTTGATGTCGAGGGTCGCGTTGGCGGGCATGTCGAGGTCCATCTCGGCATCGAGTTGGCCCAGATCCGCCACCGGTACCCAGCCGAGTTCGGCGAGCTCGGCGGGGATCTCGCCCGCGGTGGCGCGGCCGAGGTAGTTGAAGCTGATCTGGCCCACGCTCGGCAGATCCGCGCCCTCGTCGGTCAGGTACTTGAGCATGCCGTAGCCGATGCCCTTGTCGGGCACCGCGAGCATCTGCTCCTTGACCGACTTGATCACCTCGGCCAGCACGGCGCCACCGGCGAACGCGTCGTCGAGGTCGGCGCCCGCCAAGTCGAGTCGGACCGGGAAGGCCGTGGTGAACCAGCCGACGGTGCGCGAGAGGTCGGCACCGGCGACGATCTCTTCCTGGCGGCCGTGGCCCTCCAGTTTGATCAGCGCCGCGGTACCGGATTCGTCACCGCGCCATCGGGACACAGCCAACGCGAGCGCGCTGAGCAGACCGTCGTTGACGCCACCGTGGTAGAGACCGGGGATCGCGGTGAGCACCGCGTCGGTGACCTCCGGAGACAACGTCACCTGCACCCGATCGACGGTGGCGAAGGTGTCGACCCGCGGATCGAACGCCCGCGCACCCAGCTGCGGGTCGGCGGTGGCCGAGACCTCACGCCAGAACGGCAGTTCCGCGCGACGATCCGTCGACTGCTCGACCAGACTGTGCGCCCAGCGCCGCATCGAGGTGCCGTTGGCGGGCAGAGCCACCTGCTGACCTGCGGCGATCTGACCCCAGGCCATGCCGAGGTCCGGGATCAGGATGCGCCAGGAGACGCCGTCGATCACGAAGTGGTGGCCGACGATGAGCAGTGCGTCGCGACGGCGCGGGCCCTCGGCGGGCTCACCGAAGGTGAACCAGACGAACTGCACCATGGCGGCGTTCGCCGGGTCGAGACGGCCCATGGCCTCGTCGTATTCGACGCTGGCCAGCTTGGAGAGCTGGTCGTCGGCGATGTCGCCGGACACCTCGACGCGACGCACGAGCGTGGTCACGTCGACCTCACTCGGTGCCAACGCCGCGAATTCCCAACCGTTGTCGCTCTTGGCGACCCGCGAGCGCAACACATCGTGGTGATCGAAGACCGCGCCGATCGTGGCGTGCAGGACCTCGGCGGTGATGTTCTCGGGCAGGCGCAACACCATCGACTGGGAGAACCGGTCGTAGGTGGAGCCACCGGCCAGGATCTGGCGCATGATCGGCAGCATCGGGATGTCGCCGACACCGCCGCCCGGCAGTTCCTCGAGGACGATCTGTTCGGCATCACCCGCGAGCACGGCGATCTCGGCCAGCCCTGCCACGCTGCGCTTGTCGAACACATCGCGCGGCTTGAAGAGCACGCCGCGGTCCTTGGCCCGCGAGACCAACTGGATCGACAGGATCGAGTCGCCGCCGAGGGCGAAGAACGAATCGTCGAGGCCGACGGCGTCGACACCGAGCACCTCGGCGAAGACGGTCGCGATGATCGCCTCCACGTCGCTGGTCGGCGTGCGGAACTCGCGCGGCGCGAGGACCGGCTCGGGCAGGGCGCGACGGTCCAGCTTGCCCGCGGGGGTCAGTGGGATCTCGTCGAGGACCATCACCGCGGCGGGCACCATGTGCGCGGGCAGGTGCTGGGCCGCGTAGTCGACCAGGGCTGCCGGGTCGACATTGCCCCGCACGTAGGACACCAGGATCGTGGCGCCCGCGTCGGTCTTGCGGCCGATGGTGGCGGCGAACTCGACGTCGTCGTGCGCGGTGAGGACCGCGTCGATCTCGCCCAGTTCGATCCGGAAACCGCGGATCTTCACCTGGAAGTCGTTGCGGCCCACGTATTCCACGACGGGCTTGCCGTTCACCGAGCGCCAGGCGACGACGTCACCGGTGCGGTACAGGCGCTCGCCCACCGCGGGGCCCTCGGCTGCCCCGCCATCCGACACAGGGTATGGGTTGGCCACGAAACGCTCGGCGGTGAGACCGTGGCGCGCGTGGTAGCCGCGAGCGAGCGGGACGCCGCCGAGGTACAGCTCACCGGCCACGCCCTCGGGGACCGGGCGCAGGCGGTTGTCGAGCACGTACACGGTGGCACCCGCGATCGGGCCACCGATGTTCATGATGTCGCCCGGCAGCAGCGGATCGGACAGGTTCGTGGCGATGGTCGCCTCGGTCGGGCCGTAGGCGTTGTAGAACCGGTGGTGCGCCGGATCGGTACCCGCGCTGTGCCAGTTCGCGACCAGGTCGACGGGGGCCTTGTCGCCACCGACGATCAGGGCTTCGAGTCCGGCCAGCGCCGCGGGTTCCATCGACGCCGCGACCAGCGGAGTCAAGAACACATGGGTGAGCTGCTGGCCGGTGATGATGTCGGCCAGTTCCTCGCCGCCGACCACACCGACCGGCGTGATGACGAGGGTGCCCGCCGAACCGACCGCGAGCAGGAACTCGAGGATCGAGGCGTCGAACGACGGTGACGCGAAGGCCAGGGTCCGCGCGTTCTTGTCGAGTCCGAACCGCGCGACCTGGGCGGCGGCGAAGTTGGGCACACCGGCGTGGGTGACGACGACGCCCTTGGGCAGGCCCGTCGAACCCGAGGTGTAGATCATGTAGGCCGTGTTGCCGGGGCGAACCGCGCCACGGCGATCGGCGTCGGTGATCTCGGCGTCGGACTGCGCGGCGATCGCAGCCCGGGTGGCCGCGTCGTCGAGGGTCAGCCACTCGCCCAGCGCGGGCGTCGGCAGGTGGTCGACCTCAGTGGACACCGTAATGCCCAGTGCCGCACCGGAATCCGACATCATGTGCGCGATGCGCTCGGCCGGGTACTTCGGGTCGACCGGCAGGAACGCGGCGCCGGACTTGATGACGGCCCAGATGGCGAGGGTGGTGTCGAGCGAACGCTGCATGGCGATGGCGACGACCGTCTCGGGTGCCGCACCGCGCTCGACGAGCACTCGTGCCAGGCGCGAGGAGGCCGCGTCGAGCTCGGCGTAGGTCAACGACGAGACCGACTGCGCGACCGATTCCGATGCGGCCGTTGGCCCGCCGACCAGACCACTGTCAGCCGACTCGCCGGGAGCGACGATCGCTCGGCCGGTCGGGTTGGTCGCCACGGCCTGCGCAAGCAGCTCCGGCAGGGTGCTCACCGAAGCGGCGGGACCGCCGGTGCGAGTGAGCAGTTCGGTGCGCTCGATCTCGTCGAGGAGTTCGAGGTCACCGACCGGGGTGGTGGCGTCGGCGACGACCTCGGCGAGCAGTCGCTGGAAGCGCTGCGCGAACTTCTCCACCGTCGACTGGTCGAACAGCGCACTGGCGTAGGAGAACTCGGCGTAGGCGCCCGCGTCGTCTCCGGCCGACGCTTCACGCACGGTGAGCAGCAGGTCGAACTTGGCGGTGTCGACGTCGAAGTCGACGGCCGAGACCGAAAGACCCGGCAGCTCGAAGCCGGCGTCGGGCAGGTTCTCGAACGACAGCGCCACCTGGAACAGCGGGTGCCGCGCGGTGGAGCGCTCGGGGTTGAGCAGTTCCACCAGGCGTTCGAACGGGATGTCGGCGTGGGCGAAGGCGGCCAGATCGGCTTCCTTGGCCTGGGCCAGCAGCTCGGCGAAACTCGCCTGGCCCGCGACCTGCGTGCGCAGGGCGAGGGTGTTGACGAACATGCCGATCACGTTGTCGAGTTCGGCCTCGCCACGGCCCGCGATCGGGGTGCCGATGACGATGTCCTCGGTGCCCGACATGCGTGCCAGGAACACCGCGAGCGCGGTGTGCACAACCATGAACAGCGTCGCGTTCTGCTCGCGAGCGATCGCGGTGAGTCCGGCGTGGATGTCGCCGCCGATCGGGAACAGCACCCGGCCACCGGCGAAGGACTGCGTGCTCGGACGCGGCCGATCCAGCGGCAGGTTCAGCTCGTCGGGGACACCGGCGAGCGCGCGCTTCCAGTAGGCGCCCTGCTGGGCGACGAGGCTGGTCTCGTCGGTCTCCGCACCCAGCACCTCGCGCTGCCAGACGCTGAAGTCGGCGTACTGCACCGGCATCGGCGCCCAGCCCGGTGCCTCACCGGCCGCACGGGCGGCGTAGGCGATCATCACGTCGCGGGTCAGCGGGCCCATGGACCAGCCGTCGGCGCTGATGTGGTGGGCGACGAAGACCAGGACGAATTCGTCGTCCGCGACTCGCATCAGCTTCGCGCGCAACGGGACTTCGTCGACCACGTCGAAACCGGTGGTGATCAGTTCGGCGATCTTGTCGCGAACCTGGTCAGCGGCAACGGTTTCCGGCGTCAGATCGGGGACATTGCCCTCGACCGGCAGGATCACCTGGTGCGGTGTGCCGTTGGTCGACGGGTACACCGTGCGCAGGGTCTCGTGCCGCGCGAGCACATCGGCGACGGCCAGTTGCAGCGCCTCGACATCCAGCGCGCCCGACAGGCGGACGGCGACGGGGATGTTGTTCACCGAGGACGCGGTGTCGAACTGGTTCAGGAACCACATGCGCTGCTGGGCGAGCGACAACGGCACCTGGTCGGGACGCGGTCCGGCGACCAGCGCGCGACGGCCACCGGCACCCGCACCCTGCTCGACCTTCACCGCGAGACCGGCCACCGTCGATGCCTCGAACAGCAGGCGCACGGGCACCCGGCTGTCGAGCGCGGCACCGAGGCGGGCCGCGACCTGGGTGGCCAGCAGCGAGTTACCGCCGAGAGCGAAGAAGTCGTCGTCGGCACCGACCCGCTCGGCGCCGAGCACATCGGCGAACACGCCCGCCACGATCTCCTCGATCGGGGTCGACGGCGCGCGGAAGGCTTGCGCCTCGAACTCCGGCTCCGGCAGTGCCTTGCGGTCGAGCTTGCCGTTGACGTTGAGCGGCAGCGCGTCCAGCACCACGAACGCGGCGGGCACCATGTACGACGGCAGCCCGGCCGACAGCGTCGACTTGACCTGTGCCACGTCGATGTCCGTACCGACCAGGTAGGCGACCAGGCGGTCGCCGGTACGCGGGTCGGACTTGGCGATGACGGCCGTCTGGGCGATCTCGGGCAGCGCGAGCAGCGCGGCCTCGATTTCGCCGAGCTCGATACGGAAGCCGCGGATCTTCACCTGGAAGTCGGTGCGCCCGCGGTAGTCGAGCTTGCCGTTGTTCCAGGCCACCAGGTCACCGGTGCGGTACATGCGGGTGGCCGGGGTGAACGGGTTGGCGACGAAACGGTCGGCGGTGAGGTCGGGGCGACCGAAGTAGCCGCGAGCCAGCTGCGCGCCGGCCAGGTACAGCTCACCGGCGACACCGTCGGGCACCGGGCGCAGCCGCTCGTCGAGCACGTAGACCTGGCTGTTCCACTCGGGCGAACCGATGGAGACCGACAGCTGGTCGGCGGCGTTGACGCGGTGCGAGGTGATCGAGACCGCGGCCTCGGTCGGGCCGTACAGGTTGAACAACTCGGTGCGACTGAACTCGGCGCGGAAACGCTGGGCCAGCGAACCCGGCAGCGCCTCACCGATGGCCAGGACCCGCCACAGCGAATCGGGCATCCCTGTGCCCGACTGCGCCGCTCCCGAGGGCCCTACGTGGTCACGCTTCGCTACCGTCTCCGGGCCCGGTCGCGGCGCGGAAGCCAGCAGCGCGTCGAGCATCGACGGCACCACATGCAGGGTGGTGACCCATTCGCGCGACATCAGCTCGTTGAGGTAGGCCGGGTCACGATGACCGTCGGCCGAGGCGATCACCAGGCGACCACCGCAGACCGCTGCCGACCAGAACTCCCAGACCGAGAGGTCGAAGGTGGCGGCGGTCTTGAGCAGCACCGCGTCGGCGGCATCCATGCCGAACTCGATCAGCTTCCACTGCAGCTGGTTGGCGATGGCGCCGTGCGCAACCGCCACACCCTTGGGTCGGCCGGTGGAGCCGGAGGTGAAGATCACGTACGCGGTGTTCTCCGGACGCAGCGGCTCGGTGCGCTCGGCATCGGAAATCGTTGCGGCAGAGATCGATTCCAGCGCGAGCTCGTCGATGCGCACCACCGGGGCGGCATCGGTCGAGAACTCGGCGTTGGTCAGCACGCAGACCGGTGCCGCCGTCTCGAGGATGTAGTCGGTGCGCTCGGCCGCCTGATCGGGGTCGACCGGCACATACGCGCCACCGGACTTGGCCACCGCGTACATCGCGACGACCAGGTCCACCGAGCGGCGCATGGCCAGCGCGACACGCGACTCCGGGCCCACACCGAGCGAGATCAGGTGCCGCGCCAGGCGGTTCACCTTCGCGTCGAGTTCGGCGTAGGTCAGCTGGGCGCCGTCGTCGGTGACCAGAGCGGTCGACTTCGGGTCGGCGGCCACGGTCGCGTCGAGCAGGGAGACCAGGGTGGCCTCGGCATCGACGGCGTAGGTGGTGGCATTGCGGGCTTCGAGGATCTGGGTGCGTTCGGCCGGGGCCAGCAGCTCGATATCGCCGACCGCGGTGCGCGGGGTGGCGACGATCGCGCCGAGCAGACGGACGAACCGCTGCACGAAACCTTCGACCGTGGCGTGGTCGAACAGGTCGGTCGCGTAGGTGAACAGACCCGAGATGCCCTCGGGCTCACCGGCATCGCCGTAACGGTCGGTGGCGATCAGGTGCAGATCGAACTGCGACAGCTCGGAGTCGATGTCGAGGCCCGACACCGTCAGGCCCGGCAGTTCCAGGGTGGCGCGGCTGAGGTTCTGGAACGACAGACCGACCTGGAACAGCGGGTGCCGCGCGGTGGAGCGGACCGGGTTGAGTACCTCGACCAGTCGCTCGAACGGCACGTCGGCGTTGGCGAACGCCGCGATGTCGTCCTCGCGCTGGCGGGCCAGCAGATCGGTGAACGCTTCACCGCTGTCGACCTTGGTGCGGAAGACGAGGGTGTTGACGAACATGCCGATCATGTCGTCCAGGGCCGCTTCGCCACGACCGGCCATCGGGGTGCCGATGGCGATGTCGTCGGTGCCCGACAGGCGCGCGAGCAGCACGGCGAGGGCGGTGTGCACGACCATGAACAGCGTCGCACCCTCGGCGCGGGCCAGTTCGACCAGCGCGCGGTGGGTGTCGGCGTCGATCTGGAGGTCGACCTTGCTTCCGGCGAAGGTCTGCACCGCGGGGCGCGGACGGTCGGCGGGCAGGTCGAGCTGATCGGGCAGGTCCGCGAGGGCCTGCTTCCAGTGCGCGACCTGCTTGGACGCCATCGAGTCGGGGTCGTCCTCGCTGCCGAGGAGGTCGCGCTGCCAGATGCTGTAGTCGGCGTACTGCACGGCCAACGGCGACCACCCCGGTTCGGAGCCCATCGAGCGGGCCGCGTAGGCGGTCATCAGATCGCGGGTCAGCGGGGCCACCGAGGAACCGTCGCCGGAGATGTGGTGCACCACCAGGGCGAGCACGAATTCGTCGGTGCCGTCGACGCGGAACAGCGCGAGCTTCAGCGGCACCTCGACGGTGACATCGAAGCTCGTCGACATCAGTTCCGCGACCGCCGATTCCACTTCGCCTGCGGTGACGGTGCGTTCGATCAGTTCCGGCGCGGCCTGTGCGGGCGACAGGATCACCTGTGCCGCACCGGTGTCGGTCTGCGGGTAGACGGTGCGCAGGATCTCGTGGCGCGACACCAGGTCGGTGACCGCGGCCCGCAACGCGGCCACGTCGAGGTCGCCGGTGAGGCGTACCGCGACCGGCACGTTGTAGGCCGCCGACTGGGCGTCGAAGCGGTTGAGGAACCACATCCGCTGCTGCGCGAGCGAGAGCGGGATGTGCTCGGGACGCGGACCGGCGGTGAGCGCCTTGCGATCTCCGGTCTCGGCGTGCTGCTCGATCCGATGAGCCAGGGCGGCCACCGTGGACGCCTCGAACAGCAGGCGCACGGGGATACGGGTGTCGAGCGCCTCGCCGAGGCGGGCGGCGACCTGCGTGGCCAGCAGCGAGTTGCCGCCCCAGGCGAAGAAGTCGTCGTCGAGACCGAAGCGCTTGACAGTGCCGGCTTCCGCCGCGTCCTGGCCCGTCGGTCGCGGCTGGACGTCGAGGCGCAGGACCTCGGCGAAGGTGGCGGCCACGAGCTGTTCGCTCGGGCTCACCGGAGCGCGGAACACGGCCTTGTCGACCTCGGGCTCCGGGAGCGCCTTGCGGTCGAGCTTGCCGTTGGCGTTGAGCGGCAGCGCGTCGAGTTGCAGGAACACGGTGGGAACCATGTACGAGGGCAGCTCGGCGGCCAGTGCGGACCGCAGAGCCAGCTTGTCGAGCACCGAGTCGGCCACCACGTAGGCGACCAGGCGGTCACCGACCACCGGGTCGGTGTGGGCGAGAACCGCGGCGGAGGTGATGCCGGACCGACGCAGCAGCGCGGCTTCGATCTCGCCGAGTTCGATACGGAAACCACGAATCTTCACCTGGAAATCGGTACGACCCCGGTAATCGAGCTCACCCTCGGCATTCCACGCGACCAGGTCACCCGTGCGATACATGCGCTCACCGGTCTCCGAGAACGGATCAGCGACGAAACGATCGGCGGTCAGATCGGCGCGACCGTAATAGCCGCGGGCCAGCTGGGCACCGGCCAGATACAGCTCACCCGACACCCCGACCGGAACCGGGCGCAGACGCGAATCCAGCACATAGACCCGGCTGTTCCATTCCGGCGCACCGATCGAGACCGACACCGTGTCCGCGTCGGTAACCGAGTGACTGGTGATCGAGACCGCGGCCTCGGTCGGGCCGTACAGGTTGAACAGCTCGGCGGTGTTGGCCGTGCGGAAACGCTGCGCGGTCGCGGCGGGCAACGCCTCACCGATGGCGAGGACCCGACGCAACGTCCGAGGCAGTGCCGCACCGGATTCGGTCAACAGCGCATCCAGCACCGACGGCACCACGTGCAGCGTGGTGACAGCAGTCGCCCGCATCAGGTCGTTGAGATAGGCCGGGTCGCGATGACCGTCAGCGGTGGCGACCACCAGACGAGCACCGACCACAGCCGCGGTCCAGAACTCCCACACCGAGAGATCGAAGGTGGCAGCAGTCTTGAGCAGCACCGCATCATCGGCACCGAAACCGAATTCAGCCGTCTTCCACAGCAACTGGTTCACGATCGCACCGTGCGAGACCGCGACACCCTTGGGCTTGCCGGTGGAACCGGACGTGAAGATCACATACGCGGTATTCGCCGGAACCAGGGTGCCTCCGGTGATCGCGGCGTCGCTGACAGCACTCAGGTCGAGCTCGTCGAGAACGACCACGTCGGCTACCGCCGTGCTGAATTCGGCGTTCGAGGTGGTCAGCACGACAGCAGGTGCGGCCGTTTCCAGGATGTAATCGGTGCGCTCGGCAGGCTGATCCGGGTCGATCGGCACGTACGCCGCACCCGTACGCGCCACCGCGTACATCGCGATGACCAACTCGGCGGACCGACGAATGGCCAGCGCCACCCGGTCCTCGGTGCCGATACCGCGCGAGATCAGGTGCCGGGCAAGGCGGTTGACCTGCGCGTCGAGCTCTGCGTAGGTCAGTTCCCGACGCCCGCCGACGATACGGCCGACGCCCCGAGCCCGCGATGCGTCGGTGCCGTCGAGGCCCGCGGTCATCGCGTCGGATTCCGGTTCGTCGACGACCAACGCGATGGCGTCAGGCGTGGCCGCCACGGTCGCGTCGAGCAGCGACACCAGGGTGGCGTCGGTGTCGACCGCGTGCGCGGTGTCGTTCCACGCGGTGACGATCCGCGCGGATTCCGGCGTGGTGAGCAGGTCGATGTCGCCCACCGCGATGGTGGCGTCGGCGGCGACCGCGTCGAGCACCAGCAGGAACCGGTCGGCGAAGCTCTGCACCGTCGCCTCGTCGAACAGGTCGATGGCGTACTCGAATTCGGTGACCAGTTGGGCCGGTGCGCCGTCGTCGGTGTAGCGGTCGTAGAGGGTGACGTGCAGGTCGGTCTTGGCCAGCTGCGAGTCGTAGTCGACGGCGCTGACGGTCAGGCCGGGCAGTTCGAAGGTGGTGTCGGCCAGGTTCTGGAACGACAGGCCCACCTGGAACAGCGGATTGCGCGCGGTGGAGCGGACCGGGTTGAGCACCTCGACGAGACGCTCGAACGGCACGTCGGCGTTGGCGAAGGCTTCCAGGTCGCGGTTGCGCACGTCGGCGAGGAGTTCGGCGAAGGAGGCGCCGGGGTCGACGGCGGTGCGGAACACCAGGGTGTTGACGAACATGCCGATCAGGTCGTCGAGTTCGCGCTCACCACGGCCGGCGATCGGGGTACCCACGGCGATGTCGTCGGTACCGGACAGGCGCGCGAGCAGCACCGCGAGCGCGGCGTGCACGACCATGAACAGCGAGGCGTTGTTCGCCCTGGCGAGGTCGTGCAGGGCCGCGTGGCGGACCGGGTCGATCTCGAAGCGGATGGCCTGGCCCTGGAACGACTGCGCGGGCGGGCGCGGCCGGTCGGCGGGCAGTTCGAGCTGGTCGGGCAGCCCGGCGAGGGCTTCGGTCCAGTAGGCGACCTGCTTGGCGGCCAACGACTCGGGATCGGTCTCGTCGCCGAGGACCTCGCGCTGCCACAGCGCGTAATCGGCGTACTGCACGGGCAGCGGCGCCCACTGCGGGGCCTCGCCCTGCACGCGGGCCACATAGGCGGCCATGATGTCGCGGGCCAGCGGGCCCATCGACGAACCGTCGGCGGAGACGTGGTGCACGGTGAACGCGAGCACGTGGTCGCGCGCGGTGCGCCCGGAGGCGGTAGCGGAGCGTGACACCGCAGGGCCCTCGGACGTAGGGCCATCAGACGCGGCGTTCAGTTCGAACAGCGCGACCTTGAGCGGCACCTCGTGGGTGACGTCGAAGGTGGTCATCGCGAATTCGATGACGGCACCGAGCAATTCGTCCTCGGTGACCGCGATGTGGTGCACCACGGCACGGCTCTGCGAGACGGGCAGGATCACCTGGTGCGGGCCGTCGGGCGAGGCCGGGTACGTGGTGCGCAGGATCTCGTGGCGGGCGAACACGTCGCCGATGGCCTGTTCGAGCGCGGCCACCTCGAGCTCGCCGGTGAGACGCACCGCGAGGGGGATGTTGTCGACCGCGGAGGTGGACGTGTCGAACTGGTTGAGGAACCAGTAGCGCTGCTGGGCGGGCGAGAGCGGGACGACGGCGGGCCGCTCCCCCGCGGCCAGACGCGGACGGGTCCGGCCCGAGCCCGCGTTGTGCTCGGCGCGGGCCGCCAGCGCGGAGACGGTCGAGGCCTCGAACAGGTCGCGCACCGAGAGCTGGGTGTCCAGGGCGGCGCCGATGCGGGCGGTGACCTGGGTGGCCAGCAGCGAGTTGCCGCCGAGTTCGAAGAAGTCGTCGTCGGCGCCGACCCGGGTGACCCCGAGCACGTCGCCGAAGGTGCCTGCCACGATCTCCTCGATCGGCGTGGATGCCGCGCGGAACACCTTGGCCTCGAACGCGGGCGCGGGCAGCGCCTTGCGGTCGAGCTTGCCGGAAGCGTTGAGCGGGAAGGCGTCCAGGATGACGAAGGCGGCCGGGACCATGTAGGTGGGCAGTGCGCCGCCGAGTTCGGTGCGCACGGCATCGAGGTCGATGCTCGCGCCGGCCGACGGAATCAGGTAACCGACCAGCTGGTCGCCGAGGCGCTCGTCGGAGCGGACCACGACCACGGACTGGGCGATCGAGGGCAGTGCGGTCAACGCCGATTCGATCTCGCCGAGTTCGATGCGCAGACCACGCAGCTTGACCTGGAAGTCGGTGCGGCCCAGGTACTCCAGTTCGCCCTCGGTGGTCCAGGCGACCAGGTCACCCGTGCGGTACATGCGGGCGCCGGCGGCGGCATCGGCTGTCTGGCTGCTGGATACCACCGCGAACGGGTCGGCCACGAAGCGGTCGGCGGTGAGGTCCGGGCGGGCGACATAGCCGCGTGCCAGTTGGACACCGGCCAGGTACAGCTCGCCGGGAACGCCGACGGGCACCGGGTGCAGGCGCGAATCCAGCACGTACACCTGGGTGTTGAACACCGGGGCACCGATCGGCACCGAGGTGGTGTCGGCGTCGGTGACCTCGTGGAAGGTGACGTCGACCGCGGCCTCGGTGGGGCCGTACAGATTGTGCAGGGCCGCGCCGGTGAGCGCGCGCATCCGCTGCGCGGTCGGCGCGGGCAGGGCCTCACCCGAGGCGAACACCAGACGCAGGCTGCTCGCCGTTTCCCGACCGTCGGCCACGGCGGCCCGCTCGGTGAGTTCGGCGACGAACACCGACATCATCGAGGGCACGAAGTGCGTGGTGGTGACGCCCTCGGTGGCGATGATCTCGGCGAGGTACGCCGGGTCGCGATGGCCGTCGGGCTTCGCGACAACCAGGCGTGCGCCGATCTGCAAGGGCCAGAAGAACTCCCAGACCGACACGTCGAACGTGGCGGGCGTCTTCTGCAACACCACATCGGACCCGGTCAGGCCGTAGGCCTGCTGCATCCAGACCAGGCGGTTGACGATCGCGCCATGGCTGACCGCCACACCCTTCGGACGACCGGTCGAACCCGACGTGAAGATCACGTACGCCGTGTTGTCCGGACGCAGGGGCGCGATCCGCTCGACATCCGCGACCGGCGCATCCGAGTAGCCCGAGAGATCCAGGCGATCGATGTTCAGCGCGGCGGTCGCGCCGGCGTCGAATTCGTCACCGACAGTGGTCAATACGCACACCGGCTCGGCGATCTCGAGCACGTAGTGGGTGCGCTCGGCCGGGTGGTCGGGGTCCAGCGGCACGTAGGCGCCGCCGGCCACGCTCACCGCGTACATGCCGATCACCAGGTCGAGCGAACGGCGCATGCCGAGCGCGACCATGGTGTCCGGGCCGACGCCCTGGGCGATGAGGTGGCGGGCCAGCCGGTTCACCCTGGCGGCGAACCCGGCGTAGGACAGACTCGTCCCCTCGAAGGTGAGGGCGGTCGCGTTCGGGCTGGTCACGGCCTGCGCCTCGAACATCGACACGAGCGTGGCGGCGCGGTCGACCGGGTGCTCGGTGGCGTTCCAGCCGGTGACCACCTGGCGGTATTCGGCCGGGGCAAGCAGGTCGACCTCGCCGATCGCCTGATCGGGCGCGGCGACGACCGCGGTCAGCATCCGCACCAGGCGCTGCGCGAGGGCGGCGACGGTGTCGGCGTCGAACATGTCGGTGGCGTAGGCGAATTCGGCCGTCATGCCGTCGGCGGAACCGTCGGCACGGTGGCGGTCGGCCAGGTTCAGGTGCAGATCGAACTTGGCGGTGACGACGTCGAGCGGTACGCCCGCGACCTCGAGGCCGGGGAGTTCGAAGGAGGCCTCGCCGGTGTTCTGGAACGACAGCATCACCTGGAACAGCGGGTGACGCGCCTGCGAACGAGCCGGGTTGAGGATCTCGACGAGCCGCTCGAACGGGAGGTCGGCGTGGCCGAAGGCGGCGAGGTCGTTCTCCCTGGTCCGGTCGAGCAGCTCGGTGAACGGCTGGGCCGGGTCGACGGTGCTGCGCAGGACCAGGGTGTTGACGAACATGCCGATGGCGTCGTCGAGCACCGCTTCACCACGGCCCGCGACGGCGGTGCCGATGGCGATGTCGTCGCTGCCCGACAGGCGGGCCAGCAGCGCGGCGAACGCGGCATGCACGACCATGAACAGGCTGGCGCCGTGTTCACGCGCCAGCGCGTTGAGTCCGGCCGACAGCGCCGGGTCGATCGAGAACTCGTGCACGCCACCGCGATTGGACGCCACAGCGGGACGGGCACGATCGGCGGGCAGGTCGAGCTGGTCGGGCAGGCCGGCCAGGTTCTGCGACCAGTAGGCCACCTGCTGGGCGATCATCGACGCCGAATCCGTTTCGGAGCCGAGGGTTTCGCGCTGCCACAGCGCGAAGTCGGCGTACTGCACGGGCAGCGGCGCCCAACCGGGCGCTTCACCGCGTGAGCGGGCGGCGTAGGCGATCATCACGTCGCGGGCCAGCGGGCGCACCGACCAACCGTCACCGGAGATGTGGTGCACGACGAAGACCAACACGTGGGTATCGGGGTGCGAGCCGTCCATGGAGCCCGCGATGCGCAACAGTTCGGCGCGCACCGGAACCTCGGCGGTCACGTCGAAACCGGCGAGCACGAGTTCGCTGATGCGATCGCCGATCTCGTCCTCGCCGACGGTGATCGGATTCAGCGAGATCGGCATCTGCCCCACGGGCAGCACGACCTGTACGCCCTGGCCCTCGGCGGTTTCCGGGTAGACGGTGCGCAGCACCTCGTGCCGGTCGACCACGTCGGCGACGGCCTGGCGCAGGGCGTCGATGTCGAGGTCGCCGGTCAGGCGCACGGCCAGGGGGATGTTGTTGACGCCGGTCGCGCTGTCGAATCGGTTGAGGAACCACATCCGCTGCTGGGCCAGCGAGAGCGGGATCTGGTCCGGGCGCGCACCGGCGACGAGCTCGCGACGGCTGCCGCTTCCCGCGTGGACCTCGACCTTCGCGGCCAGCGCGGCGACCGACGGCGCCTCGAACAGCGCGCGCACCGGGACACGGGTGTCCAGCGCGGCGCCGAGGCGGGCGACCACCTGGGTGGCGATGAGCGAGTTGCCGCCCAGGTCGAAGAAGTCGTCGTCCATGCCGACCGCGCGATCACCGGCCAGGCCGAGCACCTCGGCGAAGGTGGCGGCGACGATCTCCTCGATCGGCGTGCGCGGCGCACGGAACTCGCGCGCCTCGAACACCGGCTCGGGCAGGGCACGACGGTCGAGCTTGCCGTTGGCGCTCAGCGGCATCTCGTCGATGACGACGAACGCGGCCGGAACCATGTAGGACGGCAACTGCGCCGCCAGATGCGCGCGCAGCACCTCGATGTCGGCGGTCTCGCCCGCGGCGGGTACGACGTAGCCGACGAGCTGGTCACCGGTGCGAGCATCCGAGCGCACGACCACGACCGCCTGGGTCACTGTGTTGTGCGCGGTGAGCGCGGCTTCGATCTCGCCGAGCTCGATGCGCAGACCACGCAGCTTCACCTGGAAGTCGGTGCGGCCGAGGTAGGTGATGACACCGTCGCCGTCGCGGCGCACGAGGTCACCGGTGCGATACATCCGGTCACCGCCATCGCCGAACGGGTCGGCCACGAAGCGATCGGCGGTGAGGTCGGCGCGGCCGAAGTAGCCGCGGGCCAGCTGAGCCCCGGCCAGATACAGCTCACCGGCCACACCGGCGGCGACCGGGTGCAGACGTGAATCCAGCACGTAGGCGCGGGAGTTCCAGACCGGCGCGCCGATCGGGACGGCGCCGTCGACCTGGTCGGCGACCGGGCCGTGCGTCGCGTGGACGGTGAACTCGGTGGGGCCGTACAGGTTGAACAGGGCCGCGTCGCTCACCTTGCGCAGCGCCACGACCGCGTCGGCGGTGAACGCCTCACCCGCGATCAGCAGGGCACGCAGCGAGGACAGAGCTCCGCCCTCGACGGCAGCGGCATCGATACTGCCCGCGAAGACACTGAGCATCGACGGCACGAACGAGGTCATCGTGACCTGTTGCGCGGCGATGACATCCGCGAGGTACTGCGGGTCGCGGTGGCCATCGGGGCTCGCCACGACGATCCGGCCGCCGGTGCTCAGCGGGCCGAACAGCTCCCACACCGACACATCGAAGGTAGCGGGCGTCTTGAACAGCACCACGTCGTCGGCACCGATGCCGTATTCGCCGGTGATCCAGCGGATCTGGTTCACCACGGCCGAGTGCGGCACGGCCACGCCCTTCGGGCGGCCGGTCGAACCGGAGGTGAAGATGACATACGCCGGGTGCTGCGGGAGCAACGGCGCGATTCGCTCGGCATCGGTGACCGGGGTGGCCGGGTATGCCGAGAGATCGAGCGCGTCGATGACGAGCGTCAGCGGCTCGCCCGCGATCTCGGTCGGGCTGGTCGCATCGCCGGAACCGGCGGCACGATCAGCAGCACTGCCACCGATCCCGAAACCGTCGCGGGTGGTGGTGAGGACGACGACCGGGGCGGCCGTCTCCAAGACGTAGGCGATGCGGTCGGCGGGCTGGTCCAGGTCGAGTGGCACGTAGCCACCGCCTGCTTCCTGCACCGCGTAGGCGGCGACGACCAGGTCGATGCTGCGGCGCAGGCCGAGCGCGACCAGGGTCTCCGGGCCGACCCCGGCTTCGATCAAGCGGTGCGCCACACGGTGCACGCGCGAAGCGAATTCGGCGTAGGTCAGGGTTTCGCCGGTAGCGGGATCGACCATCGCGACCGCGTCCGGGGTGGCTAGGGCCTGGCGGGCGAACTCGTCCACCAGCGTGCCCGCATCGGGCAGCTCGCGGGCGGTGTCGTTCCAACCGTGCACGGCCAGTGCGGTTTCGGTCGGGTCAAGCAGCGCGATATCGCCGACAGCGCGGTGCGGGGTCGCCGCGATTCCGGCGAGCAGGCGAGTGAAGCGGTCGCCGAAGCGGTCCATGGTCGCCGCGTCGAACAGGTCGGTCGCGTAGATCAGCTCGGCGACGATGCCGGACGCGTCACCGGGCTTGGCTGTGTTGAATCGATCCGCTCCCGAGGCCCCTGCGTGGTCACGCTCCGCTACCGCCTCCGGGCCCGCCGGTCGCTTCTCGGTGAGCACCACCTGCAGGTCGAACTTGGCCACGTCGATCGGCAGGTCTACCCCGCTCACGGTGAGGCCGGGCAGTTCCAGGCTGGTCTGGCCGGTGTTCTGGAAGGCCAGCATGACCTGGAACAGCGGGTGGCGGGCCTGGGAGCGGGCCGGGTTGATGATCTCGACGAGACGCTCGAACGGCAGGTCGGCGTGGCCGAACGCGGCGATGTCGCTCGCGCGGACCTCGCCGAGCAGGTCGGTGAAGCTGGCGTCGCTGTCGACCTCGGTGCGCAACACCAGGGTGTTGACGAACATGCCGATCAGGTCGTCGAGGGCGCGCTCGCCACGGCCGGCGATCGGGGTGCCGATGGCGATGTCGTTCTCACCGGACAGGCGCGAGAGCAGCAGGGCCAGGGCAGCGTGGGCGACCATGAACAGCGTCGCGCCCCGGGTGCGGGCCAGTTCTGCCAGGGCCGCATGGGTTTTCGCGTCGATCTCGAAGGTGTGGGTGGCACCGCGACCACTGGCGACCGCGGGGCGCGGCCGGTCGGCGGGCAGGTCGAGCTGCTCGGGCAGGCCGCGCAGGTTCGCACCCCAGAACGAGATCTGCTGGGCGATCACCGATTTCGCGTCGTCCTCGTCCCCGAGCACGGCACGCTGCCACAGGGCGAAGTCGGCGTACTGGACTTCCAGCGGACGCCAGGCCGGTTCGGCGCCTTCGACGCGGGCGCTGTAGGCGGTCATCACGTCCCGGGTCAGCGGGCCCATGGAGAAACCGTCGGCCGAGATGTGGTGCACGACAAGGGCGAGCACGTGTTCGGTGGGACTCACCTCGAACAGCGCGGCGCGGAACGGCACCTCGGTGGTGACGTCGAACGCCGTGAGCACCAGCTCCGAAAGCCGTTGCGGCAGTTCGGCGGCGGTGGTCTCGATCGGCGCCAGGTCGGGGATGACCTTGCCGGTCGGCACGATCACCTGGTAACCGGCGCCCGCGGCCACCGTGCCGGGCCCGGTGGCGGTAGCCGAACGCGACGACGCGGAGCCATCGAGCGCGGCGCCGTCGGACACGGGGTAGTAGCTGCGCAGCGACTCGTGGCGGGCGAGTACGTCGGCCACGGCCACCTGCAGCGCCTGGCGGTCGAGCAGGCCCGAGAGCCGGACGGCGGCGGGGATGTTGTCCACGGCCGACTCGGGGTCGAACCGGTTGAGGAACCACATGCGCTGCTGGGCCAGCGACAGCGGCACCCGCTCGGGGCGCTGCTGCGGCACCAGCGGTGCGCGGCGTTCGGCACCGGAGTGCGTCTCGGCCCGCGCGGCCAGCCCGGCGACGGTGGAGGCCTCGAACAGCTCGCGCACACCGATGTCGGTTTCCAGCGCGGCCGACAGGCGGGCGGCGACCTGCGTGGCGGTCAGCGAGTTGCCGCCGAGTGCGAAGAAGTCGTCGTCGAGACCGACCCGGTCCAGGCCGAGCACGTCGGCGAAGGTGGCGGCGACGATCTCCTCGACCGGGGTGGTCGGGGCGCGGAACACCGCGGCCTCGAACACCGGCGCGGGCAGCGCCTTACGGTCGAGCTTGCCGGAGGCGTTGAGCGGGAACTCGTCGAGCACGATGATCACCGCGGGCACCATGTAGGCGGGCAGGTTGCTGCCCAGTTCCTCGCGGGCGTCCTCGATGTCGACGGTGCGGCCGGTGGCCGGGATGACGTAGGCGACGAGCTGGTCGCCGGTGTGCTGATCGCCACGGACGACGACCACCGATTGGGCCACCTCGTCGAGGCCGGTCAGCGCCGACTCGATCTCGCCGAGCTCGATGCGCAGGCCACGCAGCTTCACCTGGAAGTCGGTGCGGCCCAGGTATTCCAGCTCGCCCTGTTCGGTCCAGGCGACGAGGTCACCGGTGCGGTACATGCGCTCGCCGTCGGTCCCGAAGGGGTCGGCGACGAAGCGATCGGCGGTGAGGTCGGGACGGGCGACGTAGCCGCGCGCCAGCTGGACACCCGCGAGGTAGAGCTCACCCGCGACACCGACCGGAACGGGACGCAGACGCGCGTCGAGGACGTAGACCTGGGTGTTGAAGACCGGGGCGCCGATCGGGACCGTGTCCACATCGGTGTCGACGACCTCGTGGAAGGTGACGTCGACCGCGGCTTCGGTGGGGCCGTACAGGTTGTGCAGCGCCGCGCCGGTCAGCTCGCGCAAGCGGTGCGCGGGTTTGGGCGGCAGCGCCTCACCGGAGGCGAACACCATCCGCAGCGACTCGCACTGCGCGGCCGCGGCATCGGCGACGAACACCGCGAGCATCGACGGCACGAAGTGCGTGACGGTGACGCCCTCGATGCGAATGATCTCGGCGAGGTAGGCGGGATCGCGGTGACCGTCGGGCTTGGCGACCACCAGTCGCGCACCGACCTGCAAGGGCCAGAAGAACTCCCACACCGACACGTCGAAGGTCGCCGGCGTCTTCTGCAGCACCACATCGGCCTCGGTGAGGCCGTAAGCCTGCTGCATCCACACCAAACGGTTGACGATCGCACCGTGGCTGACCGCCACACCCTTCGGACGACCCGTCGAACCCGACGTGAAGATCACATACGCGGTGTTCGCCGGGCGCAGCGGGGCGATCCGCTCGGCATCGGTGACACGGGTGTCGGTGTAGCCGTCCAGGTCGAGCAGGTCGATGCGGACCTGCGCGGTATCGATCTCCAGATCGGTGCCCGAGGTGAGCACGCACACCGGATCCGCCGTCGCCAGAATGTATTCGGTGCGCTCGGCCGGGTGATCGGGATCGAGCGGCACGTAGGCGCCGCCGGCCACACTCACCGCGTACATGCCGACGACCAGGTCGATCGAGCGGCGCATGCCCAGCGCCACAAAGGTTTCCGGGCCGACACCGCGGTCGGTCAGCCAGCGCGACAGGCGGTAGACCCGCTGGGCGAACTCGGCGTAGGAAAGACTTGCGCCCTCGTAGGAGACAGCGGTGGCCTGCGGCGTGCGGGCAACCTGAGCCTCGAACATCGAGACGAGGGTGGCGCGCTGGTCGACCTCGTGCGCGGTGGCGTTCCACTCCCGCACGACGAGTTCGCGCTCGGCGGCGTCGAGCAGCTCGATATCGCCCACGGCGACAGTGGGTTCGGTGGTGATCGCGGTGAGCACCCGGATCAGGCGCTCGGCGATGCGGTGCACGGTGGCCGCGTCGAACAGCTCGCTCAGGTAGCCGGCGCGGATGCGCAGCTGGGTGTCGAGCTGGGCGATCAGCGACAGCGGGTAGTGGGTGGCGTCGGCGGCGTCGAGTCCGGTGACGGCCATGCCGTCGATATCGGCGGCCTGGGCCTTGATGCCCTCGGCGTCGACCGGGTAGGACTCGAAGACCACCAGGGAGTCGAACAGGCCACCGATGCCGGCCGCCGACTGGATCTCGGCGAGGCCGATGTAGTGGTGGTCGAGCAGGTCCGCCTGCTCGCCCTGGGTGCGGGTGAGCACCTCGCGCACCGATTCGGCGGCGTCGAACCGCACCCGCACCGGGACCGTGTTGATGAACAGACCGACCATCGACTCCACGCCGGACAGCTGGGCCGGGCGACCCGAGACGGTGGTGCCGAAGAGCACGTCGTCGCGACCGGTCATGCGGCCGAGCACGATCGACCAGGCCACCTGCAGCACCGTGTTCGCGGTGACGCCGAGGTCGGCGGCCAGCGCGACCAGGCGGGCGGTGGTCGGCTCGTCGAGGTCGAAGAAGTACTCGTCGGACAGGGCGGCAATCTCGCGGCTCGCGTCGGGGCGGGCCAGCATGGTCGGCTCGGTGACCCCACGCAGTGCGTGCGACCACGCCTCGACCGAGACCGCGTGATCCTGGCGGCCGACCCATTCCAGGAAGTGCCGGTAGGAGCGGACGGCGGGCAGCGCGCTCGCGTCGCCGTGCAGGGCGTAGAGGGCGAGCAGGTCGCGCATGACCAGCGGCGTCGACCACCCGTCGAGCAGGATGTGGTGGTTGGACACCACGAAGCGCCACTCGTGCTCGGCGATCTGGATCAGCGAGAAGCGGATGAGCGGCGGGGCGGCCAGGTCGAATCGTGCGGTGCGGTCGGCCTCGACGAGGTCGGCGAACTCACCGGTCTCGGTGCGGTTGTGTTCGGTCCAGGCGACGCGGGTGGTGTCGAGGACGACCTGCACGGCATTGCCGTCGTGGTCGGTGACGAACGCGGTGCGCAGGGTTTCGTGGCGATCCAGCAGCGCCTGGGCGGCGGCGCGCAGACGGGTGGCGTCGACGCGACCGGTCAGCGTGAGCACAGCCTGGGCCGTGTAGACGTCGACCGAGGTGGCGGCGAGACGGGCGTGGAAGAACAGGCCCGCCTGCAGCGCTGCCAGCGGCCACACCTGGGTGAGCTCGGGGTAGCGCTTCTCCCAGCTGTCGATATCGCGCTGGGTGGAGCGCACGAGGGCGAAATCGGACGGCGTGTGGCCGCCCGCATCGGCCGAATTGGCGTGCCGGGCAACGGCTTCCAGTGCGGTGATCCACAGGTCGGCGAACTCGCGGACCTCGGCTTCGGCGAGCAGGGTGCTCGGGTAGCCGATATTGGCGCTGAGCTTGTCGCCGACGACGATCGCGTTGACGTCCAGCGGCGCCATCGCGGGCATGTCGGCGTCGTAGGCGCCGCCCAGCGCGGCCAGCTCGGCCGCGGGGATCCAGCCGAAGCCGCGCAGCGCGTCGGGCACGTCGCTGTCGGCGACGCGGCCGAGGTAGTTGAAGCTGATCTGGCCGGGGAGCTGCGTGGGCAGTTCGGCGGCGGTCTCGGCGTTCATGTACCGCAGCAGGCCGTAACCGATGCCCTTGTCGGGCACCGAGAGCAGCTGTTCCTTGACCGCCTTGACGGCCTGGCCCAGCGCCGGACCACCCGCGAGGGCGGCGTCGATGTCGATGCCCGCCAGGTCGAGGCGGACCGGGAAGATGGCGGTGAACCAGCCGACGGTGCGCGAAAGATCGGCGCCGGGGGCGACCTCTTCCTCGCGGCCGTGGCCTTCCAGGCGCACCAGCAGCGCGTCGTTGTCCGACGGCACCGTGGCGCCCGCACGACGGCCGATCGATGCGGCGCTGTCACCGTTGCGCGAGACGTCCGTGCCGGTCGAAAGGGCGCGGGTCGAGCGCCATTTCGCGGCGGCCAGTGCCAGCGCGGTGAGCAGACCGTCGTTGACGCCGCCGTGGAACAGCGCGGGGACGGTGGTGAGCAGGGCCTTGGTGACCTCGGCGGACACCTCGACCGGCAGCTTCTCGACAACACCGGAGACATCGACCGCGGGGTCCATCGGCCGCTCGGTGAGCAGCGGGTCCGGGGTGGCGACGACCTCGCGCCAGAAGTCGAGCTCGGCGGCGCGGTCGGCGGTGCGCGCCTCGTCGGCCAGCGCGTGCGCCCACGCCCGCATCGAAGTGGCCGGGGCGACGAGTTCGGGCTGCTGGCCTGCGGAGAGCTGGCCCCATGCCGCGACGAAGTCGGGCACGAGGATGCGCCAGGAGACACCGTCAACGACCAAGTGGTGGGCCACGACGATCAGTCGACCCGCGCGCACAGCGTTCGACGAACCGCCTTCGGCCATGTCAGCGGTCTCCGCGTGCGCGGTACTGCCGACGCTGGTGTCGGGCTCGAGCCAGACGAATCGCACGACGACGCCGTTGGCCGGGTCGAGGCGGTCGAGCGCGGCGTCGAGCGCGGCGGCGGCGATGTCGACGAGTTCGGCGTCCGAGACGTGCGGGTCGAAAGCCGTGTGGTCGATGAGCGAGCTCGCCTCGACCGTGCCCGCGGGGGCGGTGGTGACGACCCAGCGGCCGTCGACCTGGTGCAGCCGCGAGCGCAGCATGTCGTGGCGGTCGATGACCGCGCCGACGGTGGCGGCGATGCCCGCGCGGTCGATGCCGACCGGCAGTTCCAGGGCCATGGTCTGGTTGAACCGGTTGAACGAGCCGGGGCGTTCCGCCATGAACCGCACGACCGGGGTCAGCGGCATCTCGCCGACGCCGCCACCGGGCAGCTCGGCGAGGGTGATCGCCGACGCCGCGGCGACATCGGCGGTTTCGGCGACCGCGGCCAGCCCTGCCACGGTGCGCTGTTCGAAGACGTTGCGCGGGGAGAACAGCACGCCGCGCGCCTTGGCGCGGGAGACGAGCTGAATGGAGACGATCGAGTCGCCGCCGAGGGCGAAGAACGAATCGTCCACGCCGACGCGCTCCACGCCGAGCACCTCGGCGAAGACCTCGGCGATGGTCTGCTCGATCGGGTCGCGCGCGGCCCGGAAGGTGACCTCGGTGGCGAACACCGGCTCCGGCAACGCTTTTCGGTCGAGCTTGCCGACCGGGGTCAGCGGCACGTGGTCGATCACCATGATCGACGAGGGCACCATGTACGCGGGCAGGCGATCCTCGACCTGCGCGGTCAGCGCGGCGACATCGATCGAATGGCCCGGTGCGGCAACCACATAGGCGACCAGCGAGACGGCGCCCGCGGCGCTCTTGTGGCCGATGGTGGTCGCGAAATCGACGGTCTCGTGCGCGGCGAGGGCGGAGTCGATCTCGCCCAGTTCGATGCGGAAGCCACGGATCTTGACCTGGAAGTCGGAGCGGCCGACGTACTCGACGGTGTGGGGCGCGGGGCGCCCGGCGAGGCCGGAGCGTGACCGCGCAGGCCCCTCGGAAACCCCGCCGTCAGACACAGCGGTCCAGCGGACGACGTCGCCGGTGCGGTACATCCGCTCCCCTGGCACGAACGGGTCGGCGACGAACCGGTCGGCGGTGAGTCCGGCGCGGGCGTGGTAGCCGCGGGCCAGTTGGATGCCCGACAGGTAGAGCTCACCCGCGACACCCACCGGAACAGGCTGGAGCTGGGCGTCCAGGATCAGCGAACGCATGCCGCGAGTCGGACCACCGATGGTGACCAGCTCGCCCGGAGCCAGCGCGGCGCTGATGTTGGTCATGATCGTGGTCTCGGTGGGGCCGTAACCGTTGTGGAAGGCACGGGTTGTGCCGTCCGCCAACGGGACCGCCCACTTGCTCACCAGATCGGCGGGCACCGCCTCGCCACCGGCGACCAGTACGCGCAGCGAGTCGAGGCCGCTGGGGTCGAAGGTCGCCAGGGCGGCCGGCGTGATGAAGGCGTGGGTGACCCGCTCGGTGCGGATGAGCTCGGACAGCTCGTCGCCGCCGTAGACGCCCGGCGGGACCACGACCAGCGTGCCGCCGCGGGCCAGGGCCAGCAGCAGTTCGAGGATCGAGGCGTCGAACGAGGGCGAGGCGAAATGCAGTGCGCGCGTCTCGGAATCGAGGGCGTAGCGCTCGGCCTGCTCCTCACCGAAGTTGGCCAGACCGGCGTGGGTGACGACGACGCCCTTGGGCACACCGGTGGAGCCGGAGGTGTAGATGACGTAGGCGGGCTGCTCGGGCGTGGTTGCCCGGACCAGCTCGGAATCCGCGATCGGGCCCGCGTCGACGGCGGCCAGGTCCAGCTCGTCGAGCACCAGCCAGCGCGCCGCGCCCGCCGACGACTCGGCGGGGTCGACGACCCGGTCGGCAGCCGCGTCGGCCGGTCTCGCCGCGATCTCGGGAAGTCCGTCGCGCACCGACGACACGGTGAGGCCGAACGGCGAACCGGAGTCGGTGACCATGTGGGCGATGCGGTCGGCCGGGTAGGTCGGGTCGACCGGCACGAACGCGGCACCGGCCTTGGCGACCGCCCAGGCAGCCAGCACCGAGTCCGCCGAGCGCGGGACCGCGACGGCGACGAGGTCCTCGGCACCGATGCCCTCGGCGATGAGCAAGCGCGCCAACCGGTTCGAGCGCTCGTCGAGCTCGGCGTAGGACACGCTCGTCCCCTGGAACACGACGGCGGGGCCGGTCGGGTTCTGGGCGACGGCGTCGGCGAGGAGGCTGCGCAGAGTGCGTGCGGGCACCGGCGGTTCGCCGACACGCAACACCAGATCGGACCGCTCGGCGGCGTCGAGGACGTCGATCGCGCCGACCGTGATCGCCGCATCGGCGGCGATCGCCTCTAGCACGCGCTGCCAGCGCACCGCGATGCCGGCGACGGTGTTTTCGTCGAACAGTTCGGTGGCGTAGTTCAGTGCCAGCGCCATCCCGCCGTGGCCGGGTTCGCCCAGCTCGGAGAGCGTGAACTGCAGGTCGAAGCGGGCCACGCTCTCGTCGAGGTCGAGCGCGGAGACCGCGAGGCCGGGCAGTTCGAGGGTGGTGCGGTCCAGGTTCTGGAAGGCCAGCATCACCTGGAACAGCGGGTTGCGCGACTGTGAGCGCTCCGGGGCGAGCAGTTCGACCAGGCGCTCGAACGGCACGTCGGCATTGCCGAAGGCGTCGAGGTCGGTGGTGCGTGCTTGTTCCAGCAGATCGGTGAAGGACTCGGCCGGGCGCACGCCGGTGCGCAGCACCAGGGTGTTGACGAACATGCCGACCAGGTCGTCGAGTGCCTGCTCACCACGGCCCGCGATGGGGGTGCCGATCGCGATGTCGTCGGAGCCCGACAGCCGGGCCAGCAGCACCGCGAGGGCGGTGTGCATCACCATGAACAGCGACGCGCCCTGGCGGCGGGCGACCTCGTCGAGCGCGGCGATCAGCTCGGGCGAGAGTTCACGGTGCACGGTGGCGCCGTGGTGCGAGGCGATCGCCGGGCGGGCCCGGTCGAACGGCAGGGTGAGCTCGTCGGGGATCCCCGCGAGCTGCTGCTGCCAATAGCCGACCTGGCTCGACATCAGCGAGTCGGCGTCGTCCTCGGTGCCGAGCACGGCGCGCTGCCAGATCGCGAAGTCGGCGTACTGCACCGGCAGCGGTGCCCAACCGGGCGCGGTGCCCTGGGCGCGAGCGGTGTAGGCGCGCATCACGTCGCGGGTCAGCGGCGCGATGGAGAAACCGTCGGCGGCGATGTGGTGGACCACCACGACCAGCACGTGCTCGTCGGCTCCGCTCACCGCGAACAGCCGCGCCCGCATCGGAACCTCTTCGGCCACATCGAAACCGGTGGAGACGAATTCGGTGACGGTCTCGAACAGTTCGTCCTGCGCGATCGCGACCGGACGCAGATCCAGCGACATGCGTTCCGCGGCGACGATCTGCTGCACCGGGGTACCACCGTGCTCGGGGTAGCGGGTGCGCAGCGACTCGTGCCTGCGGACCAGGTCGGCCAACGCCAGCGACAACGCCTCGACGTCGAGCTCGCCGGTGAGGCGGATCGCGACGGGCAGGTTGTAGGCGGCCGAGGTGGTGTCGTACTTGTTGAGGAACCACATGCGCTGCTGCGCGAACGACAGCGGAACCAGCTCGCCGTCGGCGCGCTCGCGGGCGACCAGCGCCGCGCGGGCGGTGCCGCCGGTGTGCGATTCCACCCGTGCCGCGAGGGCTTCCACGGTGGAGGCCTCGAACAGCGCACGGACCGGCACCGTCGCGCCGAGCGCCGCGCCGATGCGGGCGACGACGCGGGTCGCGATCAGCGAGTTGCCGCCGAGATCGAAGAAGTCGTCGTCGACGCCGACCCGGTCGAGGCCGAGCACATCGGCGAAGACCGCGGCGACGGCTTCCTGCACCGGTGTGACCGGCGCGCGGAAGGCCCGCGACTGCACCGCGGGGGCAGGCAGCGCGCGGCGGTCCAGCTTGCCGTTGACGGTCAGCGGGATCCACTCGAGGCGCACGAGGGCCGCCGGAACCATGTAGGCGGGCAGCTGTTCGGCCGCACCGCTGCGGATGGTCTCGAGGTCGGGTTCGAGGTCGCCCTCGGCCACCACATAGGCGACGATCCGCTGGTCGCCCGGCTGATCCTCGCGCACGATGACCGCGGCCTGGGCGATGCCCGGCTGCGCGAGCACGGCGGCCTCGATCTCACCGAGTTCGATCCGGAATCCGCGCACCTTCACCTGGTCGTCGGCGCGGCCGAGGTATTCGAGCTCGCCGAAGCGGTTCCAGCGCGCGAGGTCGCCGGAGCGGTACAGGCGTGAGCCGCCCTGGTTCGGACCCGCCAGCGGGTTGGCGACGAAGCGGGTGGCGGTCAGATCGGGGCGACCCAGGTAGCCGCGCGCCAACTGCGGACCGGCGACGTACATTTCGCCCGCGACACCCACCGGCACCGGACGCAACCGGTCGTCCAGGACGTACACGCCCAGACCCGCGATGGCCCGGCCCACGACCGAACCGGCAGCGGCGGCAATGGTTTTCGCGTCGAGCGCACGGAACGACACGTGCACCGTGGTCTCGGTGATGCCGTACATGTTGACCAGCGTCGGCGAGCTGTCACCGTGGCGGGCGACCCAATCCGAGAGGCGGCGCAGTTCCAGCGCCTCGCCGCCGAAGACGACGTAGCGCAGCGCGAGGGGTTCCAGGTTCGGTCCGGCGTTGCGGTCGGCCTCGGCCAACTGGTAGAACGCCGACGGCGTCTGGTTGAGCACCGTCACCTGCTCCACGCGCAGCAGTTCGAGGAACTGTTCGGGCGAACGCGAGGTGTAGTAGTCGACGACGATCAGCGAGCCGCCGAACAGCAGCGGGCCCCACAGTTCCCACACCGAGAAGTCGAAGGCGTAGGAGTGGAACAGCGTCCACACATCGCGCGGGCCGAAACCGAAGTCGCGATCGGTATTGGCGAACAGGCGCACCACATTGCGGTGCGCGACCGCGACGCCCTTGGGTCGGCCGGTGGAGCCGGAGGTGTAGATGACGTAGGCGACATTGTCCGGCGAGAGCGGAGCCAGCCGGTCGGCGTCGGTGATCGTGGCATCGTCGGCGTCTTCGATATTGCCGGTCTCCACGGCGAAACCGTCGAGCACCACCGAGGGCAGGTGCTCGGGCACCGTCACCTGGACGGTGGAATCGAGGACGACGCTGGTGGGTCGCGAATCCTCGAGCACGTAGGCGATGCGCTCGGCCGGGTAGGTCGGGTCGACCGGCACGTAACCCGCACCGGTCTTGACCACGGCGAGCAGCGCGACGACGAGGTCGAGCGAGCGCGGCAGGATCACCGCGACCAGCGATTCCGGGCCCGCGCCGTCGTCGATCAGCCTGCGCGCCAACACGTTCGCGCGCCGGTCGAGTTCGGCATAGGTCAGCGATTCGACGCCGAACTTGGCGGCGATGCGGTCGGGGTAGGCGGCGGCCGCGGCGTCGAACAGGTCGACCAGGGTCGTGTGCTTGTTGCCGAACAGGCCGCGCCGGTAGCCGGCGGGGGTACTGGCGTCGTGGATGACCGGCAGGCCGATGGCGTCGACGCCCGAGGACACCCAGCGCTGGGCGACGTCGCGCTGTTCGGCCTCGCCGAGCAGGTCGATGTCGCCGACGATCACATCGGGGTTCTCGGCGACGCTGCGCAGGATGCGCACCAAGCGGTCACCGAAGGCGACGACGGTCTCGGCGTCGAACAGATCGGTGGCGTAGTTCCACGACAGCGCCAGGGAGCCGTCGGCGGCTTCGCCCACGGTCAGCTGCACGTCGAATTTCGCTGTGCCCGGGTCGAAATCGACGACATCGAGGTCGAGACCGGGCAGGGCGACGGTGCCGGTGTCGGCGGCCGTGGCCGCTTCGAAGGTCAGCGCCACCTGGAACAGCGGGTGGTGCGCCTGCGAACGCGTGGGGCTGAGCACGTCGACGAGGCGCTCGAACGGCACATCGGCGTTGGCGAAGGCGGACAGGTCGACCTTGCGGATCTGATCGAGCAGGTCGCTGAAGCTCGCGCTGGAGTCGACCTCGCTGCGCAGCACCAGGGTGTTGACGAACATGCCGACCAGGTCGTCGAGCGTGCGCTCGCCACGACCGGCGATGGGAGTGCCGATGGCGATGTCGGTGCTGTTGGACAGGCGCGCGGCCCAGGTGGCCAGCGCCGCGTGCATCACCATGAACAGGGTGACCCCGCGGGCGCGGGCGATCTCGGTGAGCGCCTGGTGCAGGCGCGCGTCGACCGAGAAGCGGTGCAGGTCACCGGCATTGGTGGCGATCTCGGGCCGAGGCCGGTCGGCGGGCAGTTCGAGCTGATCCGGCAGGTCACGCAGTTGCTCGGTCCAGTAGGCGAGCTGGCTCGCGGCGATCGAGTCGGGATCGGACTCCTCGCCGAGGACCTCGCGCTGCCACAGCGTGTAGTCGGCGTACTGGACCTCGAGCGGCGCCCAGGCGGGGATCTCGCCGCGGGTGCGCTCGCTGTAGGCGATCACGACATCGCGCAGCAGCGGACGCAGCGAGAAGCCGTCACCACTGATGTGGTGCATGACCAGCACGGCCACGTGGCTTCGGTCGTCGACGCGCAGAAGGCTCGCGCGGAAGGGAACCTCGCGGGTGACGTCGAAGTGCACGCTCGCCAGTTCGATGACGCGCGCGACCACATCGCTCGCGGCGACCGGCACAGCGGGCAGCGCGAAACGGACCTCGTCGGCGGGCAGGATCTGCTGGTAGCCCGCGCCTTCGGCCACGACGGCGGAGTCGTGGGACGGCGCCGCGGATCCGGGGCGCCTGCGCTCACCGACGACACCGTCGAACGCCGGGTAGAAGGTGCGCAGGGATTCGTGCCTGGCCACCACGTCGGCGATCGCCGCCTCGAGCGCGACGACGTCGAGGTCGCCGGTGAGCCGGATCGCGACGGGGATGTTGTTGACCGCGGTGCGGTTGTCGAAGCGGTTGAGGAACCACATCCGCTGCTGGGCCTGCGACAGCGGCACCAGTTCGGGACGCGGGCGCGGGGCCAGCGGGATGCGTCCGCCCCGGCCGGTGTGCGTTTCGACGCGCGTTGCCAGCGCGGCGACGGTCGAGGCCTCGAACAGCGCGCGCAGCGGCACCTGGGTGTCGAGCGCCTCGGACAGGCGCGCCGCGACCCGGGTGGCGATCAGCGAGTTGCCGCCGAGTTCGAAGAAGTCGTCGTCGAGGCCGACCTGGCCGGCGCCGAGCACCTCGGCGAAGGTGGCGGCGACGATCTGCTGCACCGGCGTGACCGGGGCCTGGAAGGTCCGCGCGGCGAAGACCGGCGCGGGCAGCGCCTTGCGATCGAGCTTGCCGGAGGCGTTGAGCGGGAACGCGTTGAGCACCACGTACGCGGCGGGCACCATGTAGGCGGGCAGCGCGGCGCCGAGGTCGTTCTTGACCGCGTCGGTGTCGATGGTGGCGTCGGCCTGCGGGATGACGTAGGCGACCAGCTGATCGCCGGTGTGCTCGTCGGAGCGGACCACGACCACCGACTGGGCGATCTCGGGCAGCGCGGTGAGCGCGGACTCGATCTCGCCGAGCTCGATGCGCAGACCACGCAGCTTCACCTGGAAGTCGGTGCGGCCCAGGTATTCCAGCTCGCCCTGTTCGGTCCAGGTGACCAGGTCACCGGTGCGGTACATGCGCTCGCCGCCCGCGAACGGGTCGGCGACGAAGCGGTCCATCGTCAGGTCGGCGCGGCCGACATAGCCGTGGGCCAGCTGCACACCCGCGAGATAGAGCTCACCCGCGACACCGACCGGGACGGGGCGCAGACGCGAATCCAGCACGTACAGACGGGTGTTGAACACCGGCGCGCCGATCGGCACCGTCTCGGTGTCGGCATCGGTGACCTCGTGATAGGTCACGTCGACCGCGGCTTCGGTGGGGCCGTAGAGGTTGTGCAGCGCGGCGCCGGTCAATTCGCGCAGACGCTGTGCGGTCGGCGCGGGCAGGCCCTCGCCGGAGGCGAACACATTGCGCAGCGAGACGCACTCGGCGGCCAGCGGTTCGGTGACGAACACGGCCATCATCGACGGCACGAAGTGCACCGTGGTGACCTGCTCGGCCACGATCAGCCGCGCCAGGTAGGCCGGGTCGCGATGCCCGTCCGGCTTGGCGACGACCAGTCGCGCACCGACCTGCAAGGGCCAGAAGAACTCCCACACCGACACGTCGAAGGTGGCGGGGGTCTTCTGCAGCACCACGTCGTCGGCGGCGAGGCCGTAGGCGGCGTGCATCCACACCAGGCGGTTGACGATCGCCGCGTGGCTGACCGCGACACCCTTGGGACGCCCGGTGGAGCCGGAGGTGAAGATGACGTAGGCGGTGTTGTCCGAGCGCAGCGGGCGGTGACGATCGGCATCGGTGACCGGCGCGGTGGAGTGGCCGGACAGGTCGAGCTGGTCGATGCGCACCTCGCGACCGGCGGCCGCGGGCAGGCTTTCGCCGGAGGTGAGCACGCAGACCGGTTGCGCGGTCTCGAGGATGTGCTCGATGCGCTCGGCCGGGTGGTCGGGATCCAGCGGCACGTACGCACCACCGGCGGCGGACACGGCGTACATGCCGACCAGCAGGTCGATCGAGCGCCGCATGCCCAGTGCCACATACGATTCCGGGCCGACCCCGGCGTCCTTGAGCCAGCGCGCCAGCTGACGCACCCGCTCGGCGAACTCGGCGTAGGACAGACTCGTCCCCTCGAACGTGAGCGCGGTCGCGTCGGGAGTCCGCGCGACCTGGGCCTCGAACAGGGCGTTGAGGGTGGCCGGGTCGTCGTCGCTCGGGGTGCTCAGCGCGGCGTCGACGGCGAATTCGGTGTCGTTCCAGCGATCGAGCACCAGGGCGCGCTCGGCGGAGTCGAGAAGTTCGATGTCACCGACAGGCGCCGCGGGGTCGACCACGACGGCGGTGAGCACGCGCAGCAGCCGGGCGCCGAAGGTCGCGGCGAACCCCGCGTCGAAGAGGTCGGTCGCGTAGACGAGTTCGGCGTCCATGTGGCTGTCGTCGTCGGCCGGTACCTCGCTCAACGCGAGCTGCAGGTCGAACTTGGCCATGTGCTGGTCGATGCCGAGCTCGGAGACCGTGAGGCCGGGCAGCTCCAGCGTGGTGCGGCCCAGGTTCTGGAACGAGAGCATCACCTGGAACAGCGGGTGCCGCGACTGCGAGCGCGCCGGGTTGAGCACCTCCACGAGGCGCTCGAACGGCACATCGGCGTGCGCGAAGGCAGCCAGGTCGTGTTCGCGAACCTGACCGAGCAGTTCGGTGAAGGTGGCGCCTTGGTCGACTTGGGCGCGCAACACCAGGGTGTTGACGAACATGCCGACCAGATCGTCGAGCGCCTGCTGACCACGGCCGGCGACCGGGGTGCCGATGGCGATGTCGGAGGTGCCCGACAGGCGCGAGAGCAGGACCGCGAAAGCGCTGTGCACCACCATGAACAGGGTCGTGCTGTGCTCGTGGGCGACCCGGTTCAGTGCGTCGACGAGCTCGCCCGGCACCTCGAAGCGGTGCGTGCCCGCCTGGTAGCTGGCCTGCGCGGGCCGCGACTTGTGGCCGAGGCGCAGTTCGTCGGGCAGGTCGGCGAGCGCGCCGCGCCAGTGCTCGAGCTGCTCGGAGATCAGTGCGGTGGGATCGGTCTCGTCACCCAAGATCTCGCGCTGCCACAGCGCGTAGTCGACGTACTGCACGGCCAGCGGCGGCCAGCCGGGTTCGGTGCCGGCGGTGCGGGCGACATACGCCGTCATCAGGTCACGCACCAGCGGACGCAGCGAGAAACCGTCGGCGGCGATGTGGTGGACCACCATCACCAACACGTGCTCGCGCTCGCTGAGCTCGTAGACCCGAAGGCGCACAGGCGCGTTCGCGGTGACATCGAAGCCGCGTCGGGCGAACTCGTAGAGCGAGGTCGCCATGTCGGTCTCGTCGGCCTCGATCAGCTCGACGTCGGGGATCGAGCCCGCGGCGGCGAGGACCTTCTGGTACGCGGTGCCGTCGGCCATGGTGGCGCGCCCCGACTCGGGGGCCACGTACACGGGGTAGACCGTGCGCAAAGTTTCGTGGCGGGCGATCACGTCGGCGACCGCGCCGCGCAGGGCGGGCAGGTCGAGCAGGCCCTGCAGGCGGACCGCGACCGGGATGTTGTAGGTGCCGGTGTCGGCCACGTCGAAACGGTTCAGGAACCACATGCGCTGCTGCGCGAGCGACAGCGGCGGGTGCTCCGGGCGCTGGCGGGCCGTGAGTTCGGCGCGCAGACCGGTGCCCGCGTGCGATTCCACGCGCGCGGCCAGCGCGCCGACGGTGGGCGCTTCGAACAGCGTGCGGACGCCGACCTCGGCGTCGAGCGCCTTGCTCAGCCGTGCGGCGACCTGGGTGGCCACCAGGGAGTTGCCGCCGAGGGCGAAGAAATCGTCGTCCACGCCGACGCGTTCGGCGCCGAGCAGGTCGGCGAAGATCTCGGCGACGATCTCCTCGATCGGGGTCGAGGGCGCACGGAACACCTTGGCCTCGAACACGGGCGCGGGCAATGCCTTGCGGTCGAGCTTGCCGGAAGCGTTGAGCGGGAACGCATTCAGCACGACCAGCGCCGAGGGCACCATGTAGGTGGGCAGTTCGGCGGTGAGGCCTGCCTTCACCGCGGCCACGTCGACGGTCGTCTCGGCTTCGGGCACCACGTAACCGACCAGCTGGTCACCGGCGTGCGCGTCGGAGCGCACGACGACGACCGACTGCGCGACACCGGGCTGACCGAGCAGGGTCGCCTCGATCTCGCCGAGTTCGATGCGCAGACCGCGCAGCTTCACCTGGAAGTCGGTGCGGCCCAGGTAGTTCAGTTCGCCGTAGGAGAGACCGTTCTCGCCGGACACCCCGGTCCAGGTGACGAGGTCGCCGGTGCGGTACATCCGCGAACCGGCCGCGCCGTACGGGTTGGCGACGAATCGGTCGGCGGTGAGGTCGGCCCGGTTGAGGTAGCCGACCGCCAGCTGGTCGCCCGCGAGATAGAGCTCTCCCGCGACACCGGGAGCCACCGGGTGCAGCCGCGAATCCAGCACGAACACCCTGGTGTTCCACACCGGACGCCCGATCGGCACCGACTCCACATCGGTGTCGACGACCTCGTGATAGGTGACGTCGACCGCGGCCTCGGTGGGGCCGTAGAGATTGTGCAGGCGCGCGCCGGTGAGCTCGCGCAGGCGCTGCGCGGTGGGTGCGGGCAGCGCCTCACCGGAGGCGAACACCTGACGCAGGCGCACCGCGTTGCCGTTGCCGTTGCTGCCGAGGGTCGAGACGAACACCGACAGCATCGACGGCACGAAGTGGGCGGTGGTGATGCCGCGTTCGGCGATGATCTGGGCCAGGTACACCGGGTCGCGGTGGCCGTCGGGCTTGGCGACGACCAGGCGGGCGCCGGTCTGCAAGGGCCAGAAGAACTCCCACACCGACACGTCGAACGTGGACGGGGTCTTCTGCAGCACCGCGTCGGCGACGTCGATCGGGTACTCGTGCTGCATCCACAGCAGGCGGTTGACGATCGCGGCGTGATCGACCGCGACACCCTTCGGGCGGCCGGTGGAGCCGGAGGTGAAGATCACGTAGGCGGTGTTGGTGGCCCGAAGTGGGCGCACGCGTTCGGCGTCGGTGATCGGTGCGCCGCTGAAATCGGCGGGCGAGCAGATGCTCTCGACCGCGGCCACGGTGACGCCGTCGGCCTCGAACGCGTCGCGACGGCTGGTGAGCACCAGTCGCGGCTGCGCGGTCTCGATGATGTGGCCGATGCGGTCGGCGGGCTGATCCGGGTCGAGCGGCACGTAGGCGGCACCGGCCTGCAGCACCGCGTACATGGCGACGACCAGCTCGGTGGAGCGCCGGATCGCCAGCGCCACATGGGAACCGGGGCCGATGCCGTCGGCGATCAAGCGGCGGGCGATGCGGTTGGCCCGTTCCTGCAGCTCGCGGTAGGACAGTTCTTCCTGGTCGAAGACCAGGGCGACGGCGTCCGGGGTCCGCTCGACCTGTGCGTCGAACAGCGACACCAGGGTGGCGTGCGGGACGGCGTGGGCGGTGTCGTTCCAGTCGACGAGGACCTGCGCGTGCTCCTCGGGCGCGAGCAGATCGATGTCGCCGACGAACACCTCGGGATCGGCGACGATCGCGGCGAAGATGTTGTCGAGCCTGCGGGCGAACGCGGCGACCGTGGATTCCTCGAAAAGGTCGAGCGCGTAGGAGAACTCGGCCGCCATGCCGCCGGCGCGGCCGTCGGCGTCCTGTACCTCGGTGAGCGTGAGCTGCAGGTCGAACTTGGCCAGCTGGGCGTCGTAGTCGATGCCGCTGACCGAAAGGCCGGGCAGCTGCAGCGAAGCCTGCTTGTTGTTCTGGAACGACAGCATCACCTGGAACAGCGGGTGACGCGCCTGCGACCGGGCCGGGTTGAGGACCTCGACGAGCCGCTCGAACGGTACGTCGGCATGCGCGAACGCCTGCAGGTCGGTCTCACGGGCCTGATCGAGCAGGGTCGCGAACGGAGTGGCGCCGTCGACCTGCGAGCGCAGCACCAGGGTGTTGACGAACATGCCGACCAGGTCGTCGAGCGCCTGGTCACCACGGCCCGCGACGGGGGTGCCGATCGCGATGTCGCTGGTGCCGCTGGCACGGGCCAGCAGCACGGCCAGCGCGCTGTGCATGACCATGAACAGCGAGGCGTTGTAGCGGCGACCCAATTCGACCAGGGCGCGCTGGGTTTCGCTCGCGATGACGAAGCTGTACGTGCCACCCCGGTAGGAGGCGGCGGGCGGACGCGGGTGGTCGGCCGGGAGCACCAGCTCATCGGGCAGGTCGGCGAGTTCGTTTGCCCAGTAGGCGATCTCGGAGGAGATCAGCGACTGCGGGTCGTCCTCGGAGCCGAGGACCTCACGCTGCCAGAGTGCGTAATCGGCGTACTGGACCGGCAATTCGGCCCAGGTCGGCGCTTCCCAGGAGGTGCGGGCCGCGTACGCCATGATCACATCGCGCGACAGCGGCGCCATCGACCAGCCGTCGGCGGAGATGTGGTGCACCACCATGCCGAGCACGTACTCGGACTCCGACACCTCGAAAAGCCGCGCGTGCAGCGGCACTTCGCTGGTCACGTCGAACGCCATCGACGCCAGGTCGATCAGATGATCGATCAGGTTGTCCTCGGTGACCCGGTACGGGGTGAGGTCGGGCACGATCTGCGCGGCGTCCAGGACCACCTGCACGGGGCCGCTGCCGGAGTCGGGGAACACCGTGCGCAGCGACTCGTGCCGGTCGATGACGTCGATGACCGCGACCTGCAGCGCGGCCACATCGAGGTCACCGGAGAGCCGGATCGCGACGGGGATGTTGTTGACCGCCGACGCGGTGTCGAAGCGGTTGAGGAACCACATGCGCTGCTGAGCCAGCGACAGCGGCACCCGCTCGGGCCGTTCGCGGGCCACGAGGGCCTTCCGGGCGCCGTCACCGGCCTGCGACTCCACCCGGGTGGCCAGCGCCGCGACGGTGGGTGCCTCGAACAGCATCCGGACCGGAACACGGGTGTCGAGGGCGATCCCGATGCGGGAGGCGACCTGGGTCGCGATCAGCGAGTTACCGCCCAGCTCGAAGAAGTCGTCCTCGACACCGACCCGCGACAGCTCGAGCACGTCGGCGAAGATCTGCGCGACGATCTGCTCGATCGGGGTGGTGGGCGCGCGGAACTCGCGCACCTCGAACACCGGCGCGGGCAACGCGCGACGGTCGAGCTTGCCGTTGACGGTCAGCGGGATCGCCGCGAGGACCATGATCGAGGAGGGCACCATGTACGCGGGCAGACGCTGCGCCACGTGGTCGGTCAGCTCGGCGACATCGATCGAACCACCGGGCACCGCGACGACATAGGACACCAGCGACGTGCTGCCGCCCTTGTTCTTGTGGCCGATGCTGACAGCGAAGTCGACGCTCTCGTGCGAGGCGAGCGCGGAGTCGATCTCACCCAGTTCGATCCGGAAACCGCGGACCTTCACCTGGAAGTCGGAGCGGCCGACGTATTCCACATTGCGGTCGGCGGTCCAGCGCACCACGTCACCGGTGCGGTACATCCGCTCGCCGGGCGCGTAGGGATTGGCGACGAATCGGTCGGCGGTCAGCGAGGCACGCGCGTGGTAACCGCGAGCCATACCGACGCCACCGATGTAGAGCTCACCCGCGACACCCACCGGCACGGGGCGAAGGCGGTCGTCGAGGATCAGGGTGTGCACGCCGCGGATGGGGCCACCGATGACGACCCGCTCCCCCGGGATCAACCCCTCGCTGAGGTTGGACGCGATGGTGGTTTCGGTGGGGCCGTAGACATTGCCGAGCATGCGCCGCGAACCGTCGGGCAGGCGCACAGCCCACTTGGCGACCAGCTCGGGCGGAACCGCTTCACCACCGGCGGCGAGCACCCGCAGGTGATCGAGGCCGCGCGCGTCGAAGGTGGCCAGCGCGGCGGGGGTCACGAACGCGTGGGTGACCTGTTCGGTGATGAGGATGTCGCGCAGCTCCTCACCGCCGTAGACGCCAGGCGGGACGACCACGAGCGTGCCGCCGCGACCGAGCGCGAGGAGCAGTTCCAGCACCGACGCGTCGAACGAGGGCGAGGCGAAATGCAGTGCGCGGGTGTCGGAGTCGAGCGAGTAGAGGTCGATCTGCTCGGCGCAGAAGTTGGCGACGCTGGCGTGGGTGACCACCACGCCCTTGGGCACACCGGTGGATCCGGAGGTGTAGATCAGGTACGCGGGCTGCGCGGGATCGGTCTGGCGGACCAGTTCGCGCGGGGCCAGCGGCGCATCGGAGATGTGGTCGAGGTCGAGGTCGTCGACCACCACCCAGCTCACCGAACCAGGCAGTTCACCGGCTTCACCGGTGACCGTGATACCCACGGACACACCGGCATCGGCGATCATGTGGGCGATGCGGTCGGCCGGATAGTTCGGGTCCACGGGCACGAACGCGGCGCCGGTCTTGGCGACCGACCACACCGCGAGCACCGACTCCAGTGAACGCGGCACGGCGACGGCGACGAAGTCCTCGGCGCCGAGGCCCTGCTGGATCAGCAAGCGCGCCAGCTGATTCGAGCGACGATCGAGTTCGCCGTAGGAGACAGCTGTCCCCTCGAACACCACGGCGGTGGCCTCGGTGTCGCGTGCGGCCTGGGCGATCAGCTGCGGCAACGTGCGCGCCACCGCGGCGGGAGCGCCGAAGCGGGTGACCAGGTCGGTGCGTTCGGCATCGTCGAGCACGTCGATCGCGCCGACGGTGACGGCCGGATCGGCCAGGATCGCGTCGAGCACGCGCCGCCAGCGCAGCAGCAACTCCTCGACGGTCGACTGATCGAACAGGTCGATGGCGTAGGTGAGCACGCCGGTCATGCCCGACAGCGAACCGGTGCCGGAGTGCTCCTCGGTGAGGGTCCACTGCAGGTCGAACTTGGCCATGTCGACCTCGACCTCGTCGGCGGTGACCGTGAGACCGGGCAGCTCCAGGGTGCCGTGCGACATCTCCTGGAACGACAGCACCACCTGGAACAGCGGATGCCGCGCCTGCGAGCGCGACGGGTTGAGCACGTCGACGAGCCGCTCGAACGGCACATCCGCGTTGGCGAACGCGCTCAGGTCGGTTTCGCGTGTGCTGGTGAGGAATTCACTGAACGGCTGGGTGGGGTCGACATCGGAACGCAGCACCAGGGTGTTGACGAACATGCCGATCAGGTCGTCGAGTGCCTGCTCACCGCGGCCGGCGATCGGGGTGCCGACAGCGATGTCGGTGGTGCCCGACAGCCGCGCGAGCAGCACCGCGAGGGAGGCGTGCACCACCATGAACAGGGTGACCCCGTTGGCACGGGCCACGGCGGCGAGCTGTTCGTGGGTGTCGGCGTCGATCTCGAAACCGACGCGCGCGCCGCGGAAGCTCTGCTGCTGCGGGCGCGGACGGTCGCTGGGCAGGTCGAGCTGGTCGGGCAGCCCCTCGAGGGCGCGCTGCCAGTAGTCGAGCTGACGCGCGGCCATCGAGGTCGGGTCGGATTCGGCGCCGAGCAGTTCGTGCTGCCACAGGGTGTAGTCGCGGTACTGGACCGGCAGCGGCATCCACGCCGGCGCCTCGCCCGCGGCACGGGCGAGATAGGCGGTGGCGACGTCGCGGGCCAGCGGGCCGAAGGAGAAACCGTCGGCCGCGATGTGGTGCACGACGAAGGCGACCGCGTATTCCTGCGTGCCCGCGCCGTTGGACTCGGCCGTCGCGCCGACCACCTTGAAGATCTGCACGCGAATCGGCAGTTCCAAGGTGACGTCGAAGCCGGTGGAGGCGAAGTCGATCAGTTCCTCGCGCAACCGCGACCGGTCGATCGGGGTCACCGCGATACCGAGGTCGAATTCGTCGGCGCCCAGTACCTGCTGGAAACCGCCGTCGGCGTCGGGGAAGATCGTGCGCAGCGATTCCTGGCGCACCACGACATCATTGAGCGCGGCGATCAGCGCGTCGACGTCGACGCGGCCCTTCATCTGCACCACGAAGGGCAGGTTGTAGGTGGGCGCGGTGGGGTCGAACTGGTTGATGAACCACATCCGCTGCTGGGCCAGCGACAGCGGCACCTGGTCCGGATGCGGCTGCGCGACGAGCGCCGGACGCGTGGAAACCTCGGCGGGCGTGGCGGATTCGGCGCGCGAGGCGAGTCCGGCCACGGTCGGCGTCTCGAACAGCGCGCGCACACCCAACTGGATGCCGAAGGCGGCGCCGATGCGGGCGACGACCTGCGTGGCGACCAGGGAGTTGCCGCCGAGTTCGAAGAAGTTGTCGTCGGCGCCGACGCGTTCCTGGCTCAGCACGTCGGCGAAGATGCCGGCCACGATCTGCTCGGCCGGGGTGCGCGGCGCGCGGAAATCGCCCGCGGCAGCGGTGAAGGCAGGCTCGGGCAGCGCCTTGCGATCGAGCTTGCCGGAGGTGTTGAGCGGGAACGCGTCGAGCACCATGATCGACGCGGGCACCATGTAGGCGGGCAGCTTCTCGGCGACGAAGCGGGTCAGCGTCGCCGGGTCGGCGGACTGGCCCGGCGCGGGCACGACATAGGCGACGAGCTGCTGGCCGGTCGCGGTATCGACCACGAGGACCGCGGCCTGGCTGACGGTCGGGTGCGCGAGCAGGTCGGTCTCGATCTCGCCGAGCTCGATGCGCTGACCACGGAACTTGACCTGGAAGTCGGTGCGGCCGATGTATTCCAGGACGCCGTCGCCGTTCCAGCGCACGAGGTCGCCGGTGCGGTACATGCGTTCGCCGGGGGCGCCGACCGGGTTGGCGACGAAGCGGTCCGAGGTCAGATCGGGGCGGCCTCGGTAGCAACGGGCCAGCTGTCGACCGGCCAGATACAGCTCACCGGGCGCACCGATCGCGGCCGGGCGCAGGCGCGAATCCAGTACGTAGACTTCGACATTCCACTCGGGGATACCGATCGGCACCTGCGTGGTGTCGGCTTCGGTGGCCTCCCAGTAGGTGACCGAGACCGCGGCCTCGGTGGGGCCGTAGAGGTTGTGCAGGCCCGCGTCGGAGATCGCGCGCAGACCTGCGGCGGTCTCGGGAGGCAATGCCTCACCGATGACGAAAACCGCACGCAGCGAGGCACATTGAGCTTGCGTCGCGTGGGAGACGAACACCGTGAGCATCGAGGGCACGAAGTCCGTCACGGTGACGCCGTGGCGCGCGATCATGTCCGCGACATACAGCGGGTCGCGGTGACCGTCGGGACTCGCGACGACCAGCTTCGCACCGACCATCAGCGGCAGGAAGTAGCCCCACAGCGACACGTCGAAGGTGGTGGCGGTCTTCTGCAGGTAGATGTCATCTGCGGTCAACCGGTACTCGTCGAGCATCCACAGCTCTTGGTTGACGATCGCGTGATGGGTGACCGCGACGCCCTTGGGTCGACCGGTCGAACCGGAGGTGTAGATGACATACGCCGTGTTGTCCGGGCGCAGCGGGGCGAGCCGGTCGGCATCGGTCACAGGGGTGGCGTCGAAACCGGTGGTGTCGAGTCGATCGATCTCGACGCGGGCGACGGTCTCGGGCAGATCGAGGTCGTCGCCGACGGTCGTCAGGACGCAGACCGGTGCCGCGGACTCGAGGATGTAGGCGGTGCGGTCGGCCGGATGATCAGGGTCGATCGGCACGTAGGCGCCACCGGCCCTGAGCACCGCGTGCATGCCGATGACGAGATCGAGCGAGCGGCGCATACCGAGCGCGACCAGGGATTCCGGGCCGACGCCGTCGGCGATCAGGAAGCGGGCGAGGCGGTTCACCTTCGCACCGAATTCGGCGTAGGTGAGGGTCTCACCCTCGAAATCCAGGGCGATGTTGTCCGGGGTCAGCGCGATCTGCGCGTCGAGCAGCGTGGGCAGCGTGGTCGCGGGGACCTCGTGTGCCGCGTCGTTCCACTCGGTCAGCGAGCGTTCCAGCTCGGCGGCGCCGGTAACCGGCAGGTTCCACACCGGCAACTCGGCGTCGGCGGCCAGGAACCGGTCGAAGAACTCGAGGAACCGGCTGTGATGGGTCTGCGCCTCGGCCGCGGAGTACAGGTTCGGGTTGGTCTCGAAGTCGATGTGGGAGCGGGTGCCACCGTGGGACTGATAGAAGTTGACGCCCAGGTCCTCGATGCTGCCGGTGGACAGCACGTTGAGCGTGCCCTCCATGTCACCGAAGCTCAGGTGGTTGTCGAAGAGCATGATGTTGACCCACGGGCCGAAGAACTCCGTGGAGACCATGCCATCGCCCGCCGAGTCGCGGCGGATGTCCTCGTGGCGGTAGCGCTGGTGGCGCAGGGCGCCGGAGACCTCGGTGGTCACCGAACGCAGCAGCTGCGCGACGGTGGTGTCGTGGCCAACACGCAGGCGCAGCGGCACGATGTTCGACGTCGCGCCGCCGGAGCGACGCATCACCGCGGTGGTGCGGGCGGTGACCGGAAGGCTGAGTATGACGTCCTCGGTGCCGGTGATCTGGGCCAGGTAGGCGGCGAAACCGGCGATCAGCAACGGTGCGGCGGTGCTGTCGTGGCGGGCGATCGCCGCGGTGAGCAGCTCGTCCTGGGACGCGCTCAGCGCCGCGCTGGTGACGTCGTTGACCGGCGAGGGCGGGGCCGAGCGACCGGTGAGGCTGCTGCCCTCTTCCAGGCCCGCGACGCGCTGGGCCCAGTGCTCCTTGTCGGACTGGAAACGGGTGCTGTCGCGGTAAACGAGCTCGGACTCGTAGAGCGCGCGCAGATCGGTGGCTTTGTTCGGCGGGGCCGGGGTGCCGGTGACCTCGGCGGTATAGAGCTGTGCCGTGCGGTTGACGAAGTTGTTGGCGCCGAAACCGTCGAGCACGATGTGGTGGACGCGGGCATACCAGTACCAGCGGTCGTCGCTGAGCTGCAGTGCGGCGGCCTGAACCAGGCGGTCACGCACGATATCGAGCGGGCGGCTGTACTCGGCGCGCATCCAGGCGGCGGCCGCCGCTTCGGGGTCGGCCTCGCCACGTAGGTCGACATAGATCAGCGTCGCGTCCTGGGTGGGATCGACGGTCTGCATCGGCTCACCGTCGACCTCGACGATGCGCAACCAGCCCGATTCGAGGTCGGTGGCCGCGTCGGCGCTCGCGCGCTCGAGCACGGCGACATCGAGGCGTCCGCGCAGGTCGACGTACTGGGCGATGTTGATCGGCACCTGTGGGTCGACGTGCTGCGCGTACCAGATACCCAGCTGTGCGGGCGAGAGCGGGAAGTACTCCGAGGAGCCTCCACGTCCGTCACCAGTTTCGCCGTTTCCGCCGAAATCCAGCCGGTCCAACCCAAACCTCGCTTCCGGAACACCCTGTCAGGCGCTCCCCGACGACACCGGAACGCGAGCGCCCACCTAACTACCAGCGTGGCGCCCGCGTCTCGGGTTCAGTTCTCGAATCAATCAGGCAAAAAACGTCCATTGGCACTATCTGTCGCCCGTGCCGGTCTCGTTACACAGCCGAGACCATGCACCTGACCGTCCGGCCGCCAGCGCCGGTCTACTCGTCGCAAACCATCGCACCAATCTACCGGTGCGCCCGCCCCGCAACCAACCACCTCCATAGCTGGCGCACATCGTCCCAGGTGGAGGTCCCGCCCCGCGTTTGCTGACGCCTGTTCGCGTTCTCACATCCTGGTCGGATGACCTGTGTACCGTGGTAACTGAGTGATGGATCACACCGCCCGGTCTGCTGTCGCGAGGGCGAGAACTACCGGGTTCTGGCGGGGTCGTAGAGGTGGGACTGAGCGCAGTCCACAGGCGCGGACAGGGCACGGCCGACCAGGATCACCGCGGCTTGCCGCAGGCCTGCCGCCTCCACCTGGTCGGCGATATCGGCCAGGGTGCCGCGCAAGACGAGTTGTTCGGGTTGGCTGGCGCGATAGACGACGGCGACCGGGCAGGCCGAGCCGTATTCGGCGACCAGTTCCTCGGCCAACACCCTGATTCGGGTGATCGCGAGATGCAGGACCAGGGTCGCGCCCGTGGCGGCGAAGTTCGCCATGGCCTCACCTTCGGGCATCGCGGTGGAGCGTGCCTGCGTCCGGGTGAGAACTACCGACTGGACGACTTCGGGCACGGTCAGCTCGGTGCCCAGCGCTGCCGCCGCGGCCGCGTAGGCGGGCACGCCAGGGGTGATGTCCCAAGCGACGTCGGCGGCGTCGAGCCGGCGAGTCTGCTCGGTCAGCGCCGAATAGAGCGAGGGGTCCCCCGAACACAGCCGCGCCACGTCCTGACCCGCCCGGTCGGCCCGGACGAGGCGGTCGATGATCTGGTCCAGGTTCAGGTGCTGGGTGTCGACCAGTTCGGTGCCGGGCGCGCAGTGCGCGAGCACCTCGGGGTCGAGGTAGGTGCCCGCGTACAGGCAGACCGGGCTCTCGCGCAGGAGGGTGACTGCCCGCACCGTGAGCAGGTCGGCGGCGCCGGGGCCTGCCCCGATGAAATGCACGGTCATGCACGGGAGTCTAGGAGTGTCCCCGGAACGGGCGGACAAGTAGGTTCTGTGTGGGACGGCAGGGGCAGTCGACGATGAAACGGGGTTCCGCGATGCGGGTGTCGGACAACAGCGGTGGGGTGCGCAGAGCGGGTGCTTGCGCGGTGGCGGTCGTGGCCGCGACGCTGGCAGGGTGCTCGGCCGACACGATCGTGGGTAAGGCCACCGCTACCGCGGACAGTTTCGCCCCGTCCGCGGACAACCGTGACCCGTCGCTGCAGATCCGCGGCGTCGTCGTCACCGAGATCGCGCCGGGACAGCCGCATGTGCTGCCGACCCAGCGGGTCGCCTACCCGTCGATCCCCCCGGTGGGCGGACCGCACGACGCCCAATGGGCCGCCTGCACCGGCGTCGTCTACCCGAAGGCCCTGCGCACCGAGAACGCGGTGCACTCGATGGAGCACGGCGCGGTCTGGATCGCCTACGACCCCGCGAAGGTGAGCGCGCAGGATCAGGCGACGCTGCGCGCGAAGGTGACCGACCGGCAGTACACCCTGATGTCGCCCATCCCCGACATGGACCACCCGATCATGGTGCAGTCGTGGGGCCACCAACTCGCCCTCGACACCGCCTCCGACGAACGCATCGACCAGTTCGTCGTCGCCCTCCGCGAAAACCCTTACACCACCCCGGAAGTAGGCGCGACCTGTTCGTCGCCGCTCTTCGACCGCACCGACCCACCCCCGTACGACCCGACCCCGCCGGGCCCCGACGCGGTACCGATGTCGGGGACCAGGTAGTCGAACCAGAAGCTGAGGACGACCATGGAGTTGACCAAGGGCGCGAACACCTCGATCCCCGCGAACGAGGTGCGGGTGACGGTGATCGCCGCGACATCGGTGGACATCGCCGCACTGCTGCTCACCACCACCGGAAAAGTGCGCTCCGACAGCGATTTCGTCTTCTACAACCAACCGGTCGCGCCTGGTGTCGAGGTCGTGACGCCCGAGGCGATTCGCGTCGTCTTCGACGACGTACCCCGTGATATCGACAAGATCGTCCTCACCGCCAGTCTCGACGGCACCGGGCCGCCCGATTGGGGGCAGGCGGGCCCGCCGCGAATCACGGTGACCGACACGTCGACCGACACACTGCTGGCTTCTTTCACCCCGACCGGACTCGGACCCGAGACCGCGCTGATCGCCTGCGAGATCTACCGGCGCGACGGCGCATGGAAAATCCGCGCGGTCGGTCAGGGGTACGCGCAGGGGTTGGCCGGTATCGCAGGCGATTTCGGCATCACCATCGACGAGGAGCCGGCGCCGCAACAATCTCCGACGCCGTCGCAGGCCCCTCCCGCTGATCCGCCACCGTTCGGGCGAGCGACGGTCGACCTGTCCAAGGGTCACGTCTCGCTGCGCAAGAACGAAACGGTCTCGCTCACCAAGCAAGGGGAACCGCCGCTCACGCGGGTGCGTATGGGGCTGGGGTGGGACCCGGCCACCCACGGCAGCCGGGTCGACCTCGACGCCTCCGTCATCGCCTACGACGACCGGGCCAAGAAGCTGATCAACGTCTGGTTCCTGCGGCGGGAGGCCTTCGGCGGCGCCATCACGCACTCCGGCGACAACCTGACCGGGCACGGGGACGGCGACGACGAGGCCATCACCGTCGACCTCACCGCGCTTCCGCCGGAGGTCCACGCCCTGGTCTTCACCGTGAACTCCTTCGCGGGCCACAAGTTCGACCAGGTCGGCCGCGCGCATTGCCGTCTCCTCGACGAACACACCGGCACCGAGTTGGTGCGCTTCGAACTGTCGCGGGGCGAACCGACCACGGGAGTGTTCCTGGCGATGCTCACCCGCGCCGCGCACGGATGGAACATGACGGCCCTGGGCGAGTACTCCAAAGGCGCTACCGTGCGCAAAATGGTCGACCCGGGCAAACAGTTCGTGCTGTCGAGTCGCTGATCAGGGCCTAGCCGGTCATATCGAACTGCGCGATGACCTTCGTCGGCCGCACTCGCACCACGAGTTCCCCGGCCACCCCGTTGCGCTTACCGAACTCCTCCGCCTTGTCCTGCCCCATGTAGCGGCCTGCGATGGCGGTCGCGGTCCGCACGAGCTCATCGAGGTCTTCGGACAGCGTGACCGTCCCCTGCACCTCGACCAGCCCGTACGGCGGCTCTTCGAGGTCGACGCACACCGCGACGCGCGGATCCCGCGCGAACGCCCGCCCCTTGGCCGAGTTCTTCCCCGTATTGAAAACCAGCTCGTCACCTTCGACGATGAACCACACCGGCGTCACCAGCGGACGCCCATCCGCCGCAGCGAACGCCACCTTGCCCGTTCGCGTTCCGTGGGAGAGAAATGCGAGCACCTTGGGATCAGACAGAGAGGCCATGCGACCCAGGGTAAGTCACCACAACGGCCTCCCGCAGGACCTGCGGGCGGCCTGTCAGCGCAGTGCCGAGCGAGGTCAGCCGACTGTGCCCGGCGGCGCGATCCATCGGGTGGACTGACCGGTCGTTCGGCAGCGGTCTCGAAATCGTGGTCGTAGCGCAGGATCGTGATGCGATTCGCTTGCGCGGTCGCCGCGATCACCAGATCCGCGGCAGCAGGCGAGGCAGACTAAGCCGATGAGCGATCCCGAGCATCTCATCGTGGTGGATGCGGCCAATGTCGTCGGGTCGCGCGCCAACGGGTGGTGGAAGGATCGCGCGGGTGCGGCGCGCAGGCTGCTCTCCGATGTGGCGGACCTGACGACCCGCCTCCCGGAGACCACCGAGATCACGGTTGTCCTCGAAGGCGCGGCCAAGGCGGCTGCCGACGGCGCAGAACCCCGCGCGCCACGCATAACGGTGGTTCTCGCCGAACGCTCGGGCGACGACACGATCGTCGACGTGGTCGCCGAGACCGACACCCACACACAGATCACCGTCGTCACCGCCGACCGTGAGCTGCGCACCCGAGTGGAAACGCACGGCGCCGAGACTGTCGGGCCCAGCTGGTTCTGGAGCCGGATCGACCGACCCGCGGCTGGAAACTAGTCGGCCGACAACGCCGCCAAGGCCATCTGGCGCAGTACCGGGCGGGCCCTCGACGCACTCGCCGCCGACGCGCTGTGCGGGGTGGAGTTGATCAGGCCGAAGGCGGCGTGAGCTTGGATGCGGGCAGTTTCTTCGGGGAGCCCGGGAGCCAGTTCGCGCAGGACACCCACCCAGATCTCGACGTACTGGCGCTGCGTGCGACGCAGGACGCGGCGGTCGTTGGCGGGGACGTTGTCAAGGTCGCGGTCCTGGATGCGGATGAGTTCGGGGTTGCCGAAGGCGAAGTCGAGGTGGAAGTCGACCAGGGCGGTCAGCGCTGTCGCGGCCGAGGGTGATTCGTCGACGACGGCGCGACCGCCCGCGAGCAGGCGCTCACTGATGCCGACGAGGAGTTCGACCAGCAGCGCCTCCTTGTTCGCGAAGTGGCGGTAGACGGCGGGGCCGCTGATGCCGACCGCCGCGCCGAGGTCGTCCAGACGTACACCGAAGAAGCCGCGGTCGGCGATGAGTCGGGCGCCGGCGGCGAGCAACTGTTCGCGACGCTGGGCTTTGAGCTGCTCGCGGCGGGTGACCTGAACAGGCTCGGTAGACGACATCGTGGAAGCCCCCTCTGGACAACTTGGTTAGTCAAGATTAACCTGAATTTCAGTTATTAGCGATTAACCGAATGGGAAGAGTGGCGTGATGACGGTGACGCACGAGACCGAAGACACCACCGTGGCCGCGACGAGCAACCGGGACGCGCACGCCGCCCTGGTCGCGGATCTGCGGAAGCGGCTGGCCACGGCCGCCCTCGGTGGTCCGCAGAAGTCCCGCGAACGGCACGTGGCCAGGGGCAAGCTGCTCCCCCGCGAGCGCGTCGACCAGCTGCTCGACCCCGGCAGTCCGTTCCTCGAACTGTCCCCACTGGCGGCCGGCGGCATCTACGGCGACGAGTGTCCCGGCGCAGGCGTGATCGCGGGCATCGGCCGCATCGCGGGCCGCGAGTGCCTGATCCTGGCCAACGACGCGACGGTCAAGGGCGGCACCTACTACCCGATCTCGGTGAAGAAGCACCTGCGCGCGCAGGAGGTGGCCGCGCAGAACAACCTGCCGTGCGTGTACCTGGTGGACTCCGGCGGCGCCTTCCTGCCGCACCAGGACGAGGTGTTCCCCGACCGCGAGCACTTCGGCCGCATCTTCTACAACCAAGCGAACATGAGCGCCAAGGGCATCGCCCAGATCGCGGCGGTGATGGGCTCGTGCACCGCCGGTGGCGCGTACGTGCCCGCGATGGCCGACGAAGCGGTGATCGTGCGCGACCAGGGCACCATCTTCCTCGGCGGCCCGCCGCTGGTGAAGGCGGCGACCGGCGAGATCGTCACCGCCGAGGACCTCGGCGGCGGCCTGCTGCATTCGCGCACCTCCGGCGTCACCGACCACCTGGCCGCCGACGACCGCGACGCACTGCGCATCGTCCGCAATATCGTCGCCACGCTGGGCCCGCGCCCCGAAGCGCCGTGGGAGGTTCTGCCGAGCACCCCGCCCGCCAAGGCCGAGGACGAGCTCTACGACGTGGTCCCTGTCGACCCGCGCACACCCTACGACGTGCACGAGGTCATCGACCGGATCATCGACGGCGAGAGCGGATTCCAGGAGTTCAAGGCCGAGTACGGCAAGACCCTGGTCACCGGGTTCGCCCGTATCCACGGCCATCCCGTCGGCATCGTCGCCAACAACGGCGTGCTGTTCGCCGAATCCGCCATGAAGGGCGCGCATTTCATCGAACTGTGCGACAAGCGCAAGATCCCCCTGCTGTTCCTGCAGAACATCACCGGCTTCATGGTGGGGCGCGACTACGAGGCGGGTGGCATCGCCAAGCACGGCGCGAAGATGGTCACCGCCGTCGCGTGCGCGCGGGTGCCGAAGCTCACCGTCGTGATCGGCGGCTCCTACGGCGCGGGCAACTACTCCATGTGCGGGCGCGCGTATTCGCCTCGCTTCCTGTGGATGTGGCCCAACGCGCGCATCTCGGTGATGGGTGGCGAGCAGGCCGCGTCGGTGCTGGCGACCGTGCGCGGCGATCAGCTCGACAATGCGGGCAAGCCCTGGTCCGAAGCGGACCAGGAGGCGTTCAAGGCCCCGATCCGCGAGCAGTACGAGACCCAGGGCAACCCCTACTACGCGACCGCGCGCATCTGGGACGACGGCGTGATCGCACCGGCCGACACCAGAACCGTGCTCGGCCTCGCCCTTTCGGTGTGCGCGCAAGCACCGCTCGAACCCGTGTCCTACGGCGTGTTCCGGATGTGAAGCAGCGTCAGCGAGTGAACCGAAAACACCGTGCGCAGTCGCGCACGACGGAGCCGAGCGCCGGCGAGACGCAGGAGTGAGCGACATGCTGAACAAGAACCACCCCGTCGAATTCGACACCGTCCTGGTCGCCAACCGCGGCGAGATCGCGGTGCGAGTGATCAAGACCTTGCGCGCCATGGGCATCCGCTCGGTCGCGGTGTACAGCGACGCCGACACCGACGCACGCCATGTGCGCGAGGCCGATACCGCGGTGCGGCTCGGACCGGCGCCCGCGCGCGAGAGCTACCTGTCGATCGAGAAGGTCGTCGACGCTGCCGTTCGTTCGGGCGCACAGGCTGTGCATCCGGGTTATGGCTTCCTGTCGGAGAATTCGTCCTTCGCGGCAGCGCTGGCCGAGGCGGGCATCGTGTTCCTCGGGCCGCCCGCGAAGGCCATCGAGGTGATGGGTGACAAGATCACCGCGAAGAAGACGGTGACAGCCTTCGGGGTGCCGGTGGTGCCCGGCATCGCCGAACCGGGCCTGACCGATGACCAATTGATCGCCGCCGCCGCGGAAATCGGCTACCCGGTGCTCGTGAAGCCCTCCGCCGGTGGTGGCGGCAAGGGTATGCGCAGGGTCACCGACCCCGCCGAGCTCCCTGCCGCGCTGATCAGCGCTCGCCGCGAAGCCGGTGCGGCGTTCGGCGACGACACCCTGTTCCTGGAGCGGTTCGTCAACCGACCCCGGCACATCGAGGTTCAGATCCTGGCCGACAAGTTCGGCAACGTGGTGCACCTGGGTGAGCGTGAGTGCAGCTTGCAGCGCAGGCATCAGAAGGTGATCGAGGAAGCGCCCTCACCGCTGCTCGATCCCCAGACCAGGGCCCGGATCGGCGCCGCGGCCTGCAACACCGCCCGCAGCGTGGACTACGTGGGTGCGGGCACCGTGGAGTTCATCGTCTCGGCCGACCAGCCCGACGAGTTCTTCTTCATGGAGATGAACACCCGTCTGCAGGTGGAACATCCGGTGACCGAGATGGTCACCGGTGTCGACCTGGTGGAATCGCAGGTGCGGGTGGCCGCGGGGCAGAAGCTGGCACGGACCCAGGACGAGATCCACCTCGTCGGGCACGCCATCGAAGCGCGCGTCTACGCGGAGGACCCGGCCCGCGGGTTCCTGCCCACCGGTGGCACCGTGCTCGCGCTGTCGGAACCTGAAGGCCCCGACGTCCGCGTCGATTCGGGAATCTCGGTGGGCACCGTGGTCGGCAGCGACTACGACCCGATGCTGTCGAAGGTGATCGCGCGTGGCGATACTCGTGCCGACGCGCTCGCCGCGCTGGACCGCGCGCTGAAACAGACTGTGCTGCTGGGCGTGACGAGCAATATCGAGTTCCTGCGGTTTCTGCTCGCCGACGACGACGTGCAGGCGGGCCGCCTCGACACGGCGCTGCTCGATCGGCGGGTGTCCGATTTCGTGCCCGCCGTGCCCTCCGATGACGAATTCATCGCCGCCGCGACCTATCACTGGCTGCGGCGCTGGCAGACTCGCAGTGGAGATCTGTGGTCGACGCCCTCGGGATGGCGACTGGGGGCACCGGCGCCGACCGCCGTCCGACTGTCCTCGGGCGAGCTCCTGCGCCACGTCTTCGTCACCGGCACACCGGAATCCGCGTCGGTGTGGCTCGACAACGGCGACTCGGTCGACGACCCGCAACCGGCCGGCCCGAACACCGGCTCGACAGCGGCGCGCTCAGCCCACGCCGAGGCCAGACCGCTGTCGGCGGCTCTGCTCGACGACGGACTGACCGTCACCGTCGACGGACTGCGGCGCAGGCTTCGGGTCGCCGAGGCCGACGGGCAGCTGTGGGTGAGCGGCGATGGTCACGTGGCTGTCTTGCGCGAGGTCGCCGAAGCGAGTGTGCGTGGCGACACCGCCCACGTCGGGGATGCCGAAATTCGCAGCCCCATGCCGGGTTCGGTGATCGCCACACCGGTCGCCGACGGCGCGACGGTTGCCATCGGTGATCCGGTGATCGTGATCGAGGCCATGAAGATGGAGCACGCGCTCACCGCCCCGGTGGCGGGCACCGTGGAGGTGCTCGCCGCGCCGGGCGCCCAGGTGAAGCTGGACCAGGTGCTGGTGCGCGTCCTCGCCCATCCCCTGGAAACGACCGGTGCGGACACTGCCACCGACACCGAACCCGACGTCGACACAGAGCGTGAAGGAACCCCGGCATGACCGACTACTTGTCCACAGGCTCGCTACCCGAGGAGTATCGCCAACTCGCACTGACCGTGCGCGACTTCGCCGACCAGGTCGTCGCGCCGGTGTCGGCGAAACACGATGCCGAACACAGCTTTCCGTACGAAGTCGTGGCCGGGATGGCCGAGATGGGACTGTTCGGCCTACCGTTTCCCGAGGAGTTCGGCGGTATGGGCGGCGACTACTTCGCCCTGTGCCTGGCGCTCGAGGAACTCGGCAAGGTCGACCAGAGCGTGGCCATCACCCTCGAGGCGGGTGTCTCGCTCGGCGCCATGCCGATCTACCGCTTCGGCAACGACGAGCAGCGCGCCGAATGGCTGCCCCAGCTCACCAGCGGTCGAGCGCTGGCGGGCTTCGGACTCACCGAACCCGACGCGGGCAGCGACGCGGGCGGCACCAGGACCACCGCGGTGCACGACGGCGAGAGCTGGGTGATCAACGGCAGCAAGCAGTTCATCACCAACTCCGGCACCGACATCACGCGGCTGGTCACGGTCACCGCGGTCACCGGGCACAGCGGCGGCAAGAAGGAGATCTCCACCATCCTGGTGCCCACGGATACGCCCGGTTTCGTCGCCGAACCCGCCTACAACAAGGTCGGGTGGAACGCCTCCGACACCCACCCGCTGAGCTTCACCGACGTGCGCGTGCCGCAGGAGAACCTGCTCGGCGAGCGCGGTCGCGGGTACGCCAACTTCTTGCGCATCCTCGACGAGGGACGCATCGCCATCGCCGCGCTGGCCGTCGGCGCCGCGCAGGGCTGTGTCGACGAGAGCGTGCGCTACGCGGGCGAACGCCAGGCATTCGGGCAGGCCATCGGCCGCAATCAGGCCATCGCGTTCAAGATCGCCCGGATGGAGGCGCGCGCCCACGTGGCCCGCACCGCCTACTACGACGCCGCCGCGCTGATGCTGGCGGGCAAGCCGTTCAAGAAGGCCGCCTCGATCGCGAAGATGGTCGGCAGCGAGGCCGCGATGGACAACGCCCGCGATGCCACCCAGATCTTCGGTGGCAACGGATTCATGAACGAATACCCGGTGTCCAGGCACTACCGTGACAGCAAGATCCTGGAAATCGGTGAGGGCACCACGGAGGTACAGCTGATGCTGATCGCACGGGAGCTGGGTCTGTGAGCGCGCCCGAGCACGGCGACCCGGAGGCGAGGGCGCAGGGTAGCGAGCAGGGATCGACGAACACCGCTCGCCGGGTGGTGCAGCGTGGTCTGTGGTTCGAGGAGTTCGAGATCGGCACGATCTACGAGCACCGGCCCGGGCGCACCATCACCGAGGCCGACAACGTCTTGTTCACCACATTGACGATGAACACCCAGGCCCTGCACCTGGACGCGGCCTTCGCCGACGCCCAGCCGCCGTTCAACCAGCGCCTGGTGAACTCGATGTTCACCCTCTCCACCCTGGTCGGGCTCTCCGTCGCCCAGCTCACGCAGGGCACCCTGGTCGCCAACCTCGGCTTCTCCGAGATGACCACACCCGCACCACTGTTCCACGGCGACACCATCTACGCCGAGACGCTGGTCACCGACAAGCGCGAATCCAACAGCCGCCCCGGTGAGGGCATCGTCAGCCTGGCCCACACCGCCCGCAACCAGCACGGCGTGATCGTGGCGACCGCGGTGCGCAAGACCTTGATCCGCAAGGCCCCGACAGCATGACGGCGCCGCGGCGCGCCCGTCGAGAGGACGCAGTATGAGCTGGCAGCCCAGTGGTCCCGCGTGGCTGTTCTGCCCCGCCGACCGGCCCGAACGCTTCGCCAAGGCCGCGTCGGTGGCCGATGTGGTGATCCTGGACCTGGAGGACGGTGTCGCCGTCGGCGACAAGGCCGCCGCCCGGCAGGCGCTGATCGACACTGCACTTGACCCGCGGCACACCGTGGTCCGCGTCAACGCGGCCGACACCGACGAGTACGCGGCCGATCTGGCGGTGCTGGCGCAGACCGCCTACCGCCGGGTGATGCTGCCCAAGTGCGAGTCGGCCGAACAGGTGCGCAGCGTCGCGGGTTATGAGGTGATCGTGCTGGTCGAATCGCCGCTCGGCGCGGTGCGGGTCACCGAGTCGGTGCAGGCAGACAATGCCATCGGCGTGATGTGGGGTGCCGAGGACCTGGTCGCCGGGCTCGGCGGCACCGCCAGCAGGCACGCCGACGGTGGCTACCGCGAGGTCGCCCGCCATGTGCGCTCGTCGACCCTGCTGGCAGCCAAGGCGTTCGGTCGCTTCGCCCTGGACTCGGTGTACCTGAACATCGAGGATCTCGCCGGTCTCGCCACGGAGACCGCCGACGCGGTCGCCGTCGGTTTCGACGCCAAGGTCGCCATCCACCCGAGCCAGGTCGCCGTGATCCGCGACGGTTACGCGCCCGACCCCGCCGAACTCGACTGGGCGCACCGGGTGCTGGCGCAGGTGCCCAACCACCGCGGGGTGTTCGCGTTCGAGGGTCGTATGGTCGACGCACCGGTACTTCGGCACGCCGAACAGATCGTTCGGCGCGGGGGCGTGCCCGGCTGACCATCGGGTACCCCTCTCCCGATACACGAGTAGTCCAGTTCGAGGAGGACATCGCCAGTGCTACCGCAATGGGTACCGAGCGCGCACGACATCGCATCGGCCCGCATCACCGACTTCGCCGCCTTCGTCACCGCGCGAACCGGCGACGAATACCCCGACTACCGGGCGCTGTGGCAATGGTCGGTAGATGACATCGCAGGCTTCTGGCAGGCCCTGTGGGACTACTTCGAGCTCGGTGAGACCGCCGGTGAGGTGCTCGGCTCGCGGGAGATGCCGGGCGCGCAGTGGTTTCCCGGCACTCGGCTCAACTACGTCGACCAGGTCGTCCGGATGGCCCAGTTCAGCCGCCCGGCGGTGATCGCCCTGCACGAGGATGCCGAGCCGCGGGAGCTTTCCTGGGCCGAATTGATCGAGCAGGTCACAGTTTTCGCGCGCACATTGCGTGAGCAGGGCGTCGAGGCGGGCGACCGGGTGGTCGGCTACCTGCCCAACATCCCGGAAGCGATCGTCGCCTTCCTCGCGACCGCCAGCATCGGCGCGGTGTGGAGTGCGTGCGGTCAGGACTACTCGGCCAAGGCCGCGCTGGACCGGCTCGGCCAACTCGACCCGACGGTCCTGGTCACCGCCGACGGCTACCGCTTCGGTGGCAAGGAACACGACAAGCGCGCCGACATCGCGGCCTTGCGCGACGGTCTGTCCGACTTGCGCGCCACCGTCGTCGTCTCGCAGCTCGGCCTCGACGTGCCCGACACCCTGTCCTGGGCCGACTCGGTCGCCTACGCCGGACTCGGGGTGATCGAGACTGCCCCTGTCGATTTCGATCATCCGTTGTGGATCGTGTTCTCCTCCGGCACCACCGGACTGCCCAAAGGCATCGTCCACGGCCACGGCGGGGTGCTGCTCGAGCATCTGAAAGCCGTGACGCTGCAATCGAACATGGGCTCGGAGGACACGTTCTTCTGGTACACCAGCCCGAGCTGGATGATGTGGAACTTCCAGATCGCCGGCCTGCTGACCGGCGCCACCGTCGTCACCTACGACGGCAGCCCGACCGCGGGCGGACCGGATGGCTTGTGGCGCATTGCCGCTCAGGTAGGCGCCACCGTGTTCGGTACCAGTCCCGGCTATGTTCTCGGCTGCGTCAAAGCGGGCTCCGTGCCGCGCACCGATCACGACCTGTCGGCCCTGCGCTCGGTCGGCATCACGGGATCGTCGCTGCCGGTGTCGAGCGCGCTGTGGTTGAACGAGAATGCCGGTGAACACGTTCAGGTGAACTCGATCAGTGGTGGCACCGACGTGGTGTCGGCGTTCGCCGGCGGGGCGCCGACCGTGCCGGTATGGCCGGGTGAGCTGTCGGCGCCGTATCTCGGTGTCGCCCTGGAAGCCTTCGACGAGCAGGGCGTGCCCGTGCGCGGCGAGGTCGGCGAACTGGTGGTCACCGCACCCATGCCGTCGATGCCGGTCAGCTTCTGGCGCGACGACGACGGAAAGCGCTACCACGCGGCCTATTTCGACACCTATCCCGGCGTGTGGCGCCACGGCGACTGGATCACCCTGACCGAACACGGCAGCGTCGTCGTGCACGGCCGCTCCGATTCCACCCTCAACCGCCACGGCATCCGCATGGGCAGCGCCGACATCTACCAGGTCGTGGAACAGTTCCCCGAGATCGCCGAGGCTCTGGTGATCGGCGCCGAGCAACCCGACGGCGGCTACTGGATGCCACTGTTCGTGGTCCTTGCCCCCGACACGGAACTCACCGAGGACCTGAAAACCCGTCTCGCCGCGGCGATCCGCACCGAGGTCTCGCCCCGCCACGTCCCCGACGAAATCCGCGAAGCCCCCGGCATCCCCCACACCCGAACCGGCAAGAAGCTGGAAGTGCCCATCAAGAAGCTGTTCCAGGGCGCCGACCCCGCCCGCGTGGTCGAACGCAGCGCCGTCGACGACCCCGCCCTGCTCGACTGGTATGCCCGGATCACCCCGCCCGACAAGGGCTAATACACTTCCCGCATGAATGTCAGCGAGACTCGTGGGGCACGTGGGGTAGCTGGGTCCGAAGTGCGGCGGCGGCCGAAGAATCGTCGAGCGCAGATCGCGGCGTCGTCGGCGGTGGCGTTCGGGGCCGCCGGGTATCACGGAGTGAGCATGGAGGACATCGCGTCCGGGCTGGGTATCAGTTCGGCCGCGTTGTATCGCCACTATCCCAGCAAGTACGCGTTGTTCCGGGAGGAGTTACTTCGGGTGGGGCAGTCCTTCACCGCGTCGATCGTGGTGCCGGCCGAGGACACGCTGCCCGCGGCGCACACGTTGCGCCACATGCTGACCGGGCTGATCGGGGCGACCGTGGAGAATCGGGCCACGGTGCGCCTGGTGCGGTGGGAGGGCCGCTATCTCGAACCGGCGGATCGGATGATCCTCGACGAGCAGCAGACTTCGGTGCTGCTCGCGCTCGATGGTCAACTGGCGTTCTTGCGCCCCGAATTGACCGCGGCCGAGCTGCGCATGGTCTCCACCGCGATTCTCGGTGTGATCACCAGCATCGCCGATCACCACGCGGCACTGCCCGTTCGCACGCTGCACAAATTGCTCGGCTCGGCGTGCATGGCACTGACCGCCACCGAATTGCCTCCCGCCGCGGCTTTTTCGGAGCAGGGCGCTCGCGCCGAGATCCCGGATTCGTTCAAACACGAACTGCTGCTGCGCAAAGCGGTGGAGCTGTTCCACAAACGCGGTTACCCGAATGTGAGCGTGGAGGACATCGCCTCGGCAGCGGGGTTGTCGGCGGCGTCGGCGGTGTACCGGTTCTATCGCGGCAAGAGCGACATCCTCGCCGCCGCGTTCCGGCGCGCGGCGGATCGGGTGTCCGGGGCGATCGGGCCCGCGGTCGCGAGCACGCCCGACAGCGGCGCGGCGTTGGGGGTGCTGATCGAGCAGTTCGTCGCCGACACCTTCGACGAGCGGGCGCTCGCCGTCGTCTACTACGCCGAGTTCGGGCACGTGCCCGCCGAGGAACGTGCCGTCCTGCGCAATATTCAACGGTTGAGCGTGCAGGAATGGGCGCGGCTGGTACGCGACCAGCGACCGGAGCTCTCCGCGGCCGAGGCGCGATTCCTGGTACACGCGGCGTTCGCGATGGTCATCGACCTCGGTCAGGGCTACGGCGACGACCCGATCGCGGGCCGGGCCAGGGTGGGATTCTTGATGCGGCGGGTGCTGCTCGGCTGATCATTTCACCCATTGCGTATGAGGCGGACCGTTCTCGACCCCGCATACGCTCGGCGATCAGGCCGTCGAACGGAGCGTGAATGGATCCTCGCACGGGTGCGCTGACCAGGCGAACGCTGCTCGGGCTCGGTGCCGCGGCGGCCGCCTCGGCAGCGTTGCCCGGGTGCGGGGACGAGTCGACGCCCTCCTCGACACACACCACCGGCAAGCCGGACGTGCTCGCCCTGGCGATCGACGCCTACGTCTTCGGCTATCCGATGATCATGCTGGACCTGATGCGCGCGGCGAGCGGGCCCACCAACTCCATCGATCACAGCGTCCTGCCCGATCCCGACGATCGCGGGGTGGCCCGGCTCAGCCACGACATGGTGTATTCGCAAGCCTGGCTCGACCTCACCGAAGAGCCGATGGTGCTCCAGATCCCGGGGATGGAACCCGACCGGTTCTGGCTGTTCCAGCTCGTCGACGGCTGGGCCAACACCGTGCACGACCTGACCAGCAGAGACCCACGGACCACCGTCGGCGCCGACGGACCGCCCTTCACCTACGTCGTCACCGGGCCGCAGTGGAGCGGTGAGCTGCCCTCGGGGACGACCCGGCTGCACATGCCCTCGACGCTGTGCACGATCGTCGGACGGATCCAGATCAACGGCGTCCAGGACGCGCCGACGGTCAACCAGTGGCAGCAGCGACTGAAGCTGATCGCGCTGAGCGCGTGGAACCGCGGGGAACTCGACCGCACGGTCAGCCGCGTGCACCCGATCGATCGCGGATCGGAGCCGCCGACGAAACGGATCACCGCCCTGGACGGCCGCACCTACCTCAACCGTTTGTGTCGGATGATGCTGGCCGATCCCCCCGCCGCCGCCGACGCGCCCCTGATGAGCGAACTGGCTTCGATCGGCGTACAGCCCGGCGGAGTGGTCGACGACCAACCCGCCGAAGTCCTCGACGAAGCGGTTCGCCGGGCCCAACGCCGCATCGCCGAGTGGACCGACCCGACCGCCCGCCACGCCAACGGCTGGGAGATCCCCGTCGACCTGGGCACCTTCGGCACCGACTACCTGCGCCGCGCGGCCACCACCAAACGCTCCCCCGCCCTGGCCCCCATCCGCGACATCCTCTACGCGAACCTGGACGCCCCGAGCACCGACGACCGTGGCCGCCCCCTCCGCTACCGAATCCGCTTCGAACCAGGCCAGTGGCCCCCCGTCGAAGCTTTCACCTCGATCACCGCTTACGACCCCCAGGGCTTCCTGGTCCCCAACCCCGACGCGATCTACTCGGTAGGCCACTACCCCGCCGCCGTCCGCGCCCCCGACGGCAGCGTGGAACTGGCTGTCCAACACCAGGACCCACGCCCCACCGTTCCCACCGGCAACTGGCTCCCCATCCCCCCGACCGGCGACTTCTCCCTCACCCTCCGCCTCTACGCACCCCGCGAGGAAGCACTCGAGGGCAAGTGGGAACCACCACCCCTGACCTGCATCGACTGAGCTGGGTCGCGCCCTGCGAGGACTGGCCGAGGAAAAGCGTGACGTACGAGGCGTTCTTCAGTCCCCCACGCTCGGTGGCGATTTGCGGGGAGGGCTAGCTCAATCCGTGCCGTGCCGCCGATCCTCTGACCTGGCACAGCTCAGTCGAGCTTGTTGGTCTGCTGCTTGATGGCCAACTGAGTGGCTTCGTCGCAATTCTTGTATGCGGCACCGGCTTTGCGGTACATGTCGGCCATCTGGGTGAGGATCTCGATGTGCTGGCGAGCCGCGTCCGAGTACGAGCCGGTACCCGGTCCCCCCTCGGCAAGGTCTGCGAACTTTTTGCCAAGTGCCTTGGCGGAGTTCAGATTTCCGAAAGAGTCGATTGTGACCATGCGCTGGGTACGCCGCGCGAGGTTGTTGAGGTCATCGATGTAATCGTCGCACCACTTGGCGCAGCGTTCAGCAGCGTCATATTCAATGACGAGGCGGCCGGCGGCAGCCTCGCCGGCGAGGGTCTGGAATTTGTTGGCTAATTCGTTCACATCTGCCATCGGAAGATTCCTTACTGACCTACGAAGTTATCGCGGCAAGAACTCGACAAAGTGTGGAGCAGCAGCAGTCGCCCACTGGCAAGGGTCAATCGTCGACTTGCTACTCAAGAACCTCATAGCCGATACCGAAACCAGGCCTTGGCTCGTGTCGAATGTGATCTGACATTCATTCGGTGGTGACTGTGAGCCGACGTAGTGCTGCACCGCGCTTCGGCCATCTACCGTGACATCACGAAAGCCGCTGAAACGATCGTTCGTACGAAACTCATCGAGGGTATGCGTGGTGGAGATGAGCCCGATGAAGTAGTCGTCTGCCTCCCAGTCACACCCCTTCCAATCTTCGCGCCCCACCGAGAATGGATTGTCGTCCTTCGACGCAGGATCAGCCCCCGCCGCAACCAGCGCACTCTCCGGCACCCCACACGGATCGAACAACTGCTCCTTGGTCAACGGAGCCCCACTAGCCTCCGCTTGCCCGTCCACCCCCTTCGAGCACCCCGCGAGCGCCAGCACAGCGCATCCCCCAACCACCAACCCGACCAGCCGCATGATCTCTCCCTGTTCCGCACAACACCGCTCGATGTCTTAGACGCAAGCCAACCCCGTTCGGTTCCCCAAGCTCCGTACCCGTCGCGACGTAGACGTCCGCACCCTAGCCGATCCAGAGTGGGCGCACCCTCCTGAGCATGGCGGCACCACCATCTCGAGCAACGAGTCGTTGCCAGATACGGTTGGTGATCATGGAACTGCAATTAGAAGCAATAGGGCAGCGCGTCTCTGCGGTTGAACTGGGATATACCGCGACAATCCGAATGGGTTCGCCGACCGCATTCGAATTGCAGATCGAGGGTAAGCTTACTTTTCGCACCCCAAACGGGATTCTCTTGGGTGCACCGCCCAACGACTACGCCGGTCTGAGCTCAGAGCTACGGTCCATTATCGACTCATCTGTAGTACGAGCCGATGCCAGTGAAGTCGATGGCTTGATTATGGAGTTCGATTCCGGCGCGGCGATAATCGTTCCCATAGACGAAAAATATGAATCCTGGGGCATCGTCGGATCGAATGGATATCGGGTGATCAGCACACCGGGGGGAGAATTTGCCATCTGGTCGTCCCGCGAAGGCACGTGATCGAGCTACAGCAGATCCTCCTCGACTACGGGGCCAGCCCTCTGTGGGCGAGGTCGGATCAGGGTTTGTTGGACATGGCGGCGATCAAAGAGTTGGGGCGCATGTCGAGCCAGTGGGATTCGACGTAGTGGAGGCACGAGGTTCGGGGGGCGGCGCCGAAGGCTACTGTCCAGCCGCCGGGGACGGCGGCGAAGGTGGGCCAGAGAGAGTGTTCGCCTTCGGTGTTGACCAGGACGTAGAACTGGGCGTTGTCGTCGTCGAACGGATTGGTCATGGGGTGGCCTTTCTGATCAGCGTGCCGAGGTGGGCCAATGTCGCTGGGGTGCCGTCGATTTCCCGCTGGGCGAGGTCGCTGGTGCGGAACAGCCGGTCGCGGTGGGTGGGGTCGACGGCCACGAAATGAGGGGTGAAGTCCGTGGTGGTGATGCCGTAGGCGGTGATGAGGGCGGCTAACCGGGTCGGATCGGGCGGTTCGGTGAGGACCACGGTCGCGCCGACGCGCAAGGGGAGCAGGAAGCCGTGCCAGGCGGTGGCGTCGCCGGAGTCGGCTTGGTTCAGGTAGACGTCGCGGGTGGTGAGGTTGTGACGGGCCTGCATGGCGGTGACCCGGTGGACCGCTGCGGCGTGGCTGATGGTGACGCTGTGCGTCGTGCCGGGCGGGAACAGCACGAAGGCGGGGTGTTGGGGCAGGATCGGGGCGCGATGTTCACCTCGGGCGATCGGTTCGCTGGAGTAGGTCGACAGGTCCACCCCGTCGACCGTGACGGTCGGGATGTCGTAGGCACCGAGGTGTTCGCGAGCGACGACGGTCAGTGCCAGTGCCGGGTTGACGACCGGTGGGGGCAGCGGGTTCGCGGTGTCGATCGGCACCACGGCGCCACCGGCTTTGAGGACCGCGTAGGTGGCGACCATGAGCTCGACGGAGCGTGGAACATCGACGAGGACAGTCGATTCCGGTCCGATGCCCAGCGCGGTGAGGTATCTGGCCAGTTGGTTGGTGCGCCGGTCGAGGTCACCGTAGGTGATGATCGACGTCGGGCCGTCGCTCGGCGCATGGACGACGGCCGGGTCGAAAGGGGTCGCGGCGGCTTGGGCTTCGAACTCGTCGAGCAGCAGTTCGCCGGGAAGTCCCGCCGAGGGGGCAAAGGGTCCGTCGTCGATGCGGCCGACGAATTCGATCTCCGCGGTCCAGGCGTCGCCCGGCGGCCTGCGACGCACCAGGTCGCCGGTCGCGAACATCCGGTCGTCCACCGGACCGATCGGGTTGGCGAGGAAGGTCGCGGCGGTGGCCTGCCTGCCGATGTAACCGCGCGCCAACTGCACGCCGGAGACGTAGAGTTCGCCGATCTCGCCGTCCTCGACAGGGCACAGGTGTTCGTCGAGGATCAGCAGTTCGACATCGTCGGCGGCCGAACCGAACGGGACGACCTCCAGGTCGGCGCCGGTCACCTCGTGGGCGACGAACTCGCCTGCGGTCTCGGGCCTGCCGTAGACGTGCCACAGGGTCGCTCCGCTCACCGAGCGCAGGGCCGCGGCGGTTTTCGCCAGGAGCGACCCTCCGGATCCGAGCACCACGCGCAGCGAATCCAGGCGTTCCTCGGCATCGGGCAACGCCGCCAGTTCGGCGAGCTCGGCATGGTCGAAACAGCCTGCGGTCACACCGGTTTCGGCGATCGCGTCGGCCAGCACCGCCGACGGCGAGACCACCAGCGTGGCGCCGTTCTGCAGCGCGAGCAGCATCTCCCCCACCGCGGCCTGTCCGGTCAACGGCGCGTGCCACAGCACCGAGTCACCGTTGCCGATGCCGCACAGCCGCTGACGCCAGCTCGAATTCGCTTGTGCGGCGCGGTGTCCGACGACGACGGCGGTCGAGGCGACGACATCGACCACCAGGTAGGCCGGGTTGTCCGCACCAGGCCCGGGTAGCTCATCGGGGGCGACCTCGACGGTGGCGTCGGTGCGCAGCACCGGGAAACCGGTGGGATGCGGCGTTCCGTCGGCGGTGAGGATCAATGTCGGCGCGGCCAGGTCGGCGGCGCGTCGCTGGTGGTCGTGGGGGCCGGCCGGGTCGAGCAGGACGAACGCGCCGCCCGCGACGAGTACCGCGTGCACGGCGACAACGAGTTCCGCCGAGCGTGGCAGCGACACCGCGACAGTGGTTTCGGGGCCGACACCGTGTTCGACGAGGGAAGCGGCCAACGCGTCCACTCGCTCGGCCAATTCGCCGTAGGTGAGCTCGATTTCGCCGTCGCGCACCGCGAGCGTGTCGGGCTCGCGTTCGGCGTAGGTGGAGAAGGCGGCGAGCAGGGTCGCCGGGTCACGTGGTCGATCGCCGTCCAGGTCACGCAGCAGCGCGGCGAGGGTGGCGGCGGTCGTGACCGAATCCGTGTGCGACATCAGAGTTGTCCTTCCGAGTCGTCAGCCGACCCTGCCTCGGCGATTACCGCGGCAGCATCGGTCACCAGTGTTTGCAGAGTGGAAGTGAGACCCGCGGCGCCGAGTGCGGCGAGCACGCCGGGCACGAGGCCGGCCAGCGCGACGTTCACCAGCGCCTCGGGTTTCATCTTCGCGCCCATCGCCCTGCTCACCGCGGCGAGTTTGGCGTCGAGTGCTCCGTAGGAGATGGCGTGCTCGCCGTGGGTGAATGCCACGGTCGCCGGCGCGAGCCGAGCTGCCGAACCGACGAGGCCCGGAAGGTCGGCGATTGTGTAGGTGGTCGGGGTCTTTTCGGCGTCGGTGCGCAGGTCGATCGCGCGCACCGCGACGGTGGGATCGGTGGCGACGGCGGTGAGGACTTTGCGGAATCGTTCGGCCAGGCCTCGCACGGTCGCTGCGTCGAAAAGATCTGTGGCGTAACCGAAGTGGCAATCGAGGTTGCTCAGGGAGCCGTCGTCGGCGTAGCGCTGTAGCGCGGTGAGGTGCAGGTCGTATTTGGCTTCGGTGAGGCCGGGATCCATGGTCTGGACGTGGAGCCCGGGTAGGTCGATACCGGCCGGTGGCATGTTCTGGAAGGTGAGCATCACCTGGAACAGCGGAGTGTAGGCGCCGGTGCGGGCGCGGCCCATGGCGTCGACGACCTGCTCGAACGGGACGTCGGCGTGGGAGAGGGCGGCCAGGTCGCGGCGCTTGGCTTGGGCCAGCAGGTCGGTGAACGCGGCGCGCGAGTCGATCTCGGTGCGCAGGGCGACGGTGTTGACGAACATGCCGACCAGGTCGTCGAGTTCGCGGGCGCCGCGACCCGATACCGGGGCGCCGATGGTGATGTCGGCGCTGCCCGATTGCTTGGCCAGCAGCACCGCCAGCGCGCTGTGCACCAGGGTGAACAGCGTGGTTCCGTGGGCGCGTGCCACGGCGTCGAGGCTTCGGGTGAGTGTGGTGTCGAGCTCGAATTCGATCGTCGCACCGCGCATTTCGCGTCGAGCCGCGCGGGGGCGGTCTGTCGGCAGGGTCAGCAGTTCGGGCGCACCGGCGAGTTCGCGGGTCCAGTAGGCGAGCTGCTGGGTGAGCACACTGTCGGGGTCGGTGTCGTTGCCGAGCAGGTCGCGCTGCCAGGCGCTGAAGTCGCCGTACTGGATGTCCAATGGCGCCCAGCCTGGTTCGAGTCCTCGACTGCGATCCACGTAGGCGCGCACGAGGTCTCGGGTGAGGGGGTCCATCGAGTAGCCGTCGGCGCTGATGTGGTGCACCACGACGACGAGGACGTGATCGTTGTCGCCGAGGCGGTAGAGGGCGACCCGGATCGGGGGCGCGGCGGTGATGTCGAAGGGTTGGGCGACGAGCGCCGCGATCCGGGCTTCGACATCGGTGGGGGCGACCGGGATGGGAGCGAGGTCGACGGCGGCGGACCAGGCGGGCATCACCTGTTGGACCGGTCCCTCGGCGGTGTCGGGGTACCGCGTGCGCAGGGTGTCGTGGCGGGCCAGGACGTCGGCGACGGCCGCTTGCAGTGCGGGTAGGTCGAGGTCGCCGGTGAGGCGCAGCGCGGCCGGAATGTGATAGGCCGAGGACTGTGGCGCGAGCTGGTGCAGCACCCACATGCGCTGCTGCGCGGGCGAGAGGACCGCGGGGCCCGCACCGGTGCGCTTGGTCAGCGGGGGGCGAGCCCCCGCGTGGTCGGAGGTGGCGAGGTGCTCGGCCAGCGCGGCCACCGTCGGCGCGTCGAAGACCGCGGCTACCGCCACATGGGCGCCGAGTGCGGCGCCGAGGCGGGCCGTCAGGCGGGTTGCCATCAGCGAGTTGCCGCCGAGAGCGAAGAAGTCGTCGTCGAGCCCGACGGTCGAGCAACCGATCACCTCGGTGAAGGTCTGGGCGACGAGCTGTTCGACCGCCGTGACCGGGGCGCGGAAGGCGGCCTCGACGAATTCGGGCGCGGGCAGGGCGGTGCGGTCCACCTTGCCGTTGGCGTTGAGGGGCAGCGCGTCGAGCACCACCAGGGCGGCGGGGACCATATAGGCGGGCAGCTCGGCGGCGAGTTCGCCGCGCAGTCGGGCCGCGATGGTCTGTTCCTCGCCGGGGGTCAGGTCGGTGACCGCCGCGTAGGCGATCAGGCGAGCGCCCGCTCGCTCGTCGGTCTCGGCCACGGCGACCGCGGCGCGAACGCCGGCGCAGCGAAGCAGCGCTGTCTCGACCTCACCGAGCTCGATGCGGAAGCCGCCGATCTTGACTTGGAAGTCGGCGCGTTCGAGGTATTCGAGGGTGCCGTCGGCGCGCCAGCGCACGATGTCGCCGGTGCGGTACATCCGCGATCCGAGCGAGCGGGTGACCGCCACATCCGTCGCGGTGGTGCGGGCCGTCGCGAAAGGATCAGCGACGAAGCGGTCGGCGGTGAGAGCCTGGCGGCCGTGATAGCCACGGGCGAGTTGGTCGCCGGCCAGGTAGAGCTCGCCGGCTACGCCGACCGGGACCGGCCGCAGGCGCGCGTCGAGGACGTAGACAGCGCTGTTCCAGGCCGGGGCACCGATCGGAACCACATGCGACAGGTCTTGGGCGACTTCGTATTCGGTGATCGAGACCGCGGCCTCGGTCGGGCCGTACAGGTTGTGCAACGCGGCGGTGGTGCCACTGGCACGGAACTGGGCGGCCGTGGCGACGGGCAGCGCTTCGCCGATGGCGAGGACCGCGCGTAGCGAATCGTGCAGTGCGGGAGCGGTTTCAGTGGTCAGCAGCATGCCGACGAGCGAGGGCACCGCGTGCAGGACGGTGACGCCGTGCCGGGTGATGGTGGCGCGCAACCGGTCCGGGTCGCGCTCGTCGCCGGGGCGGGTGACGATCAGGGCGCCGCCGGAGGTCAAGGGGGACCAGAACTCCCAGACCGACAGGTCGAAGGTGGCGGGGGTTTTCAGAAGAACGCGGTCGGTGGTGGTCATGGTGAAGCGGTCGTGCAGCCACGCGAGCTGGTTGACGATCGCGGCATGCGCGACGGTGACGCCCTTGGGGCGGCCGGTGGAGCCGGAGGTGAAGATGATGTACGCGGGGTGCTCGGGGCGCAGTGCGGTGATGCGCTCGACATCGGTAACCGGCTCGGTCGACAGCTCCTGGAGCGCCCGATGATCCAGTTCGAAAACGGGAACGTCCACCGACAGCGGTAGGCCGTCGGCGGCGGTGGTGAGCACGCACAACGGTGCCGCGGTGGCGACGATGTAGGCGATGCGGTCGACGGGATGGTCGGGGTCGATCGGCACATACGCCCCGCCCGCCCGCACGACGGCGTGCATGGCGATCACGAGATCGATGCCGCGGCGCATGGCCAGCACGACGGTGCGTTCCGGGCCGACACCCTCGGAGATCAGGAGCCGGGCCACGCGGTTGACCTGGGCGTCGAAGGTGGCGTAGTCCAGGGACTCACCGGTTTCGTCGTCCACCAGCGCGAGCGCACCAGGGGTTCGCCGCGCCTGGCGGGCGACCAGTTCGGCGAGCGTGGTCGGCTCGACCGGGTGCGTGGTGTCGTTCCAGGTCTCGAGCAGCAGGGTGCGATCGGCGCCGAGCAGGTCGAGATCACCGACGGCGGTACCCGGTGCCGCGATGACGGCGTCGAGGATCCGGCGCAGCGCGGCGGCGAAACGCTCGGCTGTCTCGGCGTCGAACAGCTCGGTGGCGTAGCCGAGTGCCATCTCGATTCCCGCCGGAGCGCCCTCGTCGGTGTAGTTGTCCAGGGCGAACAGGTGCAGGTCGAACTGCGCTACGCCGGAGTCGAATTCGATAGCCGACACGGTGAGGCCGGGAAGTTCCAGGTCGGCGCGCTCGTGGTTCTGGAACGAATAGCCGACCTGGAACAGCGGGTGCCGCGCGGTGGAACGGGCCGGATTGAGCACCTCGACCAACCGCTCGAAGGGCACATCGGCGTGGGAGAACGCGGCGATGTCGGCGGTGCGGGCGGCGACGAGCAGATCGGTGAACGGCGCGTCGCCCCTGACGGGGGTGCGCAGGACGAGGGTGTTGACGAACATGCCGATCACCTCGTCGAGCTCGGCTTCGCCACGGCCCGCGTTCGGAGTGCCGATGGCGATGTCGGCGGTACCGGAGACCCGCGCCAGCAGGGCCGCGAAGGCCGCGTGCACCACCATGAACAGGGTGGCGCCGTGACCGCGCCCGAGGGCGAGCAGCGCGGCGTGCAGGTCGGCGTCGACGGTGAAGCTCACCTTGTCGCCGCGCAGGCTCTGGCGAGCTGGGCGGGGCCGGTCGGTCGGCAGCGCCAACTGATCGGGCAGTCCGGCCAGCTGCGTACGCCAGTAGCTGACCTGTTGGGCGGCAAGGGATTGCGCGTCGGCCTCGTCGCCGAGCAGGTCGTGCTGCCACAGCGCGTAGTCGGCGAACTGTACGGCCGGCGGTGCCCACCCGGGTGCGGTGTCGGCCAGCCGGGCGGTGTAGGCGCGCATCAGGTCGGCGACGAAGGGGGCGATCGAGGAGCCGTCGGCGGCGATGTGGTGCAGGACGGCGGCGAGCACGAACTCGGTGTCGGCCGCCTGGAACAGGCGCATGCGCACCGGGACCTCGGTGGTGACGTCGAAGGTGGTCTCGGCCAGTTCGCGAATCGCCGAGGGCAGGTCGGCGTCGGTCACCTCGATCGGCGCCAGCGTGGGAGCGGCGTCGGCGGCAGCCATGATCATCTGTGTCGGGGTGCCGTCGAGGTCGGCACCCGCGCCACGCGACACCGGGTACACCGTGCGCAGTGACTCGTGCCGGGCGACCACGTCGGCCATCGCGGCCTGCAACGCACCGGTATCGAGCGCACCGCTCAGGCGCAGCGCGAACGGAATGTTGTACGCCACCGACGCGCGGTCGAAGCGGTTGAGGAACCACATGCGCTGCTGTGCCGGCGACAGCGGAAGGATCTCGGGGCGGGCCCGGCCGACGAGCGCGGGCCGGTCGACGCGCGACTGAGCCTCGACGGCCGCGGCCAGTTCGGTGACGCGCGGCGCCTCGAACAGGGTGCGCACACCGACGCGCCGATCCAGGGCCGCACCGATGCGGGCGACAGCCTTGGCTGCCAGCAGCGAGCTGCCGCCGAGGGCGAAGAAGTCGTCGTCGGCGCCGATCGGCTGGTCGTCGGCACGACCGAGTACTTCGGTGTAGACGTCGGCGATGATCTGCTCGGTGACGGTGGCAGGCCTGCGGTAGGCGCTGGTCTCGAAGACGGGGACGGGAAGGGCGGCGCGGTCGAGTTTGCCGTTGACCGTGAGCGGGATGCGGTCCACCGGCACGACGGCGGCCGGGAGCATGTGCTCGGGCAGGGTCCGCGCCAGCTCCTTGCGCAGGGCCGCGGTGTCGAGGTCGGCGGACTCCGCGACCAGGTAGGCCACGATCCGCGGCTCGTCGACCAGATCGGTCCGAACGAGCACCGCGACCTCGCGCGGGGCGACCGAGCTGCGCAGCAGTGCCGCCTCGATCTCGCCGAGTTCCACGCGGAAACCACGCAGGTTCACCTGCTGGTCGGCGCGACCCAGGTATTCGAGATCGACTTCGGGTACCGCGCCCGCACCATCGGACACCACCGTCCAGCGGGCGAGGTCGCCCGATCGGTAGGCGATGGATCCGGGCGGACCATAGGGGTCGGCCACGAACCGGCTCGCCGTCAGTTCCGGGCGACCCGCGTAGCCGCGCGCCAACTGCGGTCCGGAGACATAGATTTCGCCGGGCACGCCGACCGGAACGGGACGTAGGCGAGAATCGAGCACGCGCACCGCGAGTCCCGCGATGGCACTGCCGATCACGCTGGCCGGGCCGAGGTCGGGGGTGATCTCGCGGTAGGAGACGTGGACGGTGGTCTCGGTGATGCCGTACATGTTCACCATGCGGGGCGAGTCCGGGTAGCGGGCGAACCAGCCGGCCAGGCGTTGGGGCTCGAGCGCCTCGCCGCCGAAGATGACTGTGCGCAGGGCATATTCGGTGGGCACGGGGTCGGCCGACTCCGCGGCGATGAGCTGGTAGAACGCGGACGGCGTCTGATTGAGGACGGTGACGCCTTCGGTGCGCAGCAGTTCGCGGAACTGTTCGGGCGAGCGGGATGTGAAGTAGTCGACCAGTACGACCGAGCCGCCGTGGAGCAGGGCGCCCCACAGTTCCCACACCGAGAAGTCGAAGGCGTAGGAGTGGAACATCGTCCACACGTCCGAGGGACCGAAGCCGAATCGCCGTGCGGTGTTGTCCAGCAGGGCGACGACATTCCCGTGCGCGACGACGACGCCCTTGGGGCGGCCGGTCGAGCCGGAGGTGTAGATGACGTAGGCGGCGTTGGCCGGTGACAGCGGTGCCCGCCGGTCGGCGTCGGTCAGGGGTCCGGCGTCGTAGTCGGACAGGTTGTCGGCGGCGGGGTCGATGACCGGGCCGCCGAACCAGTCGCGCGCCAGGCCCGAGTCGTGGTTGGTGATGGCGCAGTGCGGGCGGGCGTCGTCCAGAATGTATTCGATGCGATCGGCGGGGTAATGGGGGTCGATCGGCAGGTAACCGCCGCCTGCCTTCAGCACGGCGAGCAATGCGGCGGGCAACTCCACCGAGCGCGGGAGTGCCACCGCCACCAGAGATTCCGGTCCGACGCCTGCGGCGACGAGACGTCGGGCGAGGCGGTTGGACCAGGCATCGAGCTCGGCGTAGGTGAGGGCTGTCTCGCCCGCCTTCACGGCGACGGCGTTCGGGCCGAGGGCCGCGGCGCGAGCGAACCGGTCGACCATGGTGTCTGCGGCAGCCACCGAAGCCCCGGTGGACGCCCACTCGTGCAGGGTGCGTTGCTGTTCCTCGGCGCTGAGCAGTTGGATGTCGCCGACCACCACGGTCGGGTCGGCGACGACGGCGGCCAGCACCTGGGCGAAGCGCCGGGCCAGCACGGCGACGCTGTCGGCGTCGAAGAGATCGGTGGCGTAGGCGATTTCGATGGACATGCCGTTCGCGCGGCCGTCGATGTCGTCGGACTCCCCGACGGTGAACTGCAGGTCGAACTTCGCCACCGCGGCGTCGACGTCGATGGGCTCGACTCGCAGGTCGGCGGCCGCCAGCGCGGGAACCGTGAAGTTCTGCAGCACCAGTGCCACCTGGAACAGGGGGTGGCGGTTGCGGGCCCGCGCCGGGTCGAGGGCATCGACGACCTGCTCGAACGGGATGTCGGCGTGCGAGAGCGCATCGAGGTCGCCCGCGCGGACGGCGTCGAGGGCGGTCTCGAACTCGGCGCGCGGATCGATCTGGGTGCGCAGGACGAGGGTGTTGACGAACATGCCGATCAGGCCGTCGAGGGCGGCCTCGCCACGGCCAGCGACCGGGGTGCCGATGGCGATGTCGCCACTGCCGGACAGCCGGGCCAGGAGCACGGCGAGTGCCGCGTGCACGGTGCTGAACAGGGTGGCCTCGTGCTTGCGCGCCAGTTCGCGCAGTTCGCTGTGCAGATCGGAGTCGATCTGGAAGCGGTGCACGGCGCCGCGATAGGTGGAGACAGCGGGGCGGGGCCGGTCGGTCGGCAGCTCGAGCTGCTCGGGAAGACCGGCGAGGCCGCGACGCCAGAAGGCCAGCTGCGTGTGGGCGAGCGAGGCGGGATCGGTGGCCGCACCGAGGTTTTCGTGCTGCCACAGGGCGAAGTCGGCGTACTGGATCGGCAGCGGCGACCACGCGGGGGTGGCGCCGGTGCGCCGCGCCGCGTAGGCGACCATCAGGTCGGCGGCGAGTGGACCGAGCGAGAAGCCGTCCGCGGCGATGTGGTGGACCACCAGCACCAGCACGTGCTCGCCGTTCACCGCGAACAGGGCCGCGCGCAACGGAATTTCGGTGGTGAGATCGAATCGGACCGCAGCGCAGGACAAGAGGCGTGCGGGCAGTTGGGCCTGGGTGATCGCCTCGGGCCGCAGGGTGAGTTCAGTGGTGTCGCAGATGAGCTGTTCGGCGCCCTCCGGCCCGTCGGGGTAGCTGGTGCGCAGGGTTTCGTGCCGGGTGATCACATCGGCGAGTGCGGCTTCGAGGGCAGCGACATCCAGGTCGCCGGTGAGGCGCAACGCGACGGGGATGTTGTCGACGGCGTCGCCGATACCGTCGACGTCGGCGAGATAGCGGTTGAGGAACCACATCCGGCGCTGCGCCGCCGACAGTGGAATACGTTGTGGGCGTTCGCGCGTGGTGAGTTCGAGGCGCCCACCGGTACCGCGCAGTGCGGTGCACCGCTCGGCCAGCTCGGCCACGGTCGGTGCGTCGAACAGCAGTCGAACCGGGATCTGGGTATCGAGGGCGGCGCCGAGGCGGGCCGCGACCTGGGTGGCGTTGAGCGAGTTGCCGCCGAGGGCGAAGAAGTCGTCGTCGAGGCCGACTTCGCGGTCGGCGGGGAAGCCGAGCACCGCGGCGAAGGTCGCGGCGACGATGTGTTGCACCTGGGTGGACGGGGCGCGGAACCGCGCTGTCTCGAAACTCGGCGCGGGCAGCGACTTCCGGTCGAGCTTGCCCGAGCTGTTGAGCGGGAACCCGTCGAGCACGACGAAGGCCGCGGGGACCATGTAGGCGGGCAGTGTGCGGAGCAGGGCGGACTTCACCGCGTCCACGTCGAGGTGCTGTGCCGTGACGAGATACGCGACCAGCACCTCGTCGCGGACGACGACCGCGGCCTGGCTGACCTCGGCGAGCCCGGACAGTACGGCCTCGATCTCGCCGAGTTCGATCCGCAGACCGCGCAACTTCACCTGGAAGTCGGTGCGGCCCAGGTATTCCAGTTCTCCGCTCGGCGTCCAGGTGACGAGGTCGCCGGTGCGGTACATGCGCTCGGCGCGAGTGAACGGGTTGGCGACGAAGCGGTCCGCCGTCAGATCGACGCGCCCGGCGTAGCCTCGCGCGAGTTGCGCGCCTGCCAGATACAGCTCGCCGGGAACGCCGACGGGGACCGGGCGCAGGCGACCGTCGAGGACGTACACCTGGGTGTTGTGCACAGGTGCGCCGATCGGGACGGAGACGGTGTCGGCGTCGATCACCTCGTGGAAGGTGACGTCGACCGCGGCCTCGGTCGGGCCGTACAAGTTGTGCACAGCCGTACCGGTGCGCTCACGCAACAGATGTGCCGGAGCGGGCGCCAGTGCCTCGCCCGAGGCGAACACCAGGCGCAGCGAGGCGCAGCTTCCGGCGCCGGACTCGGTGGTCGCGGCCTGCGCGATCGCCGCGTCGCCGCGGGAATCCGCCTCGTCGAGCGCGGCGACGAAGACCGCGAGCATCGACGGGACGAAGTGGGCGACGGTGACCTGCTCGGCGTCGATCAGCCGGGCCAGGTAGGCCGGGTCGCGGTGGCCGTCGGGCAGGGCCAGCACGAGGCGGGCGCCGATCTGCAGGGGCCAGAGGAACTCCCAGACCGACACGTCGAAGGTGGCGGGGGTCTTCTGCACGACGACGTCGGCGGGGGTGAGGCGGTAGGCGTCCTGCATCCACACCATGCGGTTGACGATCGCGGCGTGGGTGACGACGACGCCCTTGGGCTTGCCGGTGGAGCCGGAGGTGAAGATCAGGTACGCGGCGTTGCCGGGAGCGAGGGTGGCCAGCCGGTCGGCGTCGGTGATCGGTGTCGACGAGTAGTCCGCCGTATCGACTTGTTCGAGATCGAGGATCGCGGGGCGCGCGGCGGCCGACTCCACAGCGCCGAAGTCGATGTCGTCGATCGCGCGGGTCAGTACGCACACCGGGTCGGCGGCCGCGATCACCTGGGCGATGCGTTCGGCCGGGTGGTCCGGGTCGAGCGGCACGTAGGCGCCGCCCGCGGCGAGGACCGCGTACATGGCCACGACCAGGTCGGTCGAGCGCCGTATGCCGAGGGCCACGGTGCGGTCGGGGCGCACGCCGATCGAGATCAGCAGTCGAGCGAGGCGATTCACCTCGGCCGCGAACTCGGAGTAGGTTGACGACATCCCGTCGAAGGTCACCGCGGTCGCATCCGGGGTGCGCTGGGCCTGCGCGCAGAACAGCGAGGACAGTGTCATGCGCTCGTCGACGGGGTACGCGGTGGCGTTCCAGGTGTCGAGCAGTCGGGTGCGCTCGGCGGTGTCGAGCAGGTCGATGTCGCCGATCACGACGTCGGGATCGGCGGTCACCGTCTCCAGCATCCGCAGCAAGCGGGTGCCGAAATCTGTGATGGTCTGCGCGTCGAACAGGTCGGTGGCGTACTCGAAGCGGGCGAGCAGGCCGTCGGCGGTTTCGCGCAACGTCAGGTGCAGATCGAACTTTGCTGTCCGGGTGTCGATCTCGAGTTCCGAGGCGGTCAGGCCCGCGAGTTCGAGTTCGGTCCGGGAGTTGTTCTGGAAGTCCAGCATCACCTGGAACAGCGGGTGCCTGGCGGTCGAGCGCTCGGGGTTGAGCACCTCGACGAGGCGGTCGAAGGTGACGTCGGCGTTGGCGAGGGCCCGCAGGTCGCTGTCGCGAACCGTGCCGAGCAGTTCGGCGAAGGTCGCGTCGGAGCGGATCGGGGTGCGCAACACGAGGGTGTTGACGAACATGCCGACCAGATCGTCGAGCGCCTGGTCGCCGCGACCGGCGACCGGGGTGCCGATCGCGATGTCCTGCTGGCCGGACAGTGCGGCGAGAGTAGCGGCGAATGCGGTGTGCAGCACCATGAACAGCGAGGAGTTGGCTCGGGTGCCGATATCGCGCAGTCGTTCGGTGATCGCGGCGGGGACCGTGAAGGCATGGCGCGCACCGCGCCCCGAGGTCACAGCAGGGCGGGGACGGTCGGTGGGAAGCGACAGCAGGTCGGGTAGGTCTGCCAGTTCTGTTGTCCAGAAAGCGATCTGCCGTGACAGCGACGAATCGGCGTCGTCCTCGGCGCCGAGCGCCTCGCGCTGCCAGAGCGCGAAGTCGGCGTACTGCACCGGCAGCGGCGTCCACTGGGGCGCGGTGCCGACCAGGTGGGCCGCGTAGGCGACCATCACGTCACGGGTCAGCGGGGCGACGGACCAGCCGTCGGCGGCGATGTGGTGCAGGACGAGGACGAGTACGTGCTCGTCGGGGGCGGTGTGCAGCAGGTGCAGACGAACCGGGGGTTGCTGGTCGACCGCGAACGGGACGGCGGCCAGCGCGCGAATACGGTTGTCGAGGTCGACCGGCGCGACCGCGTGCGGTTCGAGGGTGATCCTCAGCTGATCAGCGGCGAGCACCTGTTGGAACGCCACGCCGTCGACCGCGGGGTAGCGGGTTCGCAGCGCCTCGTGCCTGGCGAAGACCGCGGCGACGGCCGCGTTCATCGCGGCGTAGTCGATGGCACCGCTCAGGCGAATGGCCGCGGCGATATTGTCGGCGACCGATTTGGCGTCGAACTGGTTCAGGAACCACATGCGCTGCTGGGCGTAGGACAACGGAATCCGGTGCGGCCGTTCGCCTGCCACCAGCGCGGGCCGGGGTGCGACCGCTGCCGTGGAGCCGAGCAGCGCGGCCAGGTCGGTGACGGTCGGCGCTTCGAACAGCGCTTTCAACGACACCGAGCGACCGAGCGCGGTGCCGAGACGGGACACCACCTGGGTGGCGACGAGGGAGTTGCCGCCCAGCGCGAAGAAGTCGTCGTCGGCGCCGATCTGCTCCACTCCGAGGACCTCGCCGAACACCTGGGCCACCACGGACTCGGTGCCGACGGCGGGCGCCCGGAAAGCGCGCGCGGCGAACACCGGCTCCGGGAGGGCCTTGCGGTCCAGCTTGCCGTTGGGCGTGAGTGGCAGCTCGTCGAGCACGACGAACGCGGACGGCACCATGTGCGCGGCCAGAGTCCCGCGCAGGGCCGCGGCGATCGCGTCGAGATCGACCAGCTCGCCGGGCCCGTCGGCATCGAGAGCGTCGGCTGTTTCCGCCGCGCGTCCGGCACGCGCCGCGTCGACGGCGGCGGGCACGAGGTAAGCGACGAGTTGGTCGCCGCGATGCGCGTCGGCCCGGACGAGCACGACAGCCCGGCGAATCGACGGCAGGGCGAGCAGAGCGCTCTCGACCTCGCCGAGTTCGATGCGAAAGCCCCGGAGTTTGACCTGGTCATCGTTGCGGCCGAGATATTCGAGGGTGCCTTCGCCGGTCCAGCGGACCAGGTCACCGGTGCGGTACATCCGCTCGGACGGCGCCCAGGGGCAGGCGATGAAGCGGGCCGCGGTGAGCGCCGCGCGGGAGCGGTAACCGCGAGCCACCTGGGCGCCGGCGACATAGAGCTCGCCCGCGACACCGACCGGGACCGGCTGCAGCCGCGAGTCGAGGACCCACTGGGTGATGCCGCGAAGTGGCGTACCGAGGGTCAGCGGGGAGTCGGCGGCCAGCGGTGCGCTGATGTTGGTGGCGACGGTGGTTTCGGAAGGGCCGTAGGCATTGACGAACGCGCGCGGCACTTCTCCGGCGGTCCAGCGGGCGATGAGGTCGGGCGGGCAGGCTTCGCCGCCGACCATCACCATGCGAAGGGCCTCGAGTCGGGCGGGGTCGAGCACGGCCAGGCCGGACGGGGTCATCAGGGCATGGGTGACACGCTGATCCGAGAGCAACTGGGCCAGTTCGTCTCCCACGTGGCGGCCGGGCACAGCGATCACCAGGGTCGCGGCGGAGTTCACCGCGAGCAGCAGTTCCATCACCGAGATGTCGAACGACGGGGAACCGACCTGCAGGACACGGGCGTCGGCGGTGCCGAACATCCGGGCGGTCTCCTCGGCGGCGAAACCGGCGATGCCCGCCTGGGTGACCAGCACGCCCTTGGGCAGGCCGGTGGAGCCGGAAGTGTAGATGACGTAGGCGAGGTGCTGAGCGCGCAGGGGGCGGACGCGGTCGACGTCGGTGACGGGATCACTGGAGCGGCAGGCGCATTCGGCCATCAGCTTCAGTTCGTCGAGCACCAGCCAGTCGATCGGGCCGGGGAGCGCGCAGTGGCACTGCGACACCGTAAGGCCCAGTCGCGCACCGGAATCGGTCACCATATGGGTGATCCGATCGAGCGGGTAGCTCGGGTCGACGGGCAGCCAGGCCGCACCGGACTTGGCGATCGCCCACACCGCGAGGACCGACTCGACGGAGCGGGGGATGCCGACGGCGATCACGTCGTCGGGGCCGATGCCGCTGTCGACGAGGACCCGGGCAAGGCGCGAGGACGCCCGGTCGAGTTCGCGATAGGTGAGGGTGCGCTCGCCATCGGTGACCGCTTCACGATCCGGGTCGGCGTCGACGGCCGTTGCCAGGAGGTCGGGGAGCAGACCGGTGGCGGTGACAGGCGCTCCGCGCATGCCGGTGAGCTGGGAATGTTCCGGCGCCGACAGCAGCGGCAGGTCACCGACCGCGGTGTTCGGGTTGGAGACCGCCGCGGCCAGCAGTCGAACGAAACGCGCACCGAGAGTGTGGATCTCGGGCTCGTCGAACAGGTCTGTGGCGTAGAGGGCGAGGGCTTCTATGCCCGCGGGTTCGCCCGCCGCGCCGCGGCGTTCGGCGAGGGTGATCTGTAGGTCGAACTTGGTGATGTCGAGCTCGATCTCGCGCACCGTGACCGGCGAGCCCGCGAGGTCGAAGGTGGTGTCGAGGACGGCCTGGAAGTTCAGGGCCACCTGGAAGAGCGGGTGCCGCGACTGCGAGCGGGCCGGGTTGACGACGTCGACCAGACGATCGAAGGGGACGGTGGCGTGCGCGAAGGCGGCCAGGTCGGTTTCGCGGGTGTGCTCGAGCGCCGCGGTGAAGCCCGCGGCGAGGTCGACCTCGGTGCGCAACACGAGGGTGTTGACGAACATGCCGATCAGGTCGTCGATGGCGCGGTCGCCGCGGCCCGCGACACCGGTACCGATGGCGATGTCGGTGGTTCCGGACAGTCGCGCGAGCAGCACGGCCAGCGCGGTGTGCAGGACCATGAACAGCGAGGCACCCGCCTGCTGGGCCAGCTCGGCGAGCCGCCGATGCAGGTCGGCGTCGATGGTGAAGGCGGTGCGCGCGCCCCGCATGCTCGGCTCGATCGGACGCTGACGGGCCGAGGGAAGCTCGAGCTGGTCGGGCAGGCCCGCGAGAGTCCGTTCCCAGAAGGCGATTTCGCGCGATGCCAGCGACTGCGGATCACCTTCGGCGCCGAGGAGCTCGCGCTGCCAGAGCGCGTAATCGGCGTAGTGCACCCGCAGTGGCGACCACTGTGGATCGGCACCGTCGGCGGCGCCCCGATAGGCGGTGAGCACGTCGCGCACCAGCACCTGCAGCGAGACACCGTCTGCCGCGATGTGATGCAGCACGACAGCGAGCACGTACTCCCCCACCGGGCCCGGCGCGTCCGCCGAGAAGACCACACCGTCGCCACCGAGGGGCTCGGCGGCTCGTCGCGCCGCGGAGTTGTCCACAGCCGTGTCGGTGGTCTGCGCGACGACGAAGATACGCGCGCGGAATGGAGCTTCGCGTTCGAGATCGAACCCGGCGCGGGCGAATCGCGCCAGCTGGGCGTCGATGTCGGCGGCCGACACCTCGATGGGATCGCCGATGCGGCTCGGTCCGGGCTCGAGAACGACCTGTTCGGCGACCTCACCGCCGGTGGCGTCCACCGCGGGAAACACGGTGCGCAGGGCCTCGTGGCGATCGACTACCGCATTCAGGGCCGCGACCAGGGCTGGAAGGTCGGCGGTGCCGCGCAGGTGGATGGCGAACGGCATGTTGTAGCCGGGGGCCGAGGGGTCGAAGCGGTTGAGGAACCAGATTCGTTGCTGTGCGGGGGAAAGCGGGATCAGGGCCGGGCGGGGGCGCGCGGTGAGCACCGGGAGTTGGGCCGAGACGCCGGTGTCGGCGCGCTCGGCGATGGCGGCGGCCAGTCGGGCGACGGTGGTCGCGCCGAACAGGTCGCGCACGCCGAGGCGGCAGCCGAGATCGGCGCCGAGGCGCGCCGCCACCTGGGTGGCGACCAGACTGTTGCCGCCAAGGGCGAAGAAGTCGTCGTCGCGGCCGATGCGGTCGAGGCCGAGCACCTCGCCGAACACCCGGGCCACCGTCTGCTCCACCGGGCCGACGGGCTCGGCGTAGGTGACGACGGTGCGGGCGGGGGCGGGCAGGGCCTTACGATCCAGCTTGCCCGACGCGTTCACGGGGAGGGCATCGAGCAGCACGAACGCGGCGGGCACCATGTAGGCCGGCAGCGCGCGCAGCGCGGTCTCGCGCAGATCGGCGATCGCGACCGCGCCCGGTTCGGCTTCCACGACGTAGGCGACCAACTGCTCGCCGACACCGGCGTCGTCACGGACCGTCACCACCGCGCGTGCCGTGGAGTCGACGCTCTCCAACACGGCTTCGATCTCGCCGAGTTCGATCCGCAGCCCACGCAGCTTCACCTGGAAGTCGGTGCGCCCCAAGTATTCCAGCTCACCGTTGGTGGTCCAGCGAACCAGGTCGCCGGTGCGGTACATCCGATCACCCGGCAGCGGGTGCGCGGCGGAACCGTACCCGCCGCCGGACACCGCGGGCGCGGCGACGAAACGTCCGGCCGTGAGCTCGGGACGTCCGACATAACCCCGGGCGAGCTGTACCCCCGACAGATACAGCTCACCCGGAGCCCCGACTGGAACAGGCCGCAGCCGTGAGTCGAGAACATGGAGCCGGGTGTTGAACACCGGCGCGCCGATCGGCACCGTGACCCGGTCGCCGTCGTTCACCTCGTGGAAGGTGACGTCGACGGCGGCCTCGGTCGGGCCGTAGAGATTGTGCAGCCGGGCACCGGTCAGCAGCCGCAGCCGCTGCGCGGGCGCGGCGGGCAGTGCCTCGCCGGATGCGAAGACGAGCCGTAGCGACGTGCGCTCGGCGATTTCCTGTTGGGACAGAAAGACTTCGAGCATCGATGGCACGAAATGCGCGACAGTGACGCCGTGTTCGGCGATCACCCGGCGCAGGTACGCGGGATCGCGGTGCCCGTCCGGCTCGGCCAGCAGCAGCGTCGCACCGATCTGCAAGGGCCAGAAGAACTCCCACACCGAGACGTCGAACGTCATCGGGGTCTTCTGGAGCACCACGTCGACACCGTGCAACCGGTAGGTCTGCTGCATCCACACCAACCGATTCACGATCGCGGCGTGCTCCACCGCGACCCCCTTGGGCAGGCCGGTGGAACCGGAGGTGAAGATGACGTAGGCGGGGTGAGCGGGGCGCAGCGGCGCGGTGCGGTCGGCGTCGGTCAGCGGGGCGTCGTCGTAGTCGCTCAGGTCGAGGGCGTCCACGGCCAGCACCGGCAGCCCGTCGACGTGCGCACCGTCGCGGGTGGTTGTGAGCACGGCGGCCGGGGCGGCGGTGGCGAGGATGTGCGCGATGCGATCGGCCGGGTGATCCGGATCGATGGGCACGTAGGCGGCGCCCGCCGCGAGCACCGCGTACATCGCGACGACGAGGTCCGGCGATCGCCGGATGCTCAGTGCCACCAGGGATTCCGGGCCGATGTTGTCCGCACGCAGGCGCCGGGCCAGCTGGTTGACTCGTTGAGCCAGCGCGCGATATGTCAGCGCCGCGTCATCGGCAGGCGTGCCGTCGGCATGCCGGGCGGCATCGGTTCGCGATGTCGTCGCCATCCGCACGGCCACGTCGTCGGGGGTGCGCGCGACCTGGGCTTCGAACATCGCGGGCAGCGTCGCCACGGGCACCGAACGCTCGGCGAGCGCGGCATCGACGTCGAACCGGGTGGAGTTCCAGATCCGGGTGCTGACCTGCAGTTCCAGCTCGGTCGCCACCTCGATCGCGCTCAGCGCGGTGTCCAGGTCGGCAGCGGCCAAGCGCTCGAGGAAACCGAGGAAGCGGGCGTGGTGCCTGGCCAGGGTGTCGGCGTCGTAGAGGTGCGGGTTGGCCTCGAAGTCGACGTGCACGCGGTCGCGGTCGCCGTAGTAGACGTTGAGGCTCAGATCTTCGATCGGGCCGGTGGACAGCACCCGGTAGCGGCCGGTGGTGGTGCCGAGGGTGAGGTCGCTGCGGAAGAGCATGAAGTTGGCGAGCGGGCCGAACAGCGCGCGCCGGGCGGGGCGGCCGTCGTCTTCGGCGTCGCGACGGATGTCCTCGGCCCGGTAGCGCTGATGACGCAGCGCACCCGCCACCTCGACCCGCGCGGCGCGCAGCAGTTCCCCCCAGGTGGCGGCCGAACCCGCCGCGCCGGTGGGCAGACGCAGCGGCACGATGTTGGACAGCATGCCCGCCGAGCGGCGCATGACGGCGGTGGTGCGGGCGGTGACGGGCAGGCTCAGCACCGCGTCGGGGCGGTCGGTGAGGCGGCCGAGATAGGCCGCGAAGGCGGCGAGGAGTACAGCGGAGATGGTCGAATCATCGCTGGCGGCAATGGTTTCCAGCCGCTCGACCAGCTTCTCCGACAGGCGCCCGCCGGTGACCAGGTTGATCGCCGAACGCGGCGCGGTGCGGCCGTCGAGCGCGGTGGGGCTGTCCAGGCCCGCGATGCGTTGGGCCCAGTGCTCACGGTCGCCGACGAAACGGGTGCTCTCGCGGTAGCGCTGCTCACCTTCGACCAGCACCGACAGCTCACCCGGCACCACCTCGCGCGCCGAGGTACCCAGCATCCGCGCGGTATAGAGCTCGGCGATGCGCTGGGAGTTGGTGAACGCGCCGTACCCGTCGAGCACGATGTGATGACCGCGCAGATACCAGAACCAGCGCTCCTGCCCGACCCGCAGCACCGCGCCCGCCACCAGCCGGTCGGCGAGCAGGTCGATGGGGGCGCCGAACTCCGCGCGCATCCATTCCTGCGCGGCGGCGACGGGGTCGTCGTGGTGACGCAGATCGATCAGCGGCAGCTCTTGTTCGACCGCGATGGTGTGGTCGACGTACTGGTACGGCACACCGTCGGACTCGCCGATTCGCACCAGCGGCGAGCCGTAGGCATGCGCGGCTTCGGCCGTAACCTGCTGCAGCACAGCGGCATCCAGTTCACCGTCGATGTCGACGTACTGGGCGATGGTGATCGGGACGTCGGGGTCGAGCAGCTGCGCGTACCAGACACCCAGCTGGGCGGGAGTCAGCGGAAACGGCAGACCTGCGACCTGCGCTTCCTGTGGTCGCGCGCTGTACCCACCCAACTCCGTACCGTGCACCAGAGCCTCCTCGTATCGCGAAAGAACAGCAGATCGAACGTTTTCGGGCAGCACGAATACACCTCGTGAACCGGAAGATTCGATGTGAACGCGGTGGGCGTAACGCCACACTCGCGCAAGATCCCCGACAGATCATGTGGACGAGATCGACGACGACGGTCGCCGAAGCGACGGACGATGCGTCCGTCGCGGGTGCCTAGCTAGTGATCATTCCTCCAACGGCTGTGTCGTTTACATCACATGGCTGCCTGTCCATGCAGTGCCGACAGTAGGCGCTCAGTTAATAAAAAGAAACTTTTTCCGCTAAAAAAATGGGTCAATCGTCCAGTCTGTACCGGAGGGTAGCCACGACCTGGGCATGAGTGCGGGCTCTGATACATCGGTCATCCAGATGTGAGCCACCACACCTTCAGACCGGGACACTAGGAGCCGAAACGTTGCATCTGCGTTGCATCGGCGCCGATACGCCGGTCGAGTACCCGGATCTTGGCTTCTATCTGCGCATACAGCGGCGAATCACGATCGACGGTCGACCGGTACGCGGCCCACGCCGCAGCGTCGTCACGGCCCTCCGGACAAGACGTCCAGCGGCGCAGCACGGTGGCGTCCGGGGCGGCGAGCACGGCGGTACGCAATCGGACCCGGAGCTCGTCGCGGATATCGCAGATGCCGGGAGCCGAGGAGCGTGGCAGCACCGGACCCGCGTACAAGCGCAATGCGGTTTCGATATCACCGGAGTCGAGTGCGGCCCGCAGGGCCTCCACATCGGTTGCGACATGCACGCGCAGACGGTAAGGGCGCGAACCGACGACCGAGGCGCCGATCACAGACCGCAGCCGCGACATCGCCGCGCGGATGGTGCCGTTGTCCAGATCGGTGTCGTCGAGCAGCAGCGCCAAATGGTCGGCGCCGAGGCCTTCGGGATGTTCGGTGAGTAAGAGCAGGATCTCGGCATGACGTTGCGAAAGCGGCACCCGCTCCCCCGCGACACTCAACTGCGGTTGACCGAGACCCAGGACATCGAGACCGAGCTTGGCCTGTTCGGTGTCGTCGCGGTCGGCCTGCACCGGTGCCGCGATGCCGTGACTGGCGCGCATCGCCCGCAGCACCAGGTCCATCTCGGCGGCGGTCGCGGCGGCTTTGACCAAAGCGAGGATTTCCGGCTTGGCCACCCGCATCCCGCCAGCAATCATCAGCACGCCGATCAGGCGGCCGTCGGGCTCGTGAACAGGGGCAGCGGCGCCGGTGATCTGGTGCATGCGATGCAGAAAATGTTCGGGTCCGTGGATCCAGGTGGCGCGGCCGGTGCGCACGACGAGGCCCACAGCATTGGTGCCGATGCGCCGTTCGCTGAGATCGTCGCCCTCGCGCACGCCGATCTCGGCGGCGGCGGCAACCTGCTCGGGATGACCGTGTACCGACAGCACGCGACCGAACTGGTCGGCCACGGTCACGATCAATCCAGCCTGCGATGCGTCCTGGACCAGCAGTTTGTCGATCAACGGCATGAGCGCGGCGATGGGATGGGCATCGCGATACCGCGCCAAATCGGCACCACGCAGCCCGCGGCCGTCGATGACGTCGGTCGGATCGACACCGCCGCGCACACTGCGCAGCCATGATTCGAGCACGAGCGGACGTAAGAGGCCGGCCAGCTGAGTCAGCTGTTCACCACCGGCACTGAGATATCCATGGGCCTGTGCGGCATAGGCTTCCAGAGCTCCGAGCTGTGCGCCCGACTCCGATGCCTGCCGTGGGGGCCTCCCACCTGCAAGATTGCTGACCATTTGCCTTTCTTTCCCGCTACAAACTGTACCGGGCAGATATCGGGCAAAACGCCATAAGTCAGGGTTTGTCCCGCAGGTCACATCGTGGTATCGGACGTCACTTCGTCACACGACCATTAGGTCCGCTATGGCTGCGGCGAGCATCACCGTGGTGGCTTGCGGACCGCGGCGCAGCGAGACCGGCACTGTCGACAGATCGGCGACCATCAGCGCTTCGATGCCGTGGACACGGCCCCGCGCGTCGACCACCGCTCGCTCGTCGCGCTCGGGGCCCATGCGGCAGGTACCACAAAGATGCTGGGAGGTGGCGAGGTTGGCGTGCAGCCAGGCGTCGTCCACGGGGCCGATTCGTCGACCGAACAGGTCCGCTGCGACCTCCACTCCGGCCCGCGAACGTGCCCTGTCTCGCGCACTGCGCAGGTAGCGCTGGTCGACCCGAGCGGGGACGGTCGGATCTGTCGAGACCAGTGTCAGCTCACCGGTCGACTCGGGATGCATCAGGGCGACCCCGATTCGACGACGACCCGGTGTGAACATCTGGGTGTACGGGCGGAGTTCGAGGTCGTCGATCTCGAGGACGTACTCGAGCGGGGCGGCGGGTTCCTCGGGCCCGTCGTCGGCGAATTCGACGCCGACCTCCGGGTGATCGGTGCACCACGCACCGACCGGAGAAGGCCGCACGATCGGTACACCGAGTGAGCGCAGCAGCGGCTCGGGGCCGATCCCGGAGCGGATCAGCAGTGCGGCCGACTCCACCGCACCCGCGCACAACACCGTCTGATCGGCATAGGTACGTCCGCGCTCACGACCCCGCGACCACTCCACTCCGATCACCCGGGTCCCGCGCAGCAGTAACCGGGTCACCATGGTGTCGCTGGTGACACAGAGGTTGGGTCGCTCCATCGCTGGATAGAGATGAGTGAGAGCCGGCCCCGATCTGAACCCGTGCGACACGGTCAACGGCACTCGGCCGTAACCGTCCGTGTGGTCGGCTCCCGACCGCGAGCGGATGTCGACGAATCTCGCCGGGTCGACGTCGGGCACTCCGGGGAATTCGAGGATCGGCGGGCGTTGGCTCCGTAGGGCGCCGCGGCCCTCGGCCGACGTGGATCGTGGCTGTTGCGACCCGGCCGGTGCGTTGAGGTCGGAGATCTCGGTGAATCCCGCTGCCGCGCAGCGTTGCGCGAATTCGACGCTGAACTCGGTGCAGTGGTTGGTTCGCTCGATCGGGATCGGGCCGCCGACGCCGTGGCCGGGTGCCGTGCCGAAATCCCTGTCATCTTCCAGGGCGCAGAAAATGGGCAGGACCGATTCGAAGGACCACTGTGGGCCTGCCACCGCACTCCATGCCGCGAAGTCGGTGGCCGGTGGGCGGATGAAGTAGCTGCCGTTGATCGCACCGGAGCCGCCGACCAGCTTGCCGCGCAACAGGTTTCCCGGATAACGCCACACGACTCGCGACGCTGGGCCGACCGGGAGGTGACTCGGGTCGGTCATCTCCCCTACTGTCCGGACAACTGGTCCGGCTTCGAACACACGCACCGAACGCGCCGGATCCGCGCTGAGCCGGGCGGCGAGCACACACCCCGCCGACCCTGCCCCGACGATGAGAGTGCTCGTCACGTGACCGTTTTCAGCGGGGTGGCACGCTCGGCTTGAGCGCTTCGAAGCTGCGTGCGCGGATGACGCCGAGCCACAGGCCCGTGCCGTAGGCCACGTCGTCGAGACGTTTGTAGGCCACGTAGCGCAGCGGGTCGAGGCCGCCGGAGTCGCGATGGGTGAACCAGTCGGCCAGCCCGTCGGCGAGTGCCATGGTGATGGCGATCTTGCGGATCCGGCTCGACGCGATGACCGCCAGTAACGTCACCGGCCAGTAGTCGCGGCACATCGCCGAGGCCAGCCGCCACATCCCGGCGAAGTAACCGCGCGCGAGATAGACCGCGGCGATCCGCGTCGGGTTGTCGAGTTCGGTGAAGACCCGGCGCAAGCGAACCAGCGCCATGGCCAGGGTGACGAGTCCGCCGAGCAGACCCCACTTCGACAGGGTCGCGAACAGCAGACTGGCCAGCACGGTCCAGGTCGGTACCGACAGCGGCGAGACCAGGCCCGAGTGCCGTTTCCCGAGCGGTGCGGCGCCGGTGCCGTAGAACAGCTTTCGCCCGAACCAGGCCCGGAAGGCGACTCGGTGATCGTGGGCGACGTGGGCGGCGGGCTCGTAGCGCAACCGCCAGCCCGCGCGTTCGAGCCGCCAGCACAGGTCGACATCCTCGGCCACCTGCATCGATTCGTCGAATCCGCCTTCGCCGAGCAGTGCGGCGCGCCTGGCCAGCAGCGCGGCGCTCGGGACATAGGACACGATGCCGCGCGCGTGCACCGCCGACTCGCGACGGCCCAGGTCGAGCGAGGAGCGGGTGTGTTCGTAGCGGGCGAGTGCGTTGGATTCGGTGTCGAGTGCGACGATGCGCGGCGCGACCAACGCCACCTGCGGATCGCTGAAATGGCCCAGCATCACTTCGAGCCACCCGCTGCGCGGCACCACATCGGAGTCGAGGAACGCCACGAAGCCCGTTGTCGCGGCCTGTAATCCGGCATTACGGGCGGCCGCGGGGCCGAGCGGGCTTTCGTGCCGCAGCACCGTCACCTGGCCGCGACCCGATCGCGGCGGGATACGGACCGGCTCGTCGGAACCGTCGTCGACGACGATCACATTGTGCCCGCGCAGCACCGCCAACAGACGTAACAGCCCGTCGGCGTTGTTGTAGAGCGGGATGACGACGGTGACGTCGTCGAGGGACGGTTCGAGCCGCGGTCGCGGGTTGGCCACGCCGGAATCGAGCAGCCGGCGGGCGACGATCGCGGACTTGGTGTCGGTCACCTCCAGGTATCCGTCGCCGATCAACTCGGCGGCCTCCGGGGCCAAGCGCAGCATCCGTGCGGGCGATCCTCCGATCAGGATCCGACCCCCGGAAAATGCGCGTACCCGTGGATCGATCCGTACCCCGAAGCCGTCGGGCAGACGATCATGGCGCATTCCTCGCATGCTATGCGCAGTTGGGCTCTCAGACATCATCACCCCACAAAAAAGGAGGAAAGTCTGCCTGAAATGCGGCCCTGACCGGTTGCCGGACGTGTCAACAAGATCGGCAGCGCATTTTCGGCAACCGGCCTCGTTCAGCCGAGCGGACTCTCGTTGCACGCCTTGGCAGGTGGACGCTTCACGGTCAGCGGCAGCGACACTCTGGCACGGCTGCGAACCGGGCGTGAGTGGTCCACGGCAGGGCGCGGAATGGTGCGACCCGGCGCTGTCAATGCCGCTTCACCGTAGCCCTGCACGCATTCCGGATCGGGTCCGTTGGCGGGCAGACCGGTGAAGAACTTCGCCGCCATGCAGCCGCCGCGGCAGGAGTCGTAGTGCGAGCACTTCGTGCACGCGCCGCCGTCGACCGGTTCGCGCAGCTCGGCGAAGAGCTCCGAGTCGGTCCAGACCGCGTCGAAACCACCGTCGGCGACGATGTTTCCGGCCTTGAAGCGGTCGTGGATGGCGAAGGGGCAGGCATAGACGTCGCCGACCGGGTCGACCAGGCAGACCACCCGGCCCGCGCCACACATGTTCAAACCCGGTAGCGCCGAGCCGAATGCGGACAGGTGGAAGAACGAATCGCCGGTGAGCACGCCCTCTCCGTTGCGGACGAGCCAGTCGTAGAGCTCGCGTTGCTGTTCGGGCAGTGGGTGCAGTTCGTCCCACACGTCCGCGCCACGGCCCGAGGGCCGAAGGCGGGTCAGTCGCAAGGTGGCGCCGTACTTGTCGGCGATGGCCTTGAACTCGTCGAGCTGGGAGATGTTGTGGCGGGTGGCGACCACGGAGAGCTTCGCGTCCTTGAAACCCGCCGCCGACAGGTTCGACAGTGCCTTGATCGCGGTGTCGTAGGAGCCGGGTCCGCGCACGGCATCGTTGACCGCGGCGTCGGCGCCGTCGAGGGAGATCTGCACATCGACGTAATCGCTGGCGGCCAGGCGCGCGGCGACCTCTTCGTTGATGCGAACGCCGTTGGTGGAGAACTTGACCCCCACATTGTGCGCGGTGGCGTAGTCGACGAGTTCCCAGAAGTCCGGGCGCACGGTCGGTTCACCGCCGCCGATGTTGACGTAGAAGATCTGCATGCGCTCGAACTCGTCGATCAGCGCCTTGCACTGTTCGGTGCTCAGTTCGTTCGGGTCGCGGCGGCCCGAGGACGACAGGCAGTGCACGCACGACAGATTGCAGGCGTAGGTGAGTTCCCAGGTGAGGCAGATCGGTGCGGCCAGACCCGACTCGAAACGGTCGATCAGCCTGCCGCCCTGGGTCGCGTCACCCGCGGCCAAGGCTTGCGGTGCGGCGGTGACCGGGCCGGGCGTCGCCACGATCATGTCGGTGTCGGCCAGCTGCGCGAGGGCTTTGACGTGCGCGTCGGAGGCGTCGATGCCGTTGGCACGCAGCGCGTCGCGCACCGAGGGGTGCGCGGGCAGCGACCGGACCACGTCGACGAGATCGCGGCTCTTGAGGAACGAGAGCTTGCGGGTCCCGAAGTGGTACAGCAGCGCGCCGAAGGATTCCGGGCGCAACGAGACCCGAGGGTGCAGCGTCCAACGGGTGTCGAGATCGAGCATGGTCAGTACACGCCGCACATGCCGTCGATGCTGACCTCTTCGATCAGCGTCTCGGTGACCAGGTCCTCGTCGGATTCGACGGTCGCGGGCGTGGTGTTTTCAGGCATGACTACCTCCATTGTGTTTCCGGTCACCGCCAACCTTAACGTCAGTGACTGCCATAAAGGACGGAATCGGAAAATCTTTCTCTGAGCACACCCCGCCCCCTCGGGTGCGAACCCCTCTAGACTTCCGGGGGCAGAACGGGAAAGGGCTGATGGCCCGTAGCAGCTACAGGTGAGGCAGAGGCGTGCGTAACCATGGTGGGGCGGGCGTTGGTTCGACGGTGCGCCGCGAGTCCGGGCCCCAGAGGAGGAAGCTTGCGTAACCACGGAGGGGCGGGGAGCGGCGCGAGTTCGACAGGGCGCCGCGAGCTTCAGCCCCGGAGGAGGAAGCTTGCGTAACCACGGAGGGGCGGGGAGCGGCGCGAGTTCAACACTGTCCGAGGCCGAGATCGTCGACGCGGCGCTGAAGGTAGTACGCGAGGACGGGGTCGAGAAGCTATCGATGCGGCGACTCTCGCGCGAGCTCGGGGTGTCGCCGATGGCCCCGTACTACTACGTGGCCGACAAGCGCGAGCTGCTCGACCTCGTCGCCAGTGCCGCACTGGCCGGGGTGCGCAAGCCGCCGCGCGAGTCCGGTCCGTGGCAGCAGCGCCTGCGCGATCTGATCGACCAGATAGACGATAAACTCCGCACGCATCCCGGCCTGGGCGACATCCTGCTCGAGCAGATGCTCGGCAAGCAACTCGACCTGATCGACGCCGTGATGGAGATCTTGTTCGACGCGGGCTTCAACGACCGCAACGTACTGGCCGCCTACGCGACCATCCACACCTACCTGTTCGGCCGCAGCAGAGTGAACCCGCGCGACCGTTCCGCGCCGGCGGACGTGCTGCTGCCCGAGGCGGTGGCCCGAGCCACGAAGTACATGTCCGACCTGCGCGGCAAGTACTCCTACGACTTCGGGATGGAGGTGCTGGTCGCCGGACTCGAGGCGCAGCTTGCCTTGCAGGCGCGTCCCGGCCTAGCATGAAACTGAAACACGTTCTAGTTTTTGGCTGGTTCTGCTCGAGAGGACGACATGACCACAGTCGAGGTTCCGCACGGCTCGCGATCGGTAGTGCTGCGCGTCGCCGCGGTGATCGCCGAAACGGCCGACACCCACTCCGTGGTCTTCGAGGTGCCCGCCGAACTGCGCGAGCGCTTCAGCTACTCCCCCGGCCAGTTCCTCACGCTGCGCATCCCGAGTGAACAGACCGGATCGGTCGCGCGCTGCTATTCGCTGGCCAGCTCGCCGTTCACCGACGATCTGCCGAAGGTGACCGTCAAGCGCACCGAGGGTGGGTACGGCTCGAACTGGCTGTGCGACAACATCGCCGCAGGCGACCAGCTCGAGGTGCTGCCGCCGTCGGGGGTGTTCACCCCCAAGAGCCTCGACGAGAACATGATGCTGTTCGGGGCGGGCAGCGGGATCACGCCGGTGATGTCGATTCTGAAATCGGCGCTGTCGCAGGGGTCGGGCAAGGTCGTGTTGGTCTACGCCAACCGCGACGCGAACTCGGTGATCTTCGCCGACGAACTCCGCGATCTCGTGGGCAAGCATCCCCAGCGCCTCACCGTCATCCACTGGCTCGAACCGCTGCTCGGCCTGCCGACCGCGGACATGCTGGCCACTCTGGTCGCGCCCTACACCAGCTACGAAGCGTTCATGTGTGGGCCGAAGCCGTTCATGGATCTGGTGCACGACGCATTGGCCTCGCTCGAGGTGCCACGCAACCGGACCCATGCCGAGGTGTTCAACTCCCTCGCGGGCGACCCGTTCGCCGACCACGCACCGGTCGCGGTGTCCGAAGCCGAGGCCGCCGACGCGGCTACGGTCGAGGTGGAACTCGACGGGCAGGTGCACGAAATGTCGTGGCCGCGCAAGCAGACGCTGGTCGACATCATGCTCGACAAGGGTCTCGACGTGCCGTATTCCTGCCAGGAGGGCGAGTGCGGGTCGTGTGCCTGCACGGTGCTGGAAGGCAAAGTGGAGATGGCCAATTCGGAGATCCTGGATCCCGAGGACATCGAGAACGGCTACATCCTCGGCTGCCAGGCGCGGCCGGTGACCGATCGGTTGCGGATCCAGTTCTAGCGCATCGCCCGGTAGGCGGCGCGTTGCTCCGGATCGAGATGTTCGGTCGCGTAGCTCAGCGCGGTACGGCCCAATTCGGGGGCGTTGACGTTGAGGTAGTCGGTGAGCGCGGTCGGGTCGACGCGTTTGCCGATCTCACGCAGCATCCAGCCGAGAGCCTTTTGGATGAGATCTCGGCGGTCTTCTTTGAGGATGTCGGCGAGTTCGAGAGTGGTGCTCGGGTCGCCTGCCTTGATGAAAGCGAAGGTGGACAGCAGGGCCACTCTTCGCTCCCACAGTGAATCCTGTTGGGCCAGCTCGAAAAGCAGGGTGCGATCCCTGTCGAGCAGCCAGGGACCGATGATGTTCTCGGCGGAGGCGTCGACCAGATCCCAGTTGTTGACCCGGCCTCGCCTGACCGCGGCGAGATAGAGGTCGACCATGTCCGCGCGGGCCTTGTCGTCGCGGGTGCGTGGTTTCGACGCGTCGGCGAAGCGGGCGTTGAGGATGAACAGGGCGGCCAGGCGCTCCTCGTGCAGGGGGCTGTCGAGGAGTTCGTCGATCTGCGACAGCGCGAGCGTGGCGAACTGTTTCGCCACTTTCCTGGTGACGGGCACTCGGATGCCGAGAAAGATGTCGCCCTCGCCGTATTCGCCGGGGCCGGATTTGAAGAAGCGCTGGAGATGATGGGCATCAGTGGGGTTCGCCAGGTCGGCGAGGACCTTGCGTACTTGCGCAGCGGTAGGGAGTTCGGACACACGCACCTCCGGATCGACGGATTCCCCCGCATTCAACACGGGTGCGGTGACATGTTCACGCAGGCTTTCGCCGCGGCGCGGCCGCCGATGCACTGCTCGATCGCCGGGCTGCCCGCCGATCAGGCAGGAAGCGCGCCGAGCAGGCGGCCCGACTCGAAGGCGGCGGCACCGGAGGGCAATTCGCCGGGCCTTCCGCTGGTGCGCACGGTGACGGTGCCGGTGCCGGTGGTGGGTCGACCCAGTTCGTCCATCTTGCGCACGGTTTGCGCGGCGACGGCCTGGGCGCTGTCGAACAGGCGAACGCCGTCGGGCAGGGCCGCGACGATCGCGTCGACCACCAGCGGGTAGTGGGTGCAGCCGAGGACCACACCCTCGACATCGGCCGGGGTGCGGGCCGCCGAGTCGGCGATCGACGCGCGGATCGCCGGGATGTCACCGCGGTCGATCGCATCGGCCAGCCCGTGGCAGGCGACCCCCACGACTTTCGCGTCACCGCCGAAGCGGGCGATCAGGTCGGCTTGGTAGCGACTCGCGGTGGTCGCCGCCGTCGCCCAGACGGCCACCGAATTGCATTGCGCGGCAGCAGGTTTGATGGCGGGAACCGTCCCGATCACCGGCACCGACGGCCCCACCTGCGCACGCACGTGATCCAACGCGGTGACACTGGCGGTATTGCACGGCAGCACGATCACCTCGGCCCCCGCCTCGACCGCCTGCCGCGCCGCCCCGACGACTCGCTCGATCACCCACGGCTCGGGCTTGGGTCCCCACGGCGCGCCATCGGGGTCGAGCAGCAGCAGCAGGTCGACATCGGGCCGCAGTTTGCGCAACCACGAAGCCGTCGGCAGGAGGCCGAGGCCGGAATCGATGAGCGCGACGATCACAAGCCCACCGTATTACAACGCCGCACAGCGACCACCATTAGCGCACTCGGTCAGACGATCACCAGGCCATGAGGGATTTTCGCTCTCGGGCGATGCCTCCCTGTGGGCCTGGTGATCAATTGACCATCAACCGGTGACAGTGAGGAGGTCGGCTACGGGGGTGGGAGTGGCCAGCTTCGCGCGCAGTTTCATCACCTGGGCGGTCATGCCCGCGCCGAGGACGGCGGTGAGGATGCCGTCGCGGGAGTAGTAGGCGAGGAACTTGCGGCCGTCGTCGGTGACGATGGTGACGTCGTCGTCGGGTGACGGGGTGCCGAGGGCCTGGATCTTGACGTCGTACTGGTCGCTCCAGAAGTACGGGACGCGGGCCATCGTGGGAGGTGCGCCGCCGAGCAGGGCGGTGACCAGGAGTTTGGCCTGTTCACCCGCACTGGTCCAGTGTTCTACCCGCTTGCGGACGCCGGTGTCGTGCTGCCAGGCGGCGACGTCGCCGACGGCCCAGACAGCGTCGGCGGAGGTGCGGCCGACTTCGTCGGCGAGGACGCCACCGCCCGCGGTCCGGTCGGCCAGTTCGATGCCGGACTCCGCCAGCCAATCGGTGACCGGAACCGAGCCGACGCCGACCACGACCAGGTCGGCGTCGATTTCGGTGCCGTCGGTGAAGACCGCGCCACGCACCCGGCCGGAGTCGTCGGCACGCAAGGTGTCGACGCCGACGCCGCAGCGCAGGTCGACGCCTTCGTCGCGGTGCATCCGCGCCACCATGCCCCCGATCTGCTCGCCGAGAACCGAGGCCAGCGGGGTCGGCTGCGGTTCGACGAGGGTCACCTCGACTCCGGCGGCGCGGAAGCTGGCGGCGAGTTCGCAGCCGATGAAGCCGGCGCCGATGATCAGGGCGCGGTTCGCGCCGTCGAGTTCGCTGCGCAGGGTCTGGGCGTCCTCGTGCGCGCGCAGCACGTGTACACCCTCGACCGCGGGCAGGCCGGGAAGGCGGCGGGGGCGCAGACCGGTCGCGATGACGAGCTGGTCGTAAGCGAGGGTGCTGCCGTCGGCCAGGGTGATCGTGCGGGCGGCGGTGTCGACGCCGGTGACCGCGGTACCGAGGCGCAGTTCGATGTTCTTGTCCGCGAAGAACTCCGGCGGGCGGAGAGTGGTGTCGTCGGTCTCGCCGCGCACGAACTGCTTCGACAGCGGCGGTCGATCGTAGGGCGGGCGCGTCTCGTCACCGAGCAGCAGTACACCGCCCTCGTACCCGGCCCGACGCAGTTCCTCGGCCGTGCGCAGTCCTGCCAGACCCGCTCCGACGATCACGATGGGCGCGCTCATGTTGTGTCCTCTCGGCCTGCGCGGTCACCGACCGCACCCCGCCATGTTCTGCTGTGTCGCGGACCACTACGGCCCCCCGATGTTTGTACCAGTGCGCCGAGCGCCTGTGATACCCACGTCGCAACCCAACCGTGCCGATTTCGATGTCGACCGGGCGGTCAATCAGGAGTAGACCGAGGTCAGAGGTATTTTCGTCTCAACGAGGAGGCTTTCCATGTTCACCAACAGTCGCGCACAAGATTTCCTGGCTGTCGTGCTCGGCGCGTTCACCGCACTGTCGCCCCTGTGGCTCGCCACCAACGACAACGCCCGCTGGACTCTCATCGTGCTCGGTGTGCTCATCGCCGCGACCGGTCTGATCCAGATGGCCAGGCACGATCTGGCCGTCGCGGACTACGCGATGGGCGTGTTCGGCGTGCTGCTGTTCATCTCGCCGTGGGCCATGGACTTCACCGCTTACCGCGGCGCATCCTGGACCGCATGGGTGGTCGGAGTGGTGACGGCGGTGGTGGCGGTCGCCGCACTACCCGCGATGAACCAGCGCCTGCACAACATGGCTCCCCATCACTGATGCCGGGCCGACGAGTCGGGCGCCGCAACGCGAAACGCGATGGCGACGCCCGGCAACTCATTCTGGATGCCGCCGAGAACCTGTTCGCCGCGCAGGGATTCGATGCCACGCCCACAGCTGCCCTCGCCGCCGCCGCGGGGGTGCCGAAAGGACTGGTCTTCTACTACTTCCCCACCAAGAACGCGATCCTGTCCGCGCTCATCCGCGAACGCGTCCCGGAACACCCGTTCGACGATCTCGCCGCGGTGGTCGCTCCGGGCGATCCGGCAGCCAGCCTCGTCAACCTCGACACCGCGATCAACCTGCGCGACCACCATTCGTCGGTGCTGCGGGTGATCATGTGGCGTGAGGCCGACACCCACCCCGACGTCCGCCACAAGCTCCGCAATCTGCGCGACCAACTCCTCGACGTCACCACCCGCGTCCTGCAGGCCAGCACGCCGGTGCCCGTTCGGCCCGGCACCCTGCACGCCTGCGCCGCCGCCTGGGTGTCGGCGATGTTCGCCATCGCCAGTACCGACCGTCTGCATGCCCTCGACGGCCTCCCCGTTCCCACCACCGACGACCTGATGAACGTCGCCCAGGTGGTCGCGGCGGGGATGACCCAACTCGGCTGAGGACCGTCAGCTTCGGATGTCCGCCGGGCGCCGTCGACGAGATGGCGTTGCGGTCGGCGTCGAGTCCGATTTCCCCGGGGCCGGCGCCCCGCTGCGGAGAAGGCGGATCGCCACCGCGCCGAGGATGCCGTGCAGGGCGGCCGCGGTGCCGGCGACGACGTGCAATCCGCTGACGAAGGCGCTGCGGGCGTCGTCGAGCGCGGCGGTGGCGAGACCGGGCAGGTGCAGGGTTTCGGTGAGGGTGGGGGCGAGGTCGGGGCCGTTGACGCGGAACAGGGCGGCGGCCAGGGAGCCGAACAGGGCGATGCCGAGTGCGTTGCCGAGTTCGTTGCCGGTTTCCGCCAACGCGGCGGCGGAGCCCGCGCGTTCGGCGGGGACCGCGGCGACGGCGATGTCGGCGACCACGCTGAACGAGATGCCGTAGCCGATCCCCGCTACCGCGGTCGCCGCGATGTACCAGCCGATACCGGCGCCGATACCGGTCGGCAACAGCAGCAACAGGCCTGCCGCGATGGTGAAGTGGGCGGTGATCAGGGCCGCCGAGCGGCCGATGCGGGTGACGACGGCCGGGGTGACGACGGCGGCGACGGTGAGGACGAGGGCGCCGGGGACCGCGAGCAGTGCGGCGTCGGCGATGGACAGGCCGAGCACGGATTGCAGGTAGGTCGCTGCCAGGTATGCCGTCGCCGACCAGGCTGCCAGTGGCAGGAATCCGGTGATGATCGCGATGGTGAAGACGGGATTGGCGAACAAGGTGAAGTCGACGAGCGGGTTGTCGATGCGCCGCTGCCTGCGGCCGAACGCCACGAGCACCACCACACCGGCCGAACCGACAACCAACGATCCGACCGAAACACCGTCCGCGGCGCTGTGCTTCACGGCATACATGCTCAGCAGCAGTCCGGATGCCGAGGTCACCACGCTGGCGATATCGACACCGACGCCCCCGCTGGAGCGCACCTCACCGAGCAGAATCGGCGCGAGAATCAGGAACACCAGCACCACGGGCACGTTGATCAGCAGTACCGAACCCCACCAGAAGTGGCTCAGCAGCTGACCGGCGACGATCGGGCCGATCGCGAAACCGGCGGCGAAGGTGGCGGCGAAGATACCGATGGCCTGCGCGCGGCGGCGCGGATCGGTGAACAGGGTACCGAGCACGGCCAGCGCCGACGGCAACAGCGTCGCACCGGCCACACCCATCAGGACCCGGAAAGCGATCAGCAGTTCGGGGCTCGTGGCGAAGGCCGCGCCCACCGAGCCGAGGCCGAACAGCGCCGCGCCGATCATCAGCAGGCGCTTGCGGCCGTAACGGTCGCCGATGGTGCCGAACGCGATCAGCAGCGAGCCGACCGCGAAGCCGTAGCTGTCCAGGATCCAGAGGGATTGGTCGGCCGAGGGTGACAGCGCCTCGGTGAGGGCGGGCATCGCCAGGAACAGCACCGAGCCGTCCATCGCGACGAGCAGCACGGGGCCGAGCACCACCAGCAGTCCCAGCCAGGACCGCACTTCGGTGTTGTGGATTCGATTCATGCCACCCACCTTGCGATCCGCCCGCGGGGGGCAACCAGACCTCTGACGTGGGTACACCCGGCAGGGGTACGCACGACCACGAGCGGGTGCCTACGATCGGAAGGATGGAGTTGGAAAGCCTCGGAACGTTCCTCAAGTCCCGCCGCGACCGAACCACCCCCGAACGGATCGGCCTGCGCACTTTCGGCGTCACCCGGCGCGTGCCCGGACTGCGTCGCGAGGAACTCGCTCAGCTCGCCGGCGTGAGTGCCGGGTATTACACGCGCCTCGAACAGGACCAGGCGGGAACCGTCTCCGCGCAGGTCATCGACGCTCTCGCCCGGGTGCTCCAGCTCGACCCCGCCGAAACGACCCACCTGCACAACCTCGCGGGCCAACCGTCCGTTCCCCGCATGGTCAGAGACGAACCGGAGCAACCCCACCCTCGGGTCCTCACGCTGCTCACCTCACTCGGTGACACCATGCCCGCCGTGGTCCTCGGTCGCCGCGGCGATGTGCTCGCCTGGAATCGGGCCGGACACGCGCTCGTCGGCGAGCACCTCGACTTCACCTCGCCCGACGACCCCGAGCGGCGCCCGTCGATTCCGCGCCTGTTCTTCCTCGATCCGCACGCCAGGGATCTGTACCGGAACTGGGACGAACTCGCCCGCGTCCACGTCGGCTACCTGCGGCTCACCGCCGGACGGCACCCCACCGACGCGCGTCTGGCCGAACTGATCGGCGAACTCGCGATGCGCAGCTCTACGTTCGCCACGTTGTGGGCCGCGGCGGAGGTCGCCGACTGCACTGTCGGACCGATGGATCTGCGGCATCCGACTGTGGGCCGCGTCGATATCGACTATCAGGTGTGGCTGCAGCCCGACAGCCCTGATCACCGGCTCGAGGTCTACACCGCGCGCGACGCGAGTTCGGCGGATGCGCTGCGGCTGCTGACCACCGGGACTCGACACACGCCGGCGATGGTCGAATCCGACACGGCGGAGGAAACCCGCGCCTAGGCCGCCGAACCGGTGGCGCCGCCCTGGCGACGCCACCGGTTTCGCTCAGCTGCTCGCGATGATCGACGCCGCCACACCCGGTGGCACCGGGGCGTAGGAGTCGAACACCATCGAGTAGTTGGCTCGGCCACGGGTTTTCGAGCGCAGGTCCCCGATGTAGCCGAACATCTCCTGGAGCGGGGTCAGCGCGCGCACGACATGCGCGCCGCCACGTTCGGTGAGGTCGGTGACCCGCCCGCGGCGGGCGTTGAGGTCACCGATCACCTCGCCGACGTACTCCTCCGGTGTGACGACCTCGACGGCCATCACCGGTTCGAGCAGTACCGGTTTCGCTGTCGCGACAGCTCCCCGCACCGCTGCCGCGCCTGCCGACCGGAAGGCCAGTTCCGACGAATCCTGCACGTGGGCGGTGCCGTCGAGCAGCGTCACCTTCACGTTCACCAGGGGGAAGCCGGCGAGCGTGCCGACGCGCAGCGCGTCTTGCGCGCCCGCGTCGACCGCGGGGATGTACTCCCGCGGTACGCGCCCGCCGGTGACCCGGTTGTCGAATTCGTAGATCGCGCCGTCGTCGGCCACGTGCGGTTCCAGCGCGATCACCACCTTGGCGAACTGCCCGTGTCCACCCTGCTGCTTGCGGTGGGTGTATTCGAACAGATCGACCACGGCGGTGATGGTTTCGCGATAGGCCACCCGTGGGGCGCCGATCTCGGCGTCGACCCGGAACTCCCGTTTCATCCGGTCGACCAGAATCTCGAGGTGCAGTTCGCCCATGCCACCGATGACCGTCTGGCCGGTTTCGGCGTCCACGCGCACGGTGAACGTGGGGTCCTCGTCGGCCAGGCGAGCCAGGGCGGTGCCCAGCTTGTCCCGGTCGGCGCGGGTCCTCGGTTCGATCGAGACGGCGAGTACGGGATCGGGGAACGTCATCGACTCCAGCACGACAGGAGCTCCCCGGTCGCACAGGGTGTCGCCGGTTCCCGTCGCCTTCAGGCCGATCACGGCACAGATCTGCCCGGCCTGCACCCGCTCGACGGCGATCTCGGTGCTCGAGTGCATCTGGAACAGCTTGCCGAGGCGCTCCTTTCGTCCGTTGGTCGAATTCAGTACGGTCGCACCGGGTTCGGCGGTGCCGGAGTACACCCGCAGGTAGACGAGCTTGCCGAAGAACGGGTGCAGCGCCACCTTGAACGCCAGCGCCGCGAACGGCTCGGCGACATCGGGTGCGCGGTGGATGTGCGCACCGTCGGGCGAGAAACCGTGTACAGCCACGACATCCAGCGGCGACGGCAGATAGTCGGCGACGGCATCCAGCAGCGGTTGCACGCCGATATTGGCCAGCGCCGAGCCACACAGAACCGGGTAGGCCTGCGCGTCTATCGTCATCCGCCGGATGGCAGCCTTCAGGATGTCGACGGTGATCGGCTTGCCCGCGAGGTAGCGCTCCAGCACGTCCTCGTCGGCTTCGGCGACCGCCGCCTCCAGCGCCTCGCGATGCTGGAAAGCTCTGGTACGCAGGTCTTCCGGGATCGCGATGGTCTCGAAGTGCGTGCCACGGTCGGTGTCGCCCCGCCACACCTTCGCGGTCATCTCGACCAGGTCGATGATCCCCTCGAACTCACGTTCGGCACCGATCGGCAACTGGATGACCAAGGGGCGCACCCGCAGTCGCTCCGCGATGGTCCGCACGGTGAACGCGAAGTCGGCACCGAGCTTGTCCATCTTGTTCACGAAACAGATCCGTGGGACGCCGTACTTGTCGGCTTGGCGCCACACCTGCTCCGACTGGGGCTCCACACCCTCCTTGGCATCGAACACCGCGACCGCACCGTCGAGCACCCGCAGCGACCGCTCCACCTCGGCGGTGAAGTCGACGTGGCCAGGGGTGTCGAGGATGGTGATCTGATGCTCGTTCCACCAGCAGGTGGTCGCCGCCGCCGCGATGGTGATGCCGTGTTCGCGCTCCTGGATCATGCGATCCATCACCGCGGTGCCGTCGTGCACCTCGCCGAGCGTGCGAGTGACGCCGGTGTAGAACAGCATCCGTTCGGTGGTGGTGGTCTTGCCCGCGTCGATGTGCGCGGCGATGCCGATATTGCGTATTCGGGCGAGATCGATTCTGGTCATGGGAATCCCCCAGGCTGGTTCGGTCGATGAATCGACGCTCGCCTGTCAGGCGTTCCGGGAACGGCACGGGCGTCGGATCACGCGGCGCCGCACCGGCGCCTTCATGACCCGATGCGAGCTAGAACCGCGACTGCGGAAGTGCTGTAACCATGGGACAAGTTCTACACGCGCAGATCACAGGCTGTCGACGGGATTTCCGGCGACCAGGCATAAACGGGCGACCACCGCGGTTCGTCACAACGAGCAGCCCCGCCACCCCCAAGGAGCCGACCGATGCCCGAAACCCCACTCGACCTGCACGCGCTCATCGCCGACTCCCGCATCGGCATCCTGGCCACCATCAAGTCCGACGGCCGCCCCCAGCTCTCCCCCGTCACCCCGTACTACGACCGTGCGGCGGGCATCATCTATGTCTCCATCACCGAGGGGCGCGCCAAGACGGCCAACCTACGACGCGATCCGCGCGCCGCCCTCGAGGTCACCAGTGCCGACGGTTGGTCCTGGGCCACCGCCGAAGGCACCGCGACCCTGATCGGTCCCGGTACGGATCCGAACGGACCCGAAGTCGAGGCACTGGTCGACTACTACCGGGCGGCGGCGGGCGAACATCCCGACTGGAACGAATACCGCGAGGTCATGGTCTCCGACCGTCGCGTCCTCATGGCATTGTCCGTCGAGCACGTCTATGGAGCCCAGATTCGCTGAGTCAGCTCGTCGCGGAAAGGAACTCGGTGACGTCGGGGGCGAATCGGGCGTGTTTGATAGCGCCCAGGTGGCTGGTGTCCGGGTAGACGATCAGACGGGAATCGGGGATGCCTTCGGCGGTGTAGCGGAACGAGGATTGGTCGTAGAACTCGTCGCGTTCACCGGCGACGACCAGGGTGGGCGCGGTGATGTCGGCGAGGCGGTCGGTCAGGTCGAAGCCATCTTCGGCCTGAACGAAGGCGAGCGTGTCGGCGGGATTCTTCGGGCGCAGGAGCGGGTCGGCCAGCCAGGCCGCGGCACCGACGAGTCGCGCCTTCAGCGGCGACTCGATGCCTTGGGTCGCCAGGTGGTGCAGGGAGCGTTTGCCCGCGGCGGCGGCCCCGGCGTAGTTCATCTGCGATGTGCGCGCGGCCCGGTCGAGTCGGTAGGCCGAGGACGCGATCACCAATCGGCGCACCGCTGAGGGATGGTCGGCGGCGAGTTGCAGCGCTACCGAGCCCCCCGAGGAAATGCCGAGAACGTCTACGGGAGCACCGAATTCGGCCCGCAGGGCTTCCGCGTGCTCGCGCGCGATATCGGCCATCGAGGTGCCGGCCGCCATCCCCGGCGCGCGGTTGACCGCGTACACCCGGAAGTTCCTCGCCAGCGGCGCCATCGTCTTGATCTCGCTGGATCGCAGCCAGCCACGCGGATTGGCATGGTCGGGCATGAACCACCGCAAGAACACCAGCGGACGCCCCGACCCGAACGCGAGATAGGGCATCCCGTGTTCGAGCACCCCTTCGCTGACATCCAATTCCCGTTCGAGCGCAGCCCTACCCACGAGGTACTCCATCCTCTCGAATGCGTTAGTGCCCGCAACGCTACCGAGCCGCACCGACAACCACGATGACCTGCGAGGTCATACGAAGTACTCGACGCAGTTCACGACCCACTTCCGCCACCACGTCCGAGACCACCGCGCTGGATCACCGCCCCGCTCTTGGTTCTTATCTCGACATTCTTCGGGCGGATGGTGGTGCCGCCGGAGGGCGCTCGGCCGATTGTCGCGTCGCCACCGTAGTAGTAGCTGTACTGCGGCCAGGTGCGGCTGCCACGGAACGAACCGCCGGCGCCCGAACTCGAGCAGTTGCTGTCGGCGACGACGGTCTGGGAACCGTTGCGATCGGTGCCGACGCACGATGCGACAACGGGGTCCGGATCGCTCGGCCGAGAGACGAGGTAGCCACCGCCGATCAGCGCGGCGATACCGACGACCGCGATGGTCCCGATCTTCCGTTTGAGCGCGCGGTCTTCTTTCTCAGCGGCCCACCGCATCTCACGCTGAAACCGCTCGTGCTCGATATTCTCCCGGCGCCGCTGCGCCGAGAACAGCAAGGGTTCCGGCGGCGGGCGAGTAGGCCAGCGCTTCGGCTCCGGCACGCGATACGGCGTGGGCGCGGACCGCTCATCACCCGAATTCGATTCTTCCCCAACCATTTACACCACCCCCGTGTGTCGATCGCTCCCCATCGTGCCACGCGAGGGCCGAGAGGCTGGACCGACTATCACCGGGCGCGCTTGGAAAATCCTTGCCACGCAACAACATAAGGTCCGTGTACGCCACGTCCGCGACCGCCTGATCCCCTCCCCGGAAACGCCGAACGGCGCCGCTCCCGGAGGAGCGACGCCATTGCGGTGTCAGCGAGTCAGAGACTCACTTGATGATCTTCGTGACGCGACCGGCACCGACGGTGCGGCCACCTTCGCGGATCGCGAAGCGCAGGCCTTCGTCCATGGCGACCGGCTGGATCAGCTTGACCAGCATCTCGGTGTTGTCGCCGGCATGCAACCTTCACGCGATAACCGCGGGTATATCCGACTGACAGAGCTCATAACGGTTAACGAACTTCTATTACTATTTCTCCAGCGTCAAGCATCTCGACAATTGTCGACAGGATAGGCAAAACCGCCGCAAGAAGCGCCTTCCGCGAACAGTTTCCGATCCGGATCCACACGACGGCGGGAACGTCCGCTGTACCCTTCGCGCGACCGAGCAGGATGAAGTCTTCGTCCTTGGTGACTATCGCGGCGCCTCGAAGTATCGCCGCATTCCAGACTTCGGAGTCAGGAGCGGAGGTCATGTCCAGATCGCAGACATGCACCGCGTCGTGCCCTTCGTTCGCTATGGCGCGTGCCAGTGCAGGCGGTAGCTGTGCGTCGACGAGGAATTTCAAGAAGCGGTCCGCAGGATCGGATGATCAGCCTCAGCAGCGGCGAATGCGAGGCAGGCGCGGATGTCCTCGCGCTCGAGGTAAGGGTAGTCCTCGAGAATCGCGTCTTCGCTCTCACCCTCGGCCAAGAGTTCGAGGACATCTTTCACCCTGATTCGCATACCGCGGATGCACGGCCTACCGCCTAGTTGGGCTGGGTCGAAGGTAATCCTCGAGTGGCTGGACACAGCGCGATTATATCCGGCAGTGGACACTCACCGGAGAAACTGGCCGCTTCCGGAAACGCCGAACGGCGCCGCTCCCGGAGGAGCGACGCCGTTGCGGTGTCAGCGAGTCAGAGACTCACTTGATGATCTTCGTGACGCGACCGGCACCGACGGTGCGGCCACCTTCGCGGATCGCGAAGCGCAGGCCTTCGTCCATGGCGACCGGCTGGATCAGCTTGACCAGCATCTCGGTGTTGTCGCCGGGCATGACCATCTCGGTGCCCTCGGGGAGGGTAACGACGCCGGTCACGTCCGTGGTACGGAAGTAGAACTGCGGGCGGTAGTTGTTGAAGAACGGGGTGTGGCGGCCGCCCTCGTCCTTCGACAGGATGTACGCCTGGCCCTCGAACTCCGTGTGGGGAGTCGTGGTGCCCGGCTTGACGACAACCTGGCCACGCTCGACATCTTCGCGCTTGATGCCACGAACCAGCAGGCCGACGTTGTCGCCCGCCTGGCCCTGGTCGAGCAGCTTGCGGAACATCTCGATACCGGTGACGGTGGTCTTGGTCGACTTCTCCTTGATGCCGACGATTTCCACCTCCTCGTTCACGTTGACGATGCCGCGCTCGACACGACCGGTGACGACGGTGCCACGACCGGTGATCGTGAAGACGTCCTCAACGGGCATCAGGAACGGGAGCTCGGTCTCGCGGACCGGGTCCGGGATCGAGTCGTCGACGGCCTGCATGAGCTCGACGATGGCCTCGGCCCACTTCTCGTCGCCCTCGAGGGCCTTCAGACCGGAGACGCGCACGACCGGCGCGTCCTCGTCGAATTCCTGCGAGGCCAGCAGTTCGCGGACCTCCATCTCGACGAGCTCGAGGATTTCCTCGTCATCGACCATGTCCGACTTGTTCAGCGCGACCAGGATGTAAGGCACGCCGACCTGACGGGCGAGCAGCACGTGCTCGCGAGTCTGCGGCATCGGACCATCGGTGGCCGCGACGACCAGGATGGCGCCGTCCATCTGGGCCGCACCGGTGATCATGTTCTTGATGTAGTCCGCGTGGCCCGGGGCGTCGACGTGCGCGTAGTGGCGCTTATCGGTCTGGTACTCGACGTGGGAGATGTTGATCGTGATACCACGAGCCTTCTCCTCCGGCGCCTTGTCGATCTGATCGAACGCGAACGCGTCGTTCAGATCCGGGAACTTGTCAGCCAGCACCTTGGTGATCGCTGCAGTCAGCGTGGTCTTGCCATGGTCGACGTGACCGATGGTGCCGATGTTGACGTGCGGCTTCGTCCGCTCGAACTTCGCCTTCGCCACTTTTGGGTCCTCCTGGACTTGTTGGTGCGTGCATTTGCAGCAGTGCGTGTGTCATCCCCGCTGGAGGCGGGGACCGGGGGTATTACTTGACGCCCGGCACTTGCGGTCCAGTGTGCCACTGGACCGCAAGAGGGTTTTATTCGCCGGTCGCCTTGGCGATGATCTCCTTGGACACATTGGCCGGAACCTCTGCGTACTGGGCGAACACCATGGAGTAGTTCGCGCGACCCTGGGTCTTGGACCGCAGGTCACCGATGTAACCGAACATCTCCGAGAGCGGAACCAGCGCCTTGACGACACGGGCACCACTGCGTTCCTCCATGGCCTGAATCTGGCCACGGCGGGAGTTGAGGTCGCCGATCACATCGCCCATGTATTCCTCGGGCGTGATGACCTCGACCGCCATGAGCGGCTCGAGGATCACCGGACCGGCCTTACGGGCCGCTTCCTTGAGGGCCTGCGAACCCGCGATCTTGAACGCCATTTCCGAGGAGTCGACGTCGTGGTACGCGCCGTCGAGCAGGCTGACCTTCAGGTTCACCAGCGGGTAGCCGGCGAGCACGCCGTACTGCATGGCATCCTGGGCGCCCGCGTCGACCGACGGGATGTACTCACGGGGCACGCGACCGCCGGAGACCTTGTTCTCGAACTCGTAGGTCGCGCCGTCTTCGCCGACGAACGGCTCGAGGGCGATGATGACCTTCGCGAACTGGCCGGAGCCACCCGTCTGCTTCTTGTGGGTGAACTCGTGCTTTTCGACCTTCTTGGTGATGGTCTCGCGGTAGGCCACCTGCGGCTTGCCGACGTTGGCCTCGACCTTGAACTCGCGACGCATACGGTCGACGAGGATGTCGAGGTGGAGCTCGCCCATGCCGCCGATGACGGTCTGGCCGGTCTCCTGGTCGAGCTTCACCGAGAACGTCGGGTCTTCGCGCGCCAGCTTCTGGATCGCGGTGCCGAGCTTCTCCTGGTCGGACTTGGTCTTGGGCTCGATCGAGACCTCGATGACCGGATCCGGGAAGGTCATCGACTCGAGCACGACCTGGTTCTGCGCGTCGGACAGGGTGTCACCGGTGGTGGTGTCCTTCAGTCCGATGACCGCGTAGATGTGGCCCGCCGAAGCCGTGGCGACCGGCATCTCCTTGTTGGAGTGCATCTGGAACAGCTTGCCCAGACGCTCCTTCTTGCCCTTGGTCGAGTTGACGACCTGGGCGCCGGAGGCAACCTGACCCGAGTACACGCGCACGTAGGTGAGTTCACCGAAGAACGGGTGCACCGCGATCTTGAACGCCAGGGCCGCGAACGGCTCGTCGACGTTGGGCTTGCGGGTGACCAGCTCTTCTTCCTTGTTGGGCACGTGGCCGGTGGTGGCCTCGACGTCCAGCGGGGAAGGGAGGTAGTCGATGACCGCGTCGAGCATGGGCTGAACGCCCTTGTTCTTGAACGCGGAACCACACAGCACCGGGTACAGCTCGGAGTTGACCGTCATCTTGCGGATGGCGCCCTTGATCTCCTCGATGGTGAGCTCGTCGCCACCGAAGAACTTCTCGAGCAGTGCCTCGTCGGACTCGGCGACGGTCTCGAGCAGTTCCTGACGGTACTGCTCGGCCTTCTCCTTGAGCTCGGCCGGAATCTCGACGACTTCGTACTCTTCGCCGAGCTTGGTCTCGCCCTTCCAGACCTTGGCGTTGTTCTCGACCAGGTCGACGATGCCCTCGAAGTCGTTCTCAGCGCCGATCGGCAGCTGGATCACGAGCGGACGAGCGCCGAGACGGTCCTTGATGGTCTGCACGGTGAAGTAGAAATCCGCACCGAGCTTGTCCATCTTGTTCACGAAGCAGATACGCGGCACGTCGTACTTGTCGGCCTGACGCCACACCTGCTCGGACTGGGGCTCGACACCCTCTTTGCCGTCGAACACCGCGACCGCACCGTCGAGCACGCGCAGCGAACGCTCCACCTCGACGGTGAAGTCGACGTGCCCGGGGGTGTCGATGATGTTGATCTGGTTGTCTTTCCAGAAGCAGGTGGTAGCCGCGGAGGTGATGGTGATACCACGCTCCTGCTCCTGCTCCATCCAGTCCATCGTGGCCGCGCCATCGTGAACTTCACCGATCTTGTACGTGATACCGGTGTAGAACAGGATGCGTTCGGTCGTGGTGGTCTTGCCCGCATCGATGTGGGCCATGATGCCGATGTTGCGGACCTTGTTCAGGTCGGTGAGCACGTCCTGTGCCACGAAATTCTCCCTTTTAAGTGACGGGCCGGGCAATCACCAGCGGTAGTGCGCGAAGGCCCGGTTCGACTCGGCCATCTTGTGGGTGTCTTCGCGACGCTTCACAGCGGCACCGAGGCCGTTGCTGGCATCGAGGAGCTCGTTGGCGAGACGCTCGACCATGGTCTTCTCGCGACGGGCGCGGGAGTAGCTGACCAGCCAGCGCAGCGCGAGGGTGTTGGCGCGGCCCGGACGGACCTCGACCGGCACCTGGTAGGTGGCGCCACCGACACGGCGGGGCTTCACCTCGAGGGCGGGCTTGACGTTGTCCAGCGCGCGCTTGAGGGTGACGACCGGATCGGTGCCGGTCTTCTCACGCGCCTGCTCGAGTGCGCCGTAGACGATGCGCTCGGCGGTGGACTTCTTGCCGTCCATCAGGATCTTGTTGACCAGCTGAGTGACCAGCGGGGACCCGTAGACCGGGTCGTTGATCAGCGGACGCTTGGGTGCGGGGCCCTTGCGTGGCATATCAGCTCTTCTCCTTCTTGGCGCCGTAGCGGCTGCGCGCCTGCTTGCGGTTCTTCACGCCCTGGGTGTCGAGCGAGCCACGGATGATCTTGTAACGGACACCCGGAAGGTCCTTCACACGACCGCCGCGCACGAGCACCATCGAGTGCTCCTGCAGGTTGTGACCCTCACCGGGGATGTACGCCGTGACCTCGATCGCACTGGTCAGGCGAACACGCGCGACCTTACGGAGCGCGGAGTTCGGCTTCTTGGGGGTGGTGGTGTACACGCGAGTGCACACGCCACGACGCTGCGGGCTCCCCTTCAGGGCCGCAGTCTTGGTCTTGGTGACCTTGTCGCGGCGACCCTTGCGGACCAGCTGGTTGATGGTTGGCATAGACCGGCTTTCCTTATTGGTAATTGCGCTTGGTGTGCAGTGTCTTGCAGTTCATCGAGCTTTCACTCGCACGTCAGACCACGTTTCCCTTAACCCGTGGTCGGGCGTGTCGCCGTGGCGCTCAGTGCCCTTTTCAAGGCACGCTGGAACGTGTCGGCCGCTTTCGCTGGCCTACGTTCACACACGAACTTGCCCGCAGTAATCCGGGCACAGGGATCCACGATACCCGTGCGGACACCAGGGGGCAAAGCGGGGTCGCTGGTCAAGGGTTCTATCGGGCCCGATTCAAGGTGAGCTCGACCAGCTTGGCCGCTACCGGGCACGGATCGGGATGCGCGGATCCCGCGCGGTAGTTGATCCACCAACCCACCACACCCGCGTCGGCGGCCTTCGCGCTCACCCCGCATGAGTCCGAATCGCCGGGGCGGCGGATCTCCAGGGCCGACGCCCCTTGGATCGAGGTGATCGCCGAGGTGTAGCCGAGCTTCTGGTAGGTCTGGCGCTCGACGTTGAGCGATCCGTTCTCGTACCAGTTCAAGGTGAGCTTCGCACCGCCGCCGGGCGCATCGGGAACATCCCACATGCACACCGCCCCCACGAACGAGGCGATGAAACTCGCGTCCGTACCCACCGCCTGGCCCATCTGGGTCTCGGTGAGCACCTCGCACTCACGCAACAGCTTGTCGAAATCGACATTGACCGGGCCACTCCCGCTGCCGCCGCCCTCACCGACCGGCGCCGCCCTGCCGGGGACAGTCTGGCCACAGCCGGCGAGCACCGCCACCGAGGCGAGCGCGAGCACCGCCGCCCCGAAGCGCCGCTTCCCCGAGTGTGTTGTCCGCGTGTCGATCACTGCATCCGCTCCAGCGTCAATTCGGCCAGTTGTCTCGCCGAGCCGCACGGCTCAAGACCGATCACGGTGTATCCGAATGTGGACCACTCGAAGAAGTCGTCGCCGAGCCCGATCGCGAAATCGCAGGTGGTGCCACCGAAATTGGTGCCGTAGGACTGGAAACCCGTGCGCCCCTGCACTGTTATCGATTCCACCGTGCGGTCCTTTGACTCCACCCACGCGCGTTCCCGATCGATCGGACTGCCGCGATAGGAGGCGAAGGTGACCACGGCCGAATCGATTCCGGCGGATTGCCAGTTGCAGCCGACCGCGTTGCGGAACACCGCCGACACGCTGGGCAACCCGGCGATGGCGCGAACCTCGGCATCGGTCACATGTCCGCACTCGCCGACGAACGGCCCCAGTTCCGACACCTTGGGTGGAGTGCGCGCCGAACCGGAGGACTCGGCATCGTCGCCTGATCCGCACGCAGCCGATAGCACTACACACGCCAGACCGACCACCACCGCAGGTTTGAACCGCATGGGCCCGACTCTACCCAGTGGACAAGACGCGAGCGGCAGTCGAGCGTCCGCGATCACATCATCGGATCGGTGGGCGCCCGCTGCACCGCGATCGAGCCGACGCCGTGCGCGGATCACAAGTTCCCGCGGGCCTTCTGTTCGCGTTCGATGGCCTGGAAAAGGGCCTTGAAGTTGCCTTTTCCGAAACCGAGTGAGCCGTGTCGCTCGATGAGCTCGAAGAAGACGGTGGGGCGATCGGTGAGGGGGCGGGTGAAGATCTGCAGGAGGTAGCCGTCTTCGTCGCGGTCGACCAGGATGCCGCGACGTTGGAGTTCGTCGACCGGGACGCGCACGGCACCGATGCGGGCGCGCAGTTCGGGATCCTCGTAATAGGCGTCGGGGGTTGCGAGGAATTCGACGCCCTCGGCGCGCAGGGCGTCGACCGTGGCGAGGATGTCGCCGGTGGCCAGGGCGATGTGCTGTACACCGGGGCCGCGGTAGAACTCGAGATACTCGTCGATCTGAGAACGCTTGCGCCCCACCGCCGGTTCGTTGAGGGGGAACTTCACGCGGTGGTTACCGTTGGCGACGACCTTGCTCATCAGCGCGGAGTATTCGGTGGCGATGTCGTCGCCGACGAACTCGGCCATGTTCGTGAACCCCATGACGCCGCGGTAGAAGTCGACCCAGCGATCCATCATGCCGAGCTCGACGTTGCCGACCACGTGGTCGATCGCCTGGAACACGCGCGGGCCCGGCTCACGGGTGGAGGTGCGAGCGATATAGCCGGGCAGGTAGGGGCCGACGTAGTCGGAGCGGTCGACGAGGGTGTGCCTGGTGTCGCCGTAGGTGGCCAGCGCGGCCGAGCGGACCGTGCCGAATCGATCGGTCTCGTCGTGGGGTTCGGTGAGGATCGTCGCGCCGTGGTCCCGAGCCCAGGCGATGCAGCGGTCCACGTCGGGGACCTCGAGGGCGATGTCGACGATGCCGTCGCCGTGGCGGTCGTGGTGGGCGACGAGCGGGCTGTCGGGGTCGACCGCGCCGGTGATCACGAACCGCGCTCCCCCGCTGCGCAGCACGAACGATTTGTGGTCACGGTTGCCGGTCTCGGGGCCCGAGTAGGCCTCGAGTCGCATGCCGAACGCCGATTGCAGGAAGTGGGCGCTCTGGGTGGCGTTGCCGACGACCCAGACGAGTGCGTCCCACCCGATCACCGGAAACGGATCGACACTGTCGTCGTGCTCGATCAGCCCGACGAGCTGCTGCTCAATGGTCATGACCTAGGAAATCGTGTCGCCCGGCAGCTGAGCAACTACTCCATCTCCGCCTGAACAGGCTGGCTCGAGAAGCCACCGATTGCGCACAAATGGTGGACAATTTGAATAGCAACCGGATGTGGAGGTCTTCGTATGCGTACGCCCGCGAAACTGGATGAGCTCGACCTGGCGATCCTCACCGCGATGCACCAGTTCCAGAAGGCCGGAATCCTCGAGCTGTCGCGACGAACGAAGGTCGCGCGGGCGACGGTGCAGGCGCGGATCAACCGGATGGAGGAGTCCGGCGTGATCGCCTCCTACGATCCCCAGATCGATGTCACCGCGGCGGGTTTCGATGTGCAGGCCTTCGTGACCTTGGAGATCGCGCAGGGGGCGCTGGATCAGGTGAGCGAGGAACTCGCGGCCATTCCGGGGGTGGTCGAGGCGTACGCGACGACCGGGTCCGGTGACGTGCTGTGCCGGATCGGGGCCGACTCGCATGCCGGGTTGCAGGCGGTGTTGCTGAGCATCGATCGAACAGGGTCGGTGGCGCGGTCGCACAGCGTGATCGTGTTGTCGACGGTCGTGGCGCATCGCACGATGCCGCTGCTGCGCACACTGACCCCGGCGGGCACCACGAAGGCGCCCGCGTACCGGGATCAACGCTGAGCACTCACGGCCGGGATTTGCGGCCCTGAACTTTCGTCATCGGGGAGAACCGGGCGGAGCTGTCATGTCCGCGCCGGGTGCCAGGATCTCCACCGCGGGCTCGGATTCGGGTTCGAGGTAGGCCAGGAGCGCCGCTGCCTCATCCTCTACTTGCGCCGCTTCGGTTTTCGTCCACGGACGGGTCGGACTGATCCGCAGTCGTGCGGTGCCGGACCCGACGAAGATCTTGTAGAACCCGGCCAGGTAACCGTCGAGCAGGATCGGGGAGACGTTGGCGGTGAAGGTGCGCAGCGATGTGGCCGAGGTGTCGCCGATGATGCGGGAGCGATCCCGGTGCGACAGCAGGGCGTTGTCGTACCAGCCGAGCAGCCGGACGGGGGCGGGCAGGTCGGGATCGGCGAGTTCGAGGTCGGCCGCGTCGTAGAAGGTGCGGCCGCGCGCGTCGGTATAGGTGCGGACCCGGTCGCCCAGGTCGCTGACTGCCTTCTTCATGGCGGGCAGGCGCGACCAGGCCTGCATGTCCATCGTGCTCGCCGGACCGAAGGCGCGCAGATACCGCAGGATCAATTCCGACACCGGGTAGCTCGGATCGAGCGGTGCGCCGAGCCAGGGTTGCACGCGCGACCACACCGGCCTGCTGTTGTCGCGCCAGCGGCCACGCGGTGGTGTCTGCAGGACGGGCAGTTGGTACAGCCAGGTCTGCACGACCGCTCCGGCGTCGCGGTCGGGGTAGCGGCGGGAGGCCTCGGAGCGCAGGTCCGCCGCCGACATCGGCTCGTCACCGAGAGCCGCCTCCCCGTGCGCGCGCACCTCGTCGGGATCGAGGCCGACCATCGCGCCGTAGTTGAACCCCTTCCGGAACGGCGCCTTCTCGAGCTCGGGCTGAATGTGGGGCGCGATCCGCAACGCGTCCAGCGCCGTGACGAGATGAATCGTGCCGCGCATCAGAGTGATCCGCACGAGCGAACGGTCGTCGAGGCCCGTCGACACCGTTGCCGGATCGAAATCGGCTATCCGACTCCACAACCCGACGAACGGAGGCGCGACGTCTTGAGCCTGCAAGCCGACCAGGTGCTCACACATCCGGGCGGCGGTCAGCGTGGAACGCTCCAGCAGGTGCTGCCGAGCCAGCAAGGTCCGGTTGAGCGTTCTGTTCGACAGCTGCATTCGACTCCCTCCGTCGACCCGCGATGATCCGGCGACCGTACCGCCGACCTGTGACAACCTGACCCGGACCACAGGCGGGCGTGCGGCGGTCAGCGCAGCTGCACGACCACCTTGCCGGTGGCGGTCCGGTTGTCCAGTGCCGCAACGGCTTCAGCGGTGCTCTCCAGCGGGTACAGCACCGGATCGGGAGCGGCGATCGCGCCGGAGGCGAGCAGCGGTTCGATCTCGGCCCACTGCTCGGCGAGGTAGGTGGGGTGGGTCATCACCCATTCACCCCAGGCCGCGCCGACGACCTCGACGTTCTTGAGCAGCAGTCGGTTCACCTTCACCGTCGGGATCTCCCCCGCGGTGAAGCCGACGACCAGCAGCCGACCGCCGCCCGCCAAGGAGCGGATGCTGTCGGTGAAACGGTCGCCGCCGACCGGGTCGAGGACGATGTCGACCCCGCGCCCCTCGGTCAGTTCCTTCACCGCGGCGAGCCAGCCCTCGGTCAGCACCACATCGGTGGCGCCGTTGGCCTTGGCCACCTGGGCTTTCGCTTCGGTGCTGACCACCGCGACCACCCGGCCCGCGCCGAGCGCCTTGGCCATCCGCAGGGTGGAGGTCCCGATGCCGCCCGCCGCACCGTGCACCAGGACGGTTTCGCCCTCGGCCAACCTGCCGCGCTTCGTCAGGCAGAAGTGGACGGTGAGGTCGTTGAACAGGATGCCCGCGCCCGCCTCGAGGGAGACATTGTCGGGCAGCCGGAACACCGCGTGCTCGGGCGACACCGCCACCTCGGCGACACCGTTGCCGAGCATGGTCAGCGCGGCGACCCGGTCACCCGGGCGCAGCGACGAACCCTGCGGCGCCTCGCGCACGACACCGGCCACCTCGCCGCCGACGACGAAGGGCAGGCCCGGCTTCATCTGGTAGAGACCGCGCGTCATCAGCACGTCGGGGAAGGCGATGCCCGCGGCGTGCACGTCGATCAGCACACCGCCCGGGTAGGCCACCGGCTCCGGCAGATCGACGATCTCGATCGCCGACGGACCGTCCAACTTGCCGACCTGGGCTGCGCGCATTTTCCGACACCTCTCTCGATGACATTCACCCGCGAACATAACCCGGCGACGGGATCAACGATGGGCGAACTCGGTCACCGGTTCACTGGCGAGCACCGAACCGGCCTTGGTGATCGTCAGCCCGTACGCGTCGAGCAGGTATTGCGTGCCGTCGGTCGGGTTGGTCGCGGTGAACGCGCCCCCGCCGTTGGGTACAGGATCGTCGAGTTCGATCCCGGCGCCGTCGCTGACGCGCACGCCCTTGTAGTAGTAGCGCTGATCGCCGGTGTGGCAGATGACGACCCGCGATTTGGTGGTGCGCGCGATCGACATCGCGGCGTCGTTGTCGTTGCACCGTGGACCCACCGAGAGAAAGCCCTGGCCGTCGGCGCCGGAGACGGTCGACTGCAGCGGTGCGACGGTGGTCGTGGTCGGCGAGGGTGCCGTGGTGGGGACCGTTCGGCTCACGGTCACCACCACGGGAGGTTCGTCGATGCTGGATCCGGGCGGTGGTGGCACCGCCACATTGTCGCGATCCTTGTCGATGCCGAGCATGAACCACACCGCGATGCCGACCACGGCCAACACGATCAGCGAACCCAGCGCGCCGGCCAGGACCGGCGTCGCCGAATTACGTTGCGGAGGAAGCGGTATCGGCGCCGACGGATGGGTATAACCACTCCTCTGGTCGAGGCCGGTCACACCGGATGACGCCCGCAGGAGGGTGGGGTCGTGCTCGGCTGCCCGGTACGCACCCGCGGATTGGGGTCCGGTCACCCGACGCGTCGGCTGCGCGGATTGTGGGCCGGTCACGCGCCGCGTCGCATTCGGTTCGGCGGGTGGCGGACCCGTGACCCGATGCGTCGGACCGACGGGCCTGGCGCCGGTCACCGGGCGGGCCTGTTGCGGGCCCCGAGTCGGCGGAGAGGACCGCGAGTCGGCGGAGAGAGCCGCCGAACCGCGCGTGGCCGGCGACGACTCGACTGACAGGGCCGCGGAGTCGCGAGTCGGCGGGGTGTGCGAGTCCGCCGATCCGACCGCCGGACGACGGGCTGTCGGGGGCGAGTGCGAGTCGCGCGACAAGGCCGCGGAGTCCCGGGTCGCGGGCGCCTGCGAATCCGACGAAAGGGCCGCCGAGTCCCGCGTCGGTGGGGGCGGTGAGTCGGCTGGGACGACAGCGGAGCCACGGGTCGTCGGCGGGGACGGCGCTGCGTCGGGACGAGGCAGCGCCGTCTGCGGGCCGGTGATCTCGATACGAGGGCCGGAGACCGTTGCGGGAGTGGAGCGCTCGGCTTGGACCAGTGCGGCTCTGGCCGCGCGGGCCAGGTCGATGGGCGAGGCGTAGCGCTGGTCGGGACGTTTGGCCATGCCACGCTCGACGACCGGGTCGAAGGTGCTCAGCGTGGGATCGGCGGCGCTGGGGCGTGGGGCGGGCGCCATCTGATGCGAGCCGATCGCGCCCGCGAGGCTGTTCACCGGGAACGGCACCCGGCCGACCAGGCATTCGTAGAGCACACAGGTGAGCGCGTAGGTGTCCACCGACGGCGACATCGGCACACTGTCGAACCGTTCCGGCGCCATGTACGCCATCGAGCCGACGGCACTGCCCGCGCTGGTGAGCTGCGGATCGGTGGCGGTGTGGGCGATGCCGAAGTCGACCAGGTACGCGAACAGGTTGCCGGTGAGCAGGATGTTGCCCGGTTTCACGTCGCGGTGGACCAGACCGACCTCGTGCGCGGCGTCGAGCGCGAACGCGATCTGCTCGACCACCTGCACCGCCTCGACGGGCGTGAGCCTGCCGTACTGCTGCAGCCGCTCCTTGAGATCGACGCCCTTGACCAGGCGCATGTCGATGTAGAGCACGCCGTCGACCTCGCCCCAGTCGTGTACCGGGATGACGTGCGGTTCCTGCACACTCGCCATGGCGTGCGATTCGCGGCGGAAGCGCTGCACGAAGGTGGGGTCGGTCGCGAGTTCGCGGTTGAGCATCTTGAGGGCGACGACACGATTCTTGGAAGTGTCGTAGGCCTCGTAGACCTCCCCCATACCGCCGACTCCGAGAAGTCTGCGAATCTCATAGCGCCCGAACATCGAGCCCGCCAATGCTCCGCCGGCCATTACTGCAGGCTACCTGGGCGCGGACAGGTCTGTCATGTGGGACAACCGCGTCGGCGCCCCCTTGGTGACCCACACCTGGTACCGCTAGTCCCGACTCGGCGCGAAGGTGTGATCTGCGACCCGTAAAGTCGTCTACAGAACTACGCGCAAGAAGTCGCGGCGCACCCGGTGTGCCGTGCAAGGAGCACACGTGTCACTCGATCAGCCACTGGCCCCGCTTCCCGAGGAGGGCACGGGTTTCGCCACGGCGTGGCCCGTCCGGGCCGGCGACGTGGATCCTTATCAACGACTGCGCCTGGATGCCGTGGCGCGCTACCTCTCCGATATCGCGTGGGACGAGCTGAATCAGACGGCCCTGCATCTCACCGACCCCACCTGGATCGTGCGCCGCACCGTCATCGACGTGATCCGCCCGGTCGTCTGGCCCGATCACGTCCATCTCGAGCGCTGGTGTTCGTCGATGTCGACCCGGTGGACGAATATGCGCACGCGGATCACCAGCGAACGCGGCGGGCTGATCGAGACCGAGGGATTCTGGATCAACCTCAGCGAATCGAGCAATCTCCCCGCTCGGATCAGCGACGACGGCCTCGCCTACCTGGCCCGCTCCACCGACGAGCACCGCCTGCGCTGGCGGCCCTATCTCACCGATCCGGCACCACGCGAGTCCGACACCGACCTGCCGTTCCCGGTGCGCGCGACCGATATCGACCAGTACAACCACGTCAACAACGCCTGCTACTGGCAAGCCGTCGAGCAGTTCCTCGTCGACTTCCCCAAACTCGTCGCCGGACCGCATCGCGCGGTGATCGAGTACGTGGCACCGGTGCTGGCCCGCGAGCACATCACCGTGCGCGCGCGCCACGAACCGGGCGACCGCACCGGTCAGATGGTGCTACGGCTGTGGTTCGTGGTCGGCGGCGTCACGACGACCGTCGTACGGATCATGCCGCTGCCTGTGTAATTCGGCGCCGGCGCCGTATCCGCCGGGGCGGCGGGTGCCGAGCCCGGCAGGGGCGGGTTCCCCTGCCGGATCCACGGCTAGCCCTTGGCTGCTTTCAGCAGGTCGGCGCGGGTGGTGAACTTGACCCGTGGCCTACCTGCCGCCTTGCCCGCGGTCTTCTCGGCCTGGTCGATGGTCTTCCAGCCCTTACGGTCGACCAGCTCGGGCTGACGTTCGGCGAGCAGGGCGCGCAGAGCGGCCCGGTCGCCGGTCGGCGCGGTGAGCTTGCCCGCGATGAAGTCGGCGATCAGCGCTTCGACGGTTTCCTCGGCGTCGACGCGGTTGGAGCCGATCACCCCGCGCGGGCCGCGCTTGATCCAGCCGGAGACATAGACACCGGGTACGGGCTCGGTCGCCTCGATGACCCGACCGTGCTCGCTGGGCACGGTGCCGCGGCGCTCGTCGAAGGGCAGGCCCGCGATGGGTTCGCCGCGGTAGCCGATGGAGCGCAGCACCAGCCCGGCGTCGATGGTTTCGGTGCGGTCGGTGGCGGTGGCCACCAATTGCCCGTTCTCCTCGGTCAGTTCGTTGTGCACGAACTCGAGCGCGGTGACCGCGTCGGTCCCGTGCACGGCCGTCGGCGTGGCGAGGTAGCGGAAGACGATCCGCTTGTTCGAAAGGTCCGGTTTCGCCGTCGAATACTCCTGCGCGAGTTCGTACTTCAAGCGCAGCGAGGGCTCGATGTTCGGATCGTCGAGGATGGCGCGGCTGTGCGGGTCGAGTTCGATATCGGCGGGATCGACGATCACATCGACATTGTTTCGATGCGTGAGCGCGAGGAACTCCGGCGAGCTGTACGCGGCTTGCAGCGGGCCGCGTCGACCGAGGACCACGACCTCACGAATATTGCTGCGACGGAGGGCGTCCAGCGCGTGGTCGGCGATGTCGGTCTTGGCGAGCTCGTCCGGGTCGCCGGTGAGCACGCGCGCCACGTCGAGGGCGACGTTGCCGTTGCCGACGATCACCGCGCGCTCGCCGGACAGGTCGAACTCGCGGTCGGCGAAATCGGGGTGACCGTTGTACCAGGCCACGAACTCGGTCGCCGAATGGCTGCCGGGCAGATCCTCGCCGGGGATGTCGAGCGAGCGGTCGCTGGAGGCCCCGACGGCGTAGATCACCGCGTGGTGGTGCGCCAGCAGTTCCTGGTGATCGATGTGTTCACCGACCTCGACATTGAGGTAGTACTGCAGGGTGTCGCGGCGGAATGCCGACTCGAACATCTCGGCGACGCCCTTGGTCCCCGCGTGATCGGGGGCGACGCCCGCGCGGACCAGACCCCATGGAGTCGGCAGCCGGTCGAACATCTCGACCTCGACATCGCTGCGCCGCAGCAGTTCGTCGGCGGCATAGCAGGCCGCCGGGCCGGCGCCGACGATCGCGACGCGCAGCGTACCCAGACTCTTGGGCGGGCGGGTCGGGGTACTCAGTGGGTCGAAGTTCGACTCGAGCGGGTGGCGCTGGAAGTAGGCCGCGTTGATCTCGCGGTACCTGGACAGCGAGGCGAGCAGATCGTCTTCGGAGAAGATCGCGTCCACCGGGCACGCGTCGACGCAGGCACCACAGTCGATGCAGGTGTCAGGGTCGATGTACAGCATCTCCGCCGTGGCGAACTCTGGTTGATCCGGAGTCGGGCGGATGCAGTCGACCGGGCATTCGGTGACGCAGCTGGCGTCGTTGCAACAACGCTGCGTGATGACGTAGGCCATAGGTGCAGATCCTCGAAATGTGTGGTCGGTGGCTCGAGGCGTCTCCGCGACGGCCCGCGGCGGGTAAGCCGCGAACGCATCATCGGTGACGCAGCTTTCAGTGTGCCTCGAGTGTGACCGCGACCTCACCGCTGCCCACGATTACGGTGGTCACATGGTGGCGACCCTGATTCTGATGCGGCACGGAAAATCGGCCTATCCCGACAATGTCGACGACCACGCGCGCCCGCTGGCACCGCGTGGCGAACGGGAGGCGGCGCTGGCCGGGGACTGGCTGCGCGCCACCGTGGCGCCGATCGACGCCGTGCGCTGCTCGACCGCCGAGCGCACCAGGCAGACGCTGGCCGCCAGCGGCATCACCGCGCCGGTCGAGTACACCGACGACATCTACGAAGCGAACCCGCACACCCTCATGGAGCTGATCGGGCTCACCGACGACTCGGTGTCGACGCTGCTCGTCGTCGGCCATGTGCCCGGAATCCCCTGGACGGCTTGGGAACTGGCAGGCAACCGCGAGTCCGACCAGGCGACCGAACTCAGCCGCAAGTTCCCCACCTCGGCGCTGGCAGTGCTCGAATTCGACCGACCGTGGGCACAGCTCGGTCCCGGCACGGGCGAACTCGTCTCGTTCCACGTGCCGCGCTGAAGCGCCCCGGCACGGCCGGGTCATTTCAGCAACTTGCCTCCGACGAGGATGCCCACACCGAGCAGCACGAGGAGCACGAAGGCGACGAACCCGTTCGTCAGCGCCCACACCACCCCTAGCACCAGTACCACCGGAGCCACCGCGATGGCGGTGATCACCGGGCTCTCCTTGACCGTTTCCCAAGCCGAGCGGGCCCTGACGCGGTCGATGTCCTTACCAGCCATGTGATCCACACTACGTTTACGTAGGACCCCGGCACACCGGCTTGCGCGCAACGGACATGTGATCCGCACCTTGTTTCTGTCGGACACCACAACGATGCTTGACCGCATGGATTGGAAAATCGAACTCGTTGCCATCCCGGTCACCGATGTCGACCGGGCCAAGGATTTCTACACCAGCATCGGCTTCAACGCCGATCACGACCACACTCCGAGCCCGGATATCCGGTTCGTCCAGCTCACCCCGCCGGGGTCGGGATGTTCGATCTGCATCGGGCGTGGGCTCACCAGCGCCGCGCCGGGCAGCGTCGAGGGTATGCAGATGGTCGTGGCCAGCGCCGACAAGGCCTATGAACAGCTGATCGCCGCGGGCGTGCAGGCCACTCCCGTCGAGGACATGGGCTGGGGCCGGTTCACGTTCTTCGCCGACCCCGACGGCAACAAGTGGGCCGTCCAGGAGCTGCCGAACTACAGCTGACTTCTCCCTTCCCGTGCGAACAGGTATTGCTTGGAGTGCACTCCAGGTCGATACCGTCTAGAAAGTTCCACGGGAAGGGACGAGCACGATGGATCAGGACGCGGCACCGCACGCCGACAGCGACGCCGACGAGCGCGAGCGGCCCAGGTATTCGATCGGCCAGGTGGCGCAACGCTCGGGGCTCAGCCGCGACACTCTGCGCTGGTACGAGCGGATCGGGCTGATGGGCTACATCGGTCGCGACCACACCGGCAACCGCCGGTTCAGCGACCGCGACCTCGAATGGCTGGCGCTGATCGGTCGACTGCGACTCACCGGCATGCCGGTGGCCGACATGATCCGCTACGCCGAACTGGTGCGGGCCGGTGAACAGACCTACCCGCAGCGGCTGGAGATGTTTCGGCAGACCAGATCCGACGTGCTCGACAAGATCGCGGAGCTGCAACAGACCGTGGCTGTTCTCGACTACAAGATCGGCGTCTACGAAGGCCGATCCGATGTGGTCCGTCCCGCCACGATCACCGTGCACACGAGCGAAGGAAGCGACACATGAGCACCACCGCGACACTGCCGACCACCACTCTCGGCGCCGACGGACCGACGGTCGGCACCCAGGGGCTCGGCTGCATGGGCATCAGTGAGTTCTACGGCGACACCGACGCGGCCGAATCGCGGGCCACCCTCGACCACGCGCTCGAACTCGGCGTCTCCCTGTTCGACACCGCCGATGTGTACGGCTCGGGCCACAACGAGCGATTCCTGGCCGATTTCGTGCGCGCCAACCGCGACAACCTGGTGATCGCCACGAAATTCGGTCTCGTGCGCAAAGCCGACGACCCGACCTACCGCGGCTTCGACAACTCCCCCGCCTACATCCGCGCGTCGGTCGAGGCCAGCCTGCGCAGGCTCGGCGTCGACACCATCGATCTGTACTACATGCACCGACGCGACCCCGCGGTGCCGATCGAGGAGACGGTCGCCGCGATGGCCGAACTCGTCGCGGCGGGCAAGGTGCGCGCGCTCGGGCTCTCCGAGGTGACCGGTGACGAGTTGCGCGCCGCGCACGCGGTGCACCCGATCGCGGCGGTGCAGTCGGAGTGGTCGCTGTTCTCCCGCGACGTGGAACGCACGGCGGTGCCCGCGGCGGCCGAGCTGGGTGTGGCGTTCGTTCCGTACTCGCCGCTGGGTCGCGGTTTCCTCACCGGCGCCTTCCGGTCGGCGAAAGACTTGGGCGCCGAGGACTTCCGCCGGTTCCAGCCGCGCTTCACCGGCGACAACGCCGAGCACAACGCCGCATTGCTCGCGCCGCTGGCCGCGATCGCGGCGGCACACGACATCACCCAGGCCCAGGTCGCGCTCGCCTGGGTGCACTCGAGGGCGTCCGCGCACAACCTGTCCGTGGTGCCGATCCCCGGTACCCGCAAGCGGACCCGGTTGACCGAAAACGTCGCCGCGGCGTCCGTAGGACTCTCGGCCGACGACCTCGCGGCGCTGGCCCCGATCGCCGGCGAGGTGGCGGGCGACCGGTACACCGACATGTCGTTCACCTCCGCCGGGCGCGAATAGCTGACGGTGTGCCGGGGCTCGGCGGCCCACCGCGCGCGGCGCTACTATCGCGAAGGTGACCGAAAGCCGTGACCGTGTGTGGATCGACAAGCAACACCCGGCTGTTTTCAGGGCACTCAGTGCGGTCGCCGCCGAAGTACGCGCGGCCGCCACGGCCGCGGGGATCGATCGGCGGCTGATCGAGCTGATCAACCTGCGGGTGTCGCAGATCAACGGCTGCCCGTACTGTCTGGCGGTCCATGAGCGCGCCGCGCTCGGCGCCGGCCTGTCGGCCCAGGAGATCACCGTGCTGCCCGCGTGGCGTCGCGGCGGGGCCTACTCCGCCGCCGACCGCGCCGCACTCGGACTCGCGGAAGCGGTCACCACCCTGCCCGCCGAGGAGAACACCGACCGCGAATACGAGATCGCGCGCGAGTACTGGTCCGAGGAACAGATTTCGGTGATCGTGTGGATCGCCGTGACGATCGGCGCGTTCAACCGCGTGTCGATCCTGAGTGCGCACCCCGTCCCGGTGCGTAAGGAGCGTAAGAAGATGTCCGAGACAACCCCCGCGCAGCCGGCCTCTACCGAACCGGAGCGCCGCGTGGCACGCAACGAGGCCCAGAACCGCTACGACGTGTTCCTCGACGGCGAACCCGCCGGCTTCGCCGAGTACGTCGAGCGTGGCAACGACACCGACTTCGTCCACACCGAGATCGACGGCGCTTTCGCGGGCAAAGGGCTGGGCGGAGTACTGGCCAAGCAGGCGATCGAGGACGTGATCGCGCGCGGGCGCACCATCACCGCGCACTGCCCGTTCATCCGCGGCTACCTGGACAAGCATCCCGAGTACGACGCTCACGTGGTGGGCAAGGGCATCCCTCGTGAGTGACCTGGAGGCGCATCCCACCGAGGCGCTGTGCGAGCCTTCACCGGGCCCCGGGCCGGTCGCCGAGCTGTATCCGGCCAGGGAGGTGCCGCTCGGCGGGGTGCGCGGGGTGTATGTGGAACGCACACTGCCGCAACGGGATCTGCCGACCGTCGGCGCGTGGTGTTTTCTCGACCGGTTCGGGTCGCCGACCGTCACACAGACCGGCGCCTCCCCCGACATCCTGCCGCACCCACACATCGGGTTGCAGACGGTGACCTGGCCGCTCGACGGCCGGATCCGGCATCGAGATTCCGTGGGCTCCGATGTGGAGATCGAGCCGGGTCAGCTGAACCTGATGACCTCCGGTCGCGGCATCGCGCATTCGGAGTTCGCCGTGCCGGGAGCGCCCGCGGGCAACGGCCTGCAGCTGTGGATCGCGTTGCCCGGCACCGCGACCGGCGTCGAGCCGCATTTCGAGCAGCATCGCGAACTGCCCGTCTACGAGCAGCCCGGGCTGCGAGCCACCGTACTGATCGGCTCACTGGGCGGTGTCACCTCACCGGCGCACGCCTACACCCCCATCGTCGGGGCCGATATCGTGCTCGATCCCGGTGCCGAGGTCCGGCTTCCGCTGGCGAGCGAGTTCGAGCACGCGGTCCTGGTGATCGAGGGCTCGCTGGAAGTCGAGGGCATCGAGCTCACCGCGGGCCCGCTGCTGTACCTGGGCACCGACCGCGCCGAGCTGCGGCTCTCGACCGCCGCGGGCGCGCATTTCGCGCTGATCGGCGGCGCCTCGTTCACCGAGGAATTGGTGATGTGGTGGAACTTCGTCGCCCGCAGCCACGAGGAGATCGTCGACGCGCGCGAGGCCTGGGAAGCCCACGACACCAACCGCTTCGGCGGGGTCGCGGGCCACGCTCACCAGGAGCGCATCCCCGCGCCACCACTACCGCCCTTGCGTCTGAAGCCGCGCAAACGCGCCACCGGCGGCGACCGCCACTGACCGAGCCGGGTTCAGCCTGCCAGCAGGGCGTCCAGCGCCCGATAGCTGTCGTTGAGGCCGACCTCCATGCCCGAGGCGAGCATGCCCGCGCATTCCTCGGCGGTATGGAAGATGCTGTCGGTGGCGACCCGGGTGCGGCCGTCACCGAGGTCGGTGAAGGTGGTCGAGTCGATGCAGATATGGGCGGGCATGCCGTCCCACTCGAAGGACTGCACGATGCGCTCCTTCGGGGTGATCTCGCGGAAGCGGCCTTCGAAACCGTGGGACTGGTCGCCGTCGTGTTCGACGAAACGCCAGTGCCCGCCCTTGCGGAACTCCCAGCGCTCGACGTCGACCACGTGGCCGCGTCCCCACCAGCGCGAGAGCTGCTCGATGCGGCTGTAGGCGTCCCAGACCCGGTCCAGCGGCGCGTCGAAATCGCGTTCGATGTGGAGTTCGCGGTCCGAGGTGGAGGTGATGACGGCGTTGTCGGTGGACTTGGTGGTTGTGCTCATTGCTCTGGCTCCGTTCGTTGCAGGAATTCACCGAGACGGTCCATCCGGGCTTCGAGCATCTGCCGATAACCCTGCATCCAGGCCACCTCACGATCGAAAACGCGCTCGGAGATCCGGCAGTACCGGACCCGCCCGCGCTTCTCGGTGACCACCATGCCCGCGTCCTCGAGCAACCCGATGTGCTTGGAGATGCCGGTCAGGGTCATCTCGAACCGCTCGGCCAACTCGCTGATACTCGCGGGCCCACGCCCGAGTTGCTCGAGGATGCCCCGCCTGGTGGGGTCCGCGAGCGCCCCGAACGAGGCATCCAGGAAGTCATACTGAACCATCTAGTTCAGTATTGCTCGACGAGGTCGTCCGGTCAAGGCTTTTCACCAAACCCTGGACGCGCCCCCGAATCGACTACTACGCTTTGTCGTAGAAATCGGGCGGGCATTCATCGAGGGGGATACTCATGGAAAAGACCACCTGCTGCGTCGTCGGCGGTGGCCCCGCGGGCACCATGGTCGGCCTGCTGCTGGCCAGAGCCGGAGTCGACGTCGTTGTGCTCGAAAAACACGCCGACTTCCTCCGAGATTTCCGCGGCGACACCGTGCACCCGTCGACGGTGCGACTGATCGACGAATTGGGCCTGGGCGCCGAGTTCGCCAGGTTGCCGCGCTCCGAGCTCACCCGGATGTGCATGTACGCGGGCGACCGCATGGTGGTCGCCGCCGATCTCACGAGGATTCCCGGCAAGTACCGACACATCGCCATGGTGCCCCAATGGGACTTCCTCGACCTGCTCACCAGCGCCGCGGCCGAAGAACCGAGCTTCACGTTGCGCATGCGCTCGACCGCGACCGGACTGATCGACGAGGCGGGCAAGGTGGCCGGTGTGCGCTACCTCGATGCCGACGGCGTCGAACACGCACTGCGCGCCGATCTCGTGATCGCCTGCGATGGACGCGATTCCGTGGTGCGTGAGGCCGCGGGCCTGCGCCAACGGATGGAAGACGTGCCGATGGACATGTGGTTCTTCCGTATTCCGAAGGCGACCGACGACGTCGACGGCGGCGCTGTGCAAGCCCGCTTCACCAGCGGCAACTCCGCGGTCGCCATCGACCGCGGCGACTACTACCAGACCGGCTACATCATCGAAAAAGGCTGCGACGCGCAGCTTCGCGCCGCGCACGACGTGCGATGGCTGCGTGATCGCGTCACTGAACTCTTCGGCTGGTCCAGCGAAGCGACGGCGGCGATCCAGACCTGGGACGACGTCGCGCTGCTCGAGGTCACGGTGGGCATGCTCGACCGATGGCATGTGCCCGGCCTGCTGTGCATCGGCGATGCCGCGCACACGATGTCACCGGTCGGCGGAGTCGGCGTCAACCTGGCGGTGCAGGACGCCGTGGCGGCCGCGCGCATCCTGGCGCAACCGCTGCTCGACGGCACCGTGCATTGCGCCGACCTGGAAAAGGTGCAGCGCAGGCGAATGCTGCCGGCGAGCTTCACCCAACGATCCCAGCGTGGCGAGCACGAGATGCTCATCGCGCCCGCGTTGCGCGGCACCCTGCACACCGCGCCCCTGCCGCTGCGCGTGGTCGACGCCGTGCCCGCGCTCGCCGGACTCACCGCCTACCTCGGCGGCATCGGCCTGCGCCCCGAACACGCACCGGAGTTCGCGCGACGTCCACGGATCGGCGTCGAACCATCGGATGCGCGGCGCTGATTTTCCCGCCCCTGCCGATCGCCGACTTTTCGAAAAGTGGGCGCAACGGCTAGGTTTGCCGCGACGAACGGGCGATCGAGGCCCGGATGAGGCAGCAGGAGGCTTGCGGGATGAGGATCGGCACTGGGGTCGGGGCGGCGCTGCTCGCCATGGGGGTCATCGTGGCGGCGGCCGGGAACGGGCACGCCGAGCCCGCTCCGGTTGTCGCCGAACAGCCTGCCGAGGCACCTTCGCTGCGCGGGGTGGACAAGGGCGTGACCTACCAGGTGAGCGCGACCGATGATCGACGCTCGGTGGTCACCAGCGTCGACACCGGCCGGTTCCACCTCGTCCACGACGCGAAAGTCGTGACGCTGACCGACGAATCGGGTGCCGTACTCGCGGCGCTGCCGATGCTCGTGCGCGTCGGCGAGCACACCGTGCCGCTCACGCCGTCGATCGACGAGAAGGGCACCAGCCTGACCCTCACCCCGGTCAGCGAATCCGCCACCCCGGTGCGCGACATCAGCGCTCAGGAACGTTTCTTCGCCGAAACCCAACGGCTGCAACCGAAGATCATCGAGGGCGCCGCGATCGGAGCCGCCATCGGTTTCGTCCTCGGCTTCCCGCTCGGCCTGTTCGTCCTCGACTTCATCACCGTCCCGGTCGCCACGGTCGCAGGCGCGGCGATCGGCGCTCTCGCCGGGTACGCGTTGGCCGGTGGTCAACCCGCGATCGACACCGCGCTGGCCTATGTCACCGGGGCGCCCTGATTACTCTTGCACTGCGGACCGAGGAGTTGAGTACCGATCACGCAGGTAGGCGAGTAGTCGCTGCGCCGCGTTCGAGGTGAGCAGGGTTTCACAGATCGTGCCGATCGAGGACACCGTCGGCGCCATCGCCGAGGTGGCGACGCTCGCCGCGCGAACGCTCGAGATCATCGACGGCGGGTTGTCGCCGGTCTCCGCTACCGTTGACTGCAGTACGTCCGCACGGGTGGGTGGTGATGAGAGTGGTGTTCGACCCGCTGGCCGATATCGAACGCGCCCTGGCCGAACAGGCCGGGTGGACGTGGTTCGACGATTACCTGCTGTACACGTGCGGAGTGGCCGATCTCCTCGCACGCGGCGAAGTGGCGCTGGTCCCCCACACCGCCACACGAGTCCGGACCGAGCCCGGGGAAGTCGCGCTGGCCGAGGGCGCGGTCAATTGGTACGCGTGGCGGGCGACGGGCGACAGTAGCCGAGTCCCCGCCGTCGGCCCGAACCCGATCGTCACGGCCGCGCAGTTGGGCAATGCCGTCGTGAACCGAACGCGCCGCACGCAGGCAGCGGCCGCCGCGCAACCACGCTGGGTGGCGGAGCGAGCCGGGACAGTGATGATCTCGAACCGGCGCCTGCATCTCACCAATCCCGACCGATCGTTCTCGCTGCACTGGCCCGCGCTCGAGTCCATCGACCTCACGGCGCCGGATCGGGTCGGCTGCCGGTTCCCCGACCGAGACGGCAAACTCCAGCAGATACAAATCCAAACCCCTTGGGCAGCATTGCTTTTCGTCAGTGCTGCCCTGCAGTACTTCCCGCATCACCCGCAGCTGAGGGACGGGACCTGGCTGCCCGCGGGCTTCGAGGACAAGTGTCATCTGGCGGGAAAGAAGTGCCCGAAGGTGCGGTAGCCGCACTCTCGTACCGCCAGGCACTACCCGGCGGTCTGCCCGACGTGAGCCGGCCGATGCGCGTGAACAACCGGCCGGCCGAGTCGACTCCGATCACCTCGCCGATCATGCTGATGTGGAAACTCTCACTGCCGTAAGGAATTTCGAGTTCGGGCTCTGCTCGATGGACTCACGGACAGGCTGTCGAGCTGGTTACTCCCCACGGCGTTGCGGCGGGCTACTTCTGGCGCGCGCGATAGGCCGCGACGGCATTGCGATTACCACAGGCGGTACTGCAGTAGCGGCGTGAACGGTTGCGCGACAGATCGAGCACCAAGCCGTCGCAGGTGTCGTCGGCGCAGACCGTCAGACGGCTCAGGTCGTCGGCGCGGATCAGGTCGATCATGGCCATGGCGGTTTCGACGGCGATGCGGACCGGCAACGCGGCCTCGGGGGGCACCGCGTGGACGTGATAGTCGATATCACCGTGGCGGACGAGCTGCGGCACGGCGCGATGCTCGGCGAGCGTGTCGTTGACCAGGATGACGGCCGCGTCCCGGTCGCTGGTGAGCAGCCGGCGCAACGGCGCGCGGATGGCCCGCACGGCCGCCAGTTCCGCGGCGTCGTCGGCGTGCGCGCCGGTATAGACGTGCCGGTGCAGGAACTCCGCGAGTTGGGCGGTCTCGGTGAGCGTGTCCGGATCTTCCGCGGAGTTGACCAGCTCGACCGCCGCCAGCAGCGCCGCCTCGGTGTCATGAGCAAAAACCACGTTGACATATTACCGCAGCCTACTTACCGTCATTAGTCATGGAGACTTTGACTCATGACGGCGCGGCGAGTCGGATCCGAACCGGGCTGTTCTTCGCCCTCGCCTCCGCGACCTCGTTCGGGCTGTCGGGGCCCCTCGCGCGCGGGCTCATGGATGCGGGTTGGAGTGCGGCCGCGGTAGTGGCCGCACGCGTCCTGCTCGCCGGAGTTGTCCTGTTGCCCTTGGCGATTCACCAACTGAAGCGAAATTGGCAACTGGTGCGCGCCAACGCGAGCCTGATCGCCTTCTACGGCCTGGTCGCCGTGGCGGGCACCCAGCTCGCGTACTTCAACGCGGTCGCGCGCATGGAGGTCGGCACCGCGCTGCTGATCGAGTTCGCCGCCCCGATCGCCGTCGTCGGCTGGCTGTGGGCGCGCCATCGACAGCAGCCGGGAGCCGCCACCGTCGCGGGCGCCGCCCTCGGCATCACCGGCCTCATGCTGGTCCTCGATGTACTGTCCGGGGTTTCCACCGACCCGATCGGCATCGTGTGGGCGCTGGGCTCGATGGTCGGCGCCGCCGCCTATTTCCTGCTGTCGGCCGAGGGCGTCGCACTGCCCGGCACGGTGCTGGCCGCGGGCGGCCTGCTGATCGGCGGCCTGGCTCTGCTCCTCGCGGGCGCCGTCGGCATCGTCCCCCTCCACGCCACCACCGACCCCGCCGTCTTCGAGGACTTCACCACCCCCTGGTGGATCCCCATCCTTCTCATCGGCATCGTCACCGCCGCGATCGCCTACGTCACCGGCATCGCCGCCACCCGCCGCCTCGGCTCCCGCCTGGCCTCCTTCGTAGCCCTCACCGAAGTCCTCGCCGCCCTCATCTTCGCCTGGGCCCTCCTCGGCGAAGCCCCCCGCCCGATCCAATTGCTCGGCGGCGCACTGATTCTCATCGGCGTCATCACCGTCCGCCTCGGCGAACCCACGACCACCGCACTCGGCGACCCCGAAACACCGGCCGACACCCTCGAAGAGCTCGACACACCTTCCCAACCCGGAGCTTGAAAAACCAACCAGCGCCATAAGCTCTGACTTATACTCGAGAGCGTGGAATGGGAGATCGTGCTACTGGAGCCAGTCGACCACTGGTTCATCAAGCTGTGCGAGTCCGACCCTGCCTCGGCAGCCTTGATCGAGCAAGCGCTGGACCAACTCGCCGCCGTTGGTCCGGCACTGGGCAGACCTCTGGTCGATACCCTCGAACACAGTCGGTTGAAGAACCTGAAGGAGTTGCGTCCAGGTTCGAGTGGTCGGTCGGAAATCCGAATGCTGTTCGTGTTCGATCCGGATCGCCATGCGATCATCCTGGTCAGCGGCGACAAAACAGGCCGCTGGTCCAAGTGGTACGACGACGCGATTCCGCTGGCCGAGCTCCGGTACGCCGACTATCGCGCCGATAGCGAGAAGGAGATCTGATGACTGGTGCACGAAGCTGGCGCGAAGTGAAAGAAGAAGCTCACCGGCTGCACCCTGAGCTGGACGATCCGAAGGTCCAGGCAGCCGCAGCCGAGCAGTTGGCAGGCCGCATCGCCGGACACCATCTCAAGGAGCTCCGACAGACCGTGGGAAAGACACAGGCCGAACTCGCAGCTGCCCTCGGAGTAAGTCAGGCCCGTATATCCCAGATCGAGAACGGCGACCTGGCGGCCATGGAACTCGACACCCTCCGCGCCTACGCCCGCGCACTCGGCGGTCACGTCGACATCAGTGTGAGCGTCGGCCCGCACACCATCAAGGTCGCCTGACTTCTCGGACTTATCACGAGAAATCGATCTCTGCTCCCGGAAAAGCCCGAACCCGCACTACACAATCAGTATGCCGGTCCGCAGACGGCGGCGGCTTGTTCCTCGGTCATGGGATGCCTGCCGAGCAGGGCCGCTGTTGTCCAGACCAGAGTGCTGTAGACGCGAGGGCAACCCCCGGTGATCGCGTGGCAACCCCGACAGCGAAAACTTTTGCGCTGGAAGTACTACGAAGGGGTTTCCATGTCCTATCTCACACCGGCGAATTTCGTCGAGAAGATGATCGACGCCGGCGAGGCCAAAGCGTTCATGTCCACCCGCGACACCATGATTCGCGCCTACATGGCAGGCGCGATCCTCGCCCTCTCCGCTGCGTTCGCGGTGACCATCACCGTGAACACCGGCGAACCACTGCTCGGCGCCGTGCTCTTTCCGGTCGGCTTCTGCATGCTCTACCTGCTCGGATTCGATCTACTCACCGGCGTTTTCACGCTGGTTCCCCTGGCCTTGATCGACAAGCGCCGTGGAGTCACCGTGCGCGCGATGCTGCGCAACTGGGGACTGGTCTTCGTCGGCAACTTCGCCGGGGCGTTCACCGTCGCGGTGATGATGGCGATCACCCTCACCATGGGATTCTCGGTCGACCCCAGCATCGTCGGCGAAAAGCTCGGCCACATCGGCGAATCCAGGACCCTCGGATACGCCGAGCACGGCGCCGCGGGCATGCTCACACTGTTCATCCGGGCCGTGCTGTGCAACTGGATGGTCTCCACCGGCGTGGTCGCCGCGATGATGTCGACCTCGGTGTCGGGCAAGGTGATCGCGATGTGGATGCCGATCATGCTGTTCTTCTACATGGGTTTCGAACATTCCATCGTCAACATGTTCCTGTTCCCTTCAGGCCTCCTCCTCGGCGGTGACTTCTCGGTCGGCGACTACCTGATCTGGAACGAAATCCCCACCATCGTCGGCAATCTCGTCGGCGGGCTCACCTTCGTAGGCCTCACCCTCTACGCCACCCACGCCCGCACAGCGCCCTCCCGCCCCCGCCCCGAACCCGCCGAAGCCCCAGAATCGCCTACCGGTCGGGATACTCCCCTTCAGTGATCGTCAGCGTTGTGCCGGGCACCAACTCATGAAAACGGCCCCCGCTCTCGAAAGAGCGGGGGCCGAAATCTATTGCCTACCTACTGCTCAGCGGTAGTCGCTGAAGCCGTAGTCGTCCAGCGGCACCGCTGCGCCGGTGGAGGAGCCGAAGCTGTCCGGGGAGTAGTAGGTGTCGTCGTAGGACGGCACCGCGTACGCCGCGGCACGGGCTTCTTCGGTCGGCTGCACCTGGATGTTGCGGTAACGGTTGATACCGGTACCGGCCGGGATGAGCTTACCGATGATCACGTTCTCCTTCAGGCCGATCAGCTTGTCGGAGCGGCAGTTGATGGCCGCGTCCGTCAGCACTCGGGTGGTCTCCTGGAAGGAAGCCGCCGACAGCCACGAATCGGTGGCCAGCGACGCCTTGGTGATACCCATCAGCACGGGACGGCCCGAAGCCGGCTCGCGGCCTTCGGCCACCACGCGACGGTTCGAGTTCTCGAACTCGGCACGCTCGGTGAGCGAACCGGGCAGGAACTCGGTCGCACCCGAATCGATGATCGTCACGCGACGCAGCATCTGGCGAACGATGACCTCGATGTGCTTGTCGTGGATCGACACACCCTGCGAGCGGTAGACCTCCTGGACCTCGTGGACCAGGTGGACCTGCACCTGACGGGGACCCATCACGCGCAGCACCTCGTGCGGATCGGCAGCGCCCTCGAGCAACTGCTGACCCACCTCCACGTGGTCACCGTCGGCCAGCAGACGCTCGGAGCCGTCGTCGTGCTTGAAAACACGCAGACGTTGACGCTTCGAGAGCTTGTCGTAGACGACTTCCTCGGACCCGTCATCAGGGATGATCGTGATCTTGTAGAAGCGGTCGTCGTCCTCGAGACGCACCCGACCCGAGACCTCCGCGATCGGCGCCTTGCCCTTGGGGACACGGGCCTCGAAGAGCTCCTGAACACGCGGCAGACCACCGGTGATGTCGTCGCCGGCGACGCCACCCTGGTGGAAGGTACGCATGGTCAGCTGGGTACCGGGCTCACCGATGGACTGGGCCGCGACGATGCCGACGGCCTCGCCGATATCGACCAGCTTGCCGGTGGCCATCGAACGGCCGTAGCAGGTGGCGCAGACGCCGGTGCCGGTGGTGCAGGTCAGCACGGAGCGAACCTTCACCTCGGTGATACCGGCCTCGAGCAGCGCCTCCAGCGCGGGGTCGCCGAGGTCGGCGCCCTTCGCCACGATGACGTTGCCCTTGGCGTCGACCGCGTCGGACGCCAGGGTCCGAGCGAAGGTCGAGGTCTCGACGTGCGCGTCACGAATGATCGTGCCGTCGGCCAGCTTCTCCGCGATCGGCACCACGATGCCGCGCTCGGTGCCACAGTCCTCTTCGCGGACGATGACGTCCTGCGACACGTCCACCAGACGACGGGTCAGGTAACCCGAGTCGGCGGTACGCAGCGCGGTGTCGGCAAGACCCTTACGAGCACCGTGGGTGTTGATGAAGTACTCGAGCACGGTCAGGCCCTCACGGAACGAGGACTTGATCGGGCGCGGGATGAACTCACCCTTCGGGTTCGTCACCAGGCCCTTCATACCCGCGAGGGTACGGGTCTGGGTGAAGTTACCCGTGGCGCCGGAGTCGACGATCGTGATGATCGGGTTGTCCGGCGGGTAGTGGGTGCGCAGCGCGGCGCCCACTTCCTCGGTGGCTTCCTGCCAGATCTTGACGAGCGCGTTGTTGCGCTCGGCGTGATCGAGCGCACCACGCTGGTACTTCTTCTCGATCAGGTCCGCCATGGCCTCGTAGCGTTCCATGATCTCGGGCTTCTCCGGCGGAACGAGCACGTCCGACATGGAGACGGTGACACCCGAACGCGTGGCCCAGTAGAAACCGGCGTCCTTGAGCTTGTCGACGGTCTGCGCGACGACGATCATCGGGTAACGCTCAGCGAGATCGTTGATGATCGTGGCCTGACGCTTCTTCGGCATCGGCTCGTTGATGAACGCGTAGTCCGCCGGGAGCAGATCGTTGAAGATCACGCGACCCAGCGTGGTCTCGGCCAGCCAGGCCTCGCCACGCTTCCAGCCGTCCGGGAACAGCTCGCTTTCGATGTCACGCGGCGGGCGCTGCTCGGTCAGTCGCACCTTGATGGTGGACCGCACGGTCAGCTCGCCACGATCGACGGCCATCTGCGCCTCGGCGGGCGAGGAGTACACGCCGTACTCCGGCACATCCTTGGCGGAGGCCCGGTAGGTGCCCGCACCGTCCTCGTCGAGACGGGTCAGGTAGAACAGGCCCGTCACCATGTCCAGACGCGGCATCGCCAGCGGGCGACCCGACGCCGGGGACAGGATGTTGTTCGACGACAGCATCAGGATGCGCGCCTCGGCCTGCGCCTCCGCGGACAGCGGAAGGTGCACGGCCATCTGGTCACCGTCGAAGTCGGCGTTGAACGCCTCACACACGAGCGGGTGCAGCTGGATGGCCTTGCCTTCGACCAGCTGGGGCTCGAAGGCCTGGATACCCAGGCGGTGCAGGGTGGGCGCGCGGTTCAGCATCACCGGGTGCTCGGCGATGACCTCTTCGAGGACATCCCACACCTGGGCACGCTGACGCTCGACCATCCGCTTGGCGGACTTGATGTTCTGCGCGTGGTTGAGATCGACCAGACGCTTCATGACGAACGGCTTGAACAGCTCGAGCGCCATCAGCTTCGGCAGACCACACTGGTGCAGCTTCAGCTGCGGACCGACGACAATGACCGAACGGCCCGAGTAGTCGACGCGCTTGCCGAGCAGGTTCTGACGGAAACGACCCTGCTTGCCCTTGAGCAGATCGCTCAGCGACTTCAGCGGGCGGTTACCCGGTCCGGTGACCGGACGGCCACGACGGCCGTTGTCGAACAGTGCGTCGACCGACTCCTGCAGCATCCGCTTCTCGTTGTTGACGATGATCTCGGGGGCACCGAGATCGATCAGTCGCTTGAGGCGGTTGTTGCGGTTGATCACGCGGCGGTACAGGTCGTTCAGGTCGGAGGTGGCGAACCGGCCACCGTCGAGCTGAACCATCGGACGCAGCTCCGGCGGGATCACCGGGACAGCGTCGAGCACCATGCCCATGGGCGAGTTGCCGTTGGTCTGGAAGGCCGCGACGACCTTCAGACGCTTGAGCGCACGCAGCTTCTTCTGGCCCTTGCCACTGCGAATGGTCTCGCGCAGCTTCTCGGCCTCGGCGTTGATGTCGAAGTTCTCCATCAGCTTCTGGATGGACTCCGCACCCATGGCGCCGGTGAAGTACTCGCCGTAACGGTCGACGAGCTCGCGGTAGAGCACCTCGTCGACGATGAGCTGCTGAACCGACAGCTTGGTGAAGGTGGTCCAGATCTCGTCGAGACGGTCCAGCTCACGCTGCGAGCGGTCGCGCAGCTGACGCATTTCGCGCTCGCCGCCGTCCTTGACCTTGCGACGCACGTCGGACTTGGCGCCCTCGGCTTCCAGCTCGGCCAGGTCGGCTTCGAGCTTCTGCGCGCGGGCCTCGAGGTCGGCGTCGCGCTGATCGGCGACAGCCTTCTTCTCGACCTCCATCTCGGCTTCGAGCGTGGAGAGCTCGTTGTGACGCAGCTCCTCGTCGACACCGACGATGACGTAGGCGGCGAAGTAGATGATCTTCTCGAGATCCTTCGGCGCCAGGTCGAGCAGGTAACCCAAGCGCGACGGAACGCCCTTGAAGTACCAGATGTGAGTAACCGGAGCGGCCAACTCGATGTGGCCCATCCGCTCGCGACGCACCTTGGCGCGAGTTACCTCGACGCCACAGCGCTCACAGATGATGCCCTTGAAGCGGACACGCTTGTACTTGCCGCAGTAGCACTCCCAGTCCCGGGTAGGACCGAAGATCTTCTCGCAGAAGAGCCCGTCCTTTTCCGGCTTGAGCGTGCGGTAGTTGATGGTCTCCGGCTTCTTCACCTCGCCGAAAGACCACTGGCGGATGTCATCGGCGGAGGCAAGGCCGATCCGGAGTTCATCGAAGAAGTTGACGTCTAGCACGTAACTTCCTTTCCCCTATTCGGGTCGAATTCGAGCAAAAGTTCACTAGTTTGGTCGAGCGCGGGGCGCGGTGCGACTGCCCTTTCCACGGGACAGCCGCACCGCGCTTACCACCTAGTTCGCCAGATCGTCGATGGTTGCTGCTTCGTTCCTGGACAGGTTGATGCCCAGGTTCGCCGCAGCGCGCTCCAGATCCTCGTCTTCGCCGCCACCCATCTCGATCGCGGCGCCGTCCGAAGACAGCACCTCGACGTTGAGGCACAGTGACTGGAGTTCCTTGAGGAGCACCTTGAACGACTCCGGAATGCCCGGCTCCGGAATGTTCTCGCCCTTGACGATGGCCTCGTAGACCTTCACGCGGCCGACGACGTCGTCGGACTTGATGGTCAGGAGTTCCTGCAGCGTGTACGCCGCACCGTAGGCCTGCATGGCCCAGCACTCCATCTCACCGAATCGCTGACCACCGAACTGCGCCTTACCACCCAGCGGCTGCTGGGTGATCATCGAGTACGGACCGGTCGAACGGGCGTGGATCTTGTCGTCGACCAGGTGGTGCAGCTTCAGGATGTACATGTAACCGACCGCGACCGGGTACGGGAACGGCTCACCCGAACGACCGTCGAACAGCGTCGACTTACCGTCGGCGTTGACCATTCGCTCACCGTCACGGTTGGGCAGGGTCGAGCCGAGCAGACCGGTCAGCTCGTCATCCTTGGCACCGTCGAAGACGGGCGTGGCGATGTTCGAGTCGGCGGGTGCCGACAGCATCTCCTCGGGCAGCGTGGCCGCCCAATCGGGACGCGTACCGTCCGTGGCCACGTCGATGTTCCAGCCGGCCTTACCGATCCACCCGAGATGGGTTTCCAGGATCTGGCCGATGTTCATACGACGGGGCACACCGTGGGTGTTCAGGATGATGTCGACCGGCGTGCCGTCGGGCATGAACGGCATGTCCTCGATGGGGAGGATCTTGCCGATGACGCCCTTGTTGCCGTGGCGACCGGCGAGCTTGTCGCCGTCCTGGATCTTGCGCTTCTGGGCCACGTAGACGCGGACCAGCTCGTTCACACCGGGAGGCAGATCGTCGTCGTCTTCACGCGAGAACACGCGAATGCCGATGACCTTGCCGGACTCACCGTGGGGCACCTTCAGCGAGGTGTCGCGAACTTCGCGAGCCTTCTCGCCGAAGATGGCGCGCAGCAGACGCTCTTCCGGGGTGAGCTCGGTCTCGCCCTTGGGCGTGACCTTGCCGACCAGGATGTCGCCGTCGCGAACCTCGGCACCGATGCGGATGATGCCGCGCTCGTCGAGGTCGGCCAGGACCTCGTCGGAGACGTTCGGGATATCCCGAGTGATCTCCTCGGCACCGAGCTTGGTGTCGCGGGCATCGATCTCGTGCTCTTCGATGTGGATCGAGGTGAGAACGTCCTCTTCCACGAGGCGCTGCGACAAGATGATCGCGTCCTCGTAGTTGTGGCCTTCCCACGGCATGATCGCGACGAGCAAGTTCTTGCCCAGCGCCATCTCACCGTTCTCGGTGCAGGGGCCGTCCGCGAGGACCTGCCCCTTCTCTACCCGATCGCCCTCGTCCACGATCGGACGCTGGTTCGAGCAGGTGCCCTGGTTCGACCGGTTGAACTTGCGCATCCGGTAGGACTTGCGGCTGCCGTCGTCGGCCATCACCGTGACGTAATCGGCCGAGACCTCTTCGACCACACCGGGCTTCTCGTTGATGACAACGTCGCCGGCGTCGACGGCAGCGCGCAGCTCCATACCGGTGCCCACGATCGGGGACTCGGAACGGATCAGCGGCACGGCCTGACGCTGCATGTTCGCGCCCATGAGGGCACGGTTGGCATCGTCGTGCTCGAGGAACGGGATCATGGCCGTCGCGACCGACACCATCTGGCGCGGCGAGATGTCCATGAAGTCGACCTGCGCCGGCGACACGAACTCGACCTCTTCGCCCTGACGGCGGACGAGCACCTTCTCCTCGAGGAAGCGACCTTCGGCGTCGACCGGGGAGTTGGCCTGCGCGCGAACGTAGCGGTCTTCCTCGTCGGCGGTCAGGTACTTGACCACGTCGGTGACCTTGCCGTCGACGACCTTCTGGTACGGGGTCTCGATGAAGCCGAACGGGTTGACCCGCGCGTACACCGACAGCGAACCGATCAGGCCGATGTTCGGGCCTTCCGGGGTCTCGATCGGGCACATGCGGCCGTAGTGCGACGGGTGGACGTCACGAACTTCCAGACCCGCACGCTCACGGGACAGACCACCGGGGCCCAGCGCCGACAGGCGGCGCTTGTGGGTCAGACCCGACAGCGGGTTGTTCTGGTCCATGAACTGCGACAGCTGCGAAGTTCCGAAGAACTCCTTGATCGCCGCGACAACCGGGCGGATGTTGATCAGGGTCTGCGGCGTGATCGCCTCGACGTCCTGAGTCGTCATCCGCTCACGAACGACACGCTCCATGCGGGACAGGCCCACGCGGATCTGGTTCTGGATGAGCTCACCGACGGTGCGCAGACGACGGTTACCGAAGTGGTCGATGTCGTCGATCTCGACGGGGACCTCTTCACCGCCGGGGGCGGTCATCGTGCGGTCACCGGCGTGCAGGCGCACCAGGTACTCGATGGTGTCGACGATGTCTTCCTTGGTGAGAACCGAGGAGGTCACCGGCTCGTGCACGTGGATGCCGAGCTTCTTGTTGATCTTGTAACGACCCACGCGAGCCAGGTCGTAGCGCTTCTCCTTGAAGAACAGGTTCTCCAGCAGAGTCTGCGCGGACTCCTTGGTCGGCGGCTCGCCCGGACGCAGCTTGCGGTAGATATCGAGCAGCGCCTCGTCCTGGCCGGGCGTGCTGTCCTTCTCCAGGGTGGACATCATGATCTCGGAGAAGCCGAAACGCTCGACGATCTCCTCGGTCGTCCAACCCAGCGCCTTGAGCAGCACGGTAACCGGCTGACGACGCTTGCGGTCGATACGGACACCGACGGTGTCGCGCTTGTCGACGTCGAACTCCAGCCACGCGCCGCGCGACGGAATCACGCGCACGCTGTGCAGGTCCTTCTCGGTGGTCTTGTCGATGTTGTGATCGAAGTAGACGCCCGGGGAACGGACCAGCTGAGAGACGACGACACGCTCGGTGCCGTTGATGATGAAGGTGCCCTTGTCGGTCATCATGGGGAAATCGCCCATGAACACCGTCTGGCTCTTGATCTCGCCGGTGTTGTTGTTGATGAACTCCGCGGTGACGAACAACGGCGCCGCGTAGGTCATGTCCTTCTCTTTGCACTCGTCGATGGAGGCCTTGACCTCTTCGAAGCGCGGATCAGAGAACGACAGGGACATGGAACCGGAGAAGTCCTCGATCGGAGAGAGCTCTTCGAGCACCTCCTCGAGGCCGCCTGCGAGACCGACATCGCCGCGAGCGGCTGCCTTCTCGCGCCAGTCGGGTGTACCGACCAACCAGGCGAACGAGTCCGTTTGTAGGTCGAGAAGTCCGGGCACCTCCAAGGGCTCTCGGATCTTCGCGAACGAAACCCTCAACGGGGCTCCGGGGATACCAGCCTTGGTCTGGGTGGAGACTGCCAAGATGCGTCCTTCCAGCACCTCACGCGCGTCGCGTGGTGGTCCGCGACCGTCGCTTGTCTGCTACGAGTTCCGCTGGTTACAACCCGAACGAAACCTGAACAGGCAGCAGCGGAAGTAACACCGGAAGGGTGGAACTCACGAGTGCGAATCAAGGTGTGGACAGGAGGCAGCCAGCGCAACGTCCAAACTTACACCCCTAGACAAGGGAGTGTCAACATACCATCCGTGTGACCGCTCGCACGGATAACGCGCCGAAGCCCGTGGACGCTGGCTGCGTCGGGTTCCTTCGGCGCCGGGCCAACTTCTAGCCGACCGCTGGTGCCCCTCAACAGCTCACGCTGTTGTGAATAGGGTGACGGTTCGCGCGCGCCTCGTCAAGTGCCGCGGGGCGGTCTGTTCGCGAAGTGAGATCGCCTGGGACGCTGGATATCCCCGGTCTCGAACCGCGGTCATTTTACCCGCGACACGCCGTGTACGCCAACCGTCGCAGCGGCCGGTCAGCAGCTGTTTTCCGGCCTGTCACGCAAATGAGCCCCGGCCGTGGCCGGGGCTCATCCGAGGTGCGAAAGTGGCTCAGCCGTTGATCTGGCCGTGCGGAACCGCCTTGAAGGTTTCGGTGGGCTGGTCGCTGCCGCCGTAGGCCGCCATCACCTGGGTGTCATCGGAGGAATCCAGTGACTCGCGGATCGCCACCTGCGCCGCGTGCGGCAGCGTGTGGATGATCTCGCGCACGCGCGCCTGACGACGGAACACCGCCTGGCGGGCGGGCATGCCCGGCTCGGCCTTCATCTGCGGGATGATGCCGTCGATCTCCTCGGCGCCACCGTGGTGGTGACCGGCGTCGACGAGCGCCTGCTCGCGCGCCATCTGCGCCTCGTCCTTCTCCTCGGACATACCGATCGGGCCGATCATGCGGCCGTTGAGGAACTGCTTGACCACCGGCTCCTCGCTGGTGAGCAGCACCTCACGGGGACCGAACATGACCAACTGGCGACGGAAGAGCATGCCGATGTTGTCCGGCACGGTACGGGCCAGGTTGATGTTGTGCGTCACGATGAGGATCGTCGCGTCGATCTGCGCGTTGATGTTGAGCAGCAGCTGGGCCAGGTACGAGGTACGCACCGGGTCCAGGCCCGAGTCGGGCTCGTCGACGAGGATGATCTGCGGGTCGAGAACCAGCGCGCGGGCCAGACCGGCGCGCTTGCGCATACCGCCGGAGATCTCACCGGGCAGCTTGTTCTCTGCGCCGAGCAGACCGGTCAGCTCGAGCTTCTCCATGACGACTCGGCGGATCTCGGATTCCGTCTTCTTCGTGTGCTCACGAAGCGGGAAAGCGATGTTGTCGTACAAATTCATCGAGCCGAACAGCGCGCCGTCCTGGAAAAGGACGCCGAACAGTTTGCGGATCTCGTAGAGCTCCTTGTTGGAGCAGGTCATGATGTCGGTGCCATCGATGAAGATGGACCCGCGCTCGGGTCGCAGCAGACCGATGAGCGACTTCAGGAAGACCGACTTACCCGTACCCGAGGGGCCGAGCAACGCACTGACCTCACCCGAAGGGAGCGTGATCGACACGTCCTGCCAAATTCGCTGTGAACCGAAGGATTTGGTTACACCCTCGGTTCTGACCTCGACGCCCACTGCTACCTCCATTGATCCCTGCGAGCACCCCACCCGCGTTCCCGCGCGCTCACATCACGGCGGTGCGCTACGACTCTTGTGGGTCCGGTCACTGTAACCCATCAGTGAGACGGGGCACACCCCTACATGACTGAAGAGTAACCTGCCGCGGTTCCTACGACCCGGATCACTTTCGCATGTCCGGACAAATAGCAAACGGGCGGCCCCGAGGGACCGCCCGTTCACAACAACAGCACTGGTTCCGAATTACTTGACGGAAACCTTGGCGCCGGCCTCTTCGAGCTTCGCCTTGGCGGCCTCGGCGGCATCCTTGGCGACCTTCTCCAGGATCGGCTTCGGGGCGCCCTCGACCAGGTCCTTGGCTTCCTTCAGGCCCAGGCCCGAGACGATCTCACGGACCACCTTGATGACCTGGATCTTCTTGTCGCCGGCACCCTCGAGGATGACGTCGAACTCGTCCTGCTCCTCAGCGGCCTCGGCCGGGGCAGCGCCACCGACGGCGGCAACGGCGACGGGGGCAGCAGCGGTGACCTCGAACTTGTCCTCGAACGCCTTCACGAAGGAGGACAGCTCCAGCAGGGTCATCTCGGAGAAAACGTCGAGCAGCTCTTCAGTGGACAGCTTGGCCATGATTTGTTCCTTTCGGTGGTGAATGTCTGTGCGCGCGGGCGTAATACCCGAGCGGGGGTATTACTCGGCAGCGCCTTCGGCAGCCTGCTTCTTCTCCTGCAGCGCGGCGGCCAGACGGGCCACCTGACCTGCGGGAGCGTTGAACAGACCGGCCGCCTTGGACAGGTTGCCCTTCATCGCGCCTGCCAGCTTGGCCAGCAGGACCTCACGGGTCTCCAGGTCGGCGATCTTCTCGACCTCGGCCACGGACAGCGCAGCGCCGTCCATGTAGCCACCCTTGATGACGAGTGCCTTGTTGTCCTTGGCGAAGGTCTTGAGGGCCTTCGCGGCCAGGACGGGCTCACCCGAAATGAAGGTGATGGCGGTCGGTCCGACGAACAAGTCGTCCAGGCCCTCGACGCCCGCTTCCGCGGCCGCGATCTTGACCAGGGTGTTCTTGGCGACGGAGTACGTGGCGTCGGCGCCGAGCGCACGACGCAGCTCGGTGAGCTTGCCGACCGACAGGCCACGGTATTCCGTGACAACAGTGGCCGTGGAGTTCTTGAACTGCTCCGCGATCTCCGCGACAGCGGTGACCTTTTCAGGTTTCGCCATACTTCGCCTCCTCTCTGATGTCGGTTTCGTTGGTGCACTACCGAATCAGGGGCCGGCGACAAAACGAACGCCCCGGACGCAAGGCGTACCGGGGCGCAAAATATCTTCGGCCTCAGCTCTCCCTGCGTGGGTCGCCGGCAATGTCGCCGGACCTTCGATCGACACCGAGAAATTCGGCATCAACGACCAACGGTCTTCGGTAGAACGAATGGGTGTGGTCTTCGACGATGTATGCACATCCCGCATGACCGTTGATCACTGTACCCGCACCGGGGCCCATCTGCCAAAACGGGTGCCAGCGGCCCGATTCGGGCGGATTTCTTGTGACACAGACCACTTCATCACTCAGATGTGTCAGTGATCCTACAAAGAAGGTGTTACGTCCAGTGACAGTAATCTGGTTCACTCCAATGCTATGGCAACCTCCATAGTCGCTCCACCAACGCTGCTGGACCGACGTTCGCAGCGGATTCTCGCGCTCGTCGTCATCTGTCTGGCCGAATTGCTGGTGGTACTCGACAACACCATCGTCAATGTCGCCCTCCCCTCGATCGGCGTCCAACTACGGACCGGAGTCTCCGGGCTGCAGTGGGTCGTCGACGCCTACACCCTCACCTTCGCCGGCCTGCTGCTGGCGGCTGGCAACCTCGGCGACCGCTACGGTCGCCGTCGAATCATGATCGTCGGCCTCGTCGGTATCGCGGCGATGTCGGTCGGCGGCGCGCTGGCCGAGTCGATGACTCAGGTCATCGTCGCCAGAGCCGCGATGGGCGTGTTCGCCGCCGCGGTCTTCCCCGCCACCCTGGCCCTGATCATCAACATCTTCACCGACCGGCGCGAACGCGCGCTGGCCATCGCCGCGTGGACCGCCATGGCCGGGTTCGCGATCGCCATCGGCCCGATCTCGGGCGGCTGGCTGCTCGAGCATTTCAGCTGGCATTCGGTGTTCTGGATCAACGTGCCGGTGGCACTGGTCGCCCTCGTCGCGACGCTGATCTGGGTGCCCGAATCACGCGCCGATCACATCGGCAAGCTCGATCTGATCGGCATCGGGCTCTCGATCGCGGGAATCACACTGCTGGTGTGGTCGATTATCGAAGCGCCGCACAATGGTTGGCTCTCGCTCACCACGCTGGGCACCGCGGCGCTGGGCACCGTCCTGCTGGCCGCCTTCGTCACCTGGGAATTGCGCACTGCCGCACCGATTCTCGATATGCGCCTGTTCCGCAACCGCCGATTCTCGTTGCCCGCGCTCGCGATCGCCATCGGCTACTTCTCGATGTTCGGGTTCCTGTTCCTGATCACGCAGTATTTCCAAGGCGTGCGCGAATACACCCCACTCGAATTCGGTATCGCCTCACTGCCGTTCGCGATCTCGATCGCCATCGGCGCGCCGATCGCCACGCTGCTCGCCCAACGCATCGGCACCACCGCGGTGATCGTGTTCGGCCTGCTGCTCACCGGACTCGGGCTCTATCTGGCCAGCCGCGTCACCGTCGACAGCACCTATCTCCTCGGGGTGCTGCCCTCGATGGTGTCGATGGCGTTCGGGCTCGGCATCGTGCAAGGGCCCGCCACCGAGTCGATCATGTCCTCGCTGCCACTCGACGAAGCGGGTGCGGGCTCGGCTGTCAACGACACCACCCGAGAGGTCGGCGGCACCCTCGGCGTCGCGGTTCTGGGCTCGATCGTGGCCTCGTACTACACCACCAGCATCGCCGCGCGCATCGACGCCATCCCAGTGGGCATCATGAACGACAGCGAGAAGAGCCTGGTCAAAGCCAGTCCACTGAGCGTGCTGGAGCTGCGCAAGCGCGAACTCGCGCCGTTCTTCGAGACCCAGCGCGAGAATCTCATCGTGGCGATGAAGACAGCCACCCTGCAGGGTTCGCACACCGCCGCGCTCGTGGCCAGCGGCGCGGTGGTCGTCTGCGCGGCGATCGTCGCGATCTTCCTGCCGTGGAAGCCGCAGGAGGGCGAGTCGGTGCTGCTCGGCTGGCGCGAGAAGGACTGACCGGTAGCGGGCCTGCCCCCCGAACGCCGCGAGGGTGGGAACGCGTGACGCGTTCCCACCCTCGCGGTGAGTCAGGGGTTACCTGTCAGCTGAAGCTCACGCATCCTCGTCGAGGAGGTTGCGGGTGCGGTTCGGGTCCACCGGGATGCCCGGTCCGGTGTTCGTCGAAACCGTGATCTTCTTGACGTAGCGACCCTTGGCGGTCGACGGCTTCACACGCAGGATCTCGTCCAGCGCGGCGCCGTAGTTCTCCACCAGCTTGGCGTCGTCGAAGGACGCCTTGCCGATAACGAAGTGCAGGTTGGCCTGCTTGTCGACGCGGAAGTTGATCTTGCCGCCCTTGATCTCGTTGACGGCCTTGGTCACATCGTTGGTGACGGTGCCCGTCTTCGGGTTCGGCATCAAACCACGCGGGCCGAGGACACGCGCGATGCGGCCGACCTTGGCCATCTGGTCCGGGGTGGCGATCGCGGCGTCGAAGTCGAGCCAGCCGCCCTGGATCCGCTCGATCAGGTCCTCGGCGCCCACGGCGTCGGCGCCCGCGGCCTCGGCCTCGGAAGCCTTCTCGCCCGCGGCGAACACGATGACGCGGGCGGTCTTACCGGTGCCGTGCGGCAGGTTGACGGTGCCACGGACCATCTGGTCGGCCTTGCGGGGATCGACGCCGAGACGGACGGCGACCTCGACGGTCGCGTCGGTCTTGGTGGTCGCGGTCTCCTTCGCCAGGCGCGCGGCGGCCAGCGGGGAGTACAGGTTGTCGCGATCGACCTTCTCAGCAGCGGCGAGGTACGCCTTGCTTCGTTTTGCCATGATTTTCTGTCCTTAAGTTTCTGAGTTCAGATGTGGTTTGTTCGGGCCTGGCCGGCCCTCCCACATTGCGAGCGAGTTCGCTCAGCCTTCGACGGTGATACCCATCGAACGCGCGGTACCGGCGATGATCTTCGCGGCCTGATCGAGATCGGTGGCGTTGAGATCCTCGGCCTTGGTCTTGGCGATCTCGCGGACCTGGTCCATCGTGACCTTGGCGACCTTGGTCTTGTGCGGCTCAGCGGAGCCCTTCTGCACACCGGCGGCCTTGAGCAGCAGGCGAGCGGCAGGCGGGGTCTTCAGCTTGAAGTCGAACGACCGGTCCTCGTACACCGAGATCTCGACCGGAATGACGTTGCCACGCTGCGACTCGGTCGCGGCGTTGTACGCCTTGCAGAACTCCATGATGTTGACGCCGTGCTGACCGAGCGCGGGGCCGACCGGCGGTGCCGGGTTGGCTGCGCCGGCCTGGATCTGCAGCTTGATGATCCCGGCGAGCTTCTTCTTCTTGGGGGGCATCTTTCTTCCTTGGCTTTCTGGGGTTCGGTTCCTTACGGTTGCCGTAAGCCTCGTATCCGCGCACGACTATGCCCCGACAAGTACTGCGGGGAAGTCAGAACACGAACCATCACACTCTACTCGACCTGACCCGCGACCCAGCAATCGGGTGGCGACCAGCACAAACGCCAACGGCACCGCTCGTAGGCGGTGCCGTCGACGTGAGTGTGGAAAATCCTAGATCTTGGAGACCTGGGTGAAGTTCAGCTCGACCGGGGTCTCACGACCGAAGATCGACACGAGCACCTTGAGCTTCTGCTGCTCGGCGTTGACCTCGGAGATCGACGCGGGCAGCGTGGCGAACGGGCCGTCCATGACGGTGACCGACTCGCCGACCTCGAAGTCGACCTCGATGGTGGGCTTGCCCGAAGCCGAGCTACCGGCATCCGAACCACCGGCGGCGGCCGCGGCGGCCTTCTTCTGCGCCTGCGCACCGGCCGGGACCAGGAACTTCACGACCTCGTTGATGGTCAGCGGGGTCGGCTTGGCGCCGGGGCCACCGCCGGTCATACCGACGAAACCGGTGACGCCGGGGGTGTTGCGGACCGCGCCCCACGACTCGTTGTTCAGTTCCATCCGGACCAGGATGTAGCCCGGCAGCACCTTGCGGTTGACGTTCTTCTTCTGGCCGTTCTTGATCTCGGTGACCTCTTCGGTCGGTACCTCGACCTGGAAGATGTAGTCCTCGAGGCCGAGGTTCTGCACGCGGGTCTCGAGGTTGGTCTTGACCTTGTTCTCGTAGCCCGCGTAGGAGTGCACGACGTACCAGTCGCCGGGCACGCGGCGCAGCTTGGTCTTCATCGACTCGATCGGGTCGGCCTCGGGATCGTCCTCGGTGGCGACTTCGTCGATCACGGCTTCGTCGACGACAACCTCGTCGGCCGCGGCGTCGTCGGCAGCGGCGGGCTCGGCGGCCTCGACCTCGTCGGTGGCGGTTTCCGCCACGACAGTGTCGTCAACCGGGAACTCGTCGTTGGTGTCGTTCTCCGGGGTGCTCACTGAGGCACTCGCTTCCTGTGTCGTCACGTACATCCTCTGGGCCGGGCCGGGTGCGCGGAGGCACACTCCGTCGTTCCGGCCCGGGGTCGGCTACCGGCGTGGGTGTCGGCGATCAGCCGAACAGCCAGTCGACACCCTTGACGAACGCCACGTCGATACCGGCGATGAACGCGACCATGAAGACCACGAACACCAGAACGACGGCCGTATAAGTGACCATCTGCTTCCGGTTGGGCCAGATCACCTTGCGCAGTTCCGCGATGACCTCTCGCAGGAACCTGAGCAGCCGCTTGAACGGGTTGCCCGACTTGCCGGCAGTTTTGTCTGCCTTGCGCGATGCCGACGGCCGATCGAGCGTGGCCACCGATCCGGTGTCTGCCGGAGCATCCGACGCGCGCACACGACGAGCAGACCGCTTGCCACTCGGTCGAGTGGCAGCGGCGGTGTCCTCGCCGTCTTCGCGAGTGTCCCGCTCGTCGCTCACGTCGATCCTCTCTCGTCGCTGGCATTCAGGGCAGGGGCGACAGGACTTGAACCTGCAACCTGCGGTTTTGGAGACCGCTGCTCTGCCAATTGAGCTACGCCCCTTCGGTTGGACCAGCCTGAGCTGTTGTGCCCAACCACATTCGATATTCGGTTGTCCCCAGTGTCACACAACATGCGCGCCGCTTCCATGAGGATTAGACCCTCGGGAAGATCAGCGCGCAGCATCTCGTGACCCCAGAGTCCCGACTATACGTTACCGCTTGCGGTTATCGCCAATCCGCCAACACTCGACCAGGTCACGACAGCTGAACGGTTGCCGTGGCGCGGCCGAAGATCTTCTTGCCCGCCGACTTCGCCGTAATGGCGACAACGGCGCTGCGGGTCTGCGGGTCGACCGACTTCACCTTGCCGGTGTATTCGACCTCGGCCGGAACGTCGGAACCGACGTAGACAGGGCTGGTGAAGCGGACGTTGTATTCCTTCACCGCGCCGGGATCGCCCAGCCACGACGTGACGAAACCGCCGCCCAAACCCATCGTGAGCATCCCGTGCGCGACCACGTTGTCCAGGCCGACCAGCCGCACGACCTCGTCGCTCCAGTGGATGGGGTTCGCGTCGCCGGAGACGCCGGCATAGTTGACCAGGTCGCCGCGGGTGAGCCGCACCACGCGTGCGGGCAGCTCGTCGCCGACCGACACGCTGTCGAAGGACAGCGCGTGCGCACTGAGCGTCGGTTCGGGTTGATTGGTGATGGGGTCGGGGGTGACCCCGACGGCCAGCTCGGACGGCGCGTGATGGGCGGGCTCGTCCTCGCCGAGTCCGTGCATGAGCACGTTCCGCACCGCGTCCGACATCCGCGGATCGATGTCACCGCCGCTGCGGCCGATCAGGGTGGTGTAGGTGGTGAGCACCAATTCGTCGTCCTGGGCGGTGACGATGTTCTTGGTGACGATGATGTCGCCGCCGAAGGCCTGCCGGAAAGAATGGAGATACACATCGCAGGTCAACCGGTCGCCCACCCGAATGGGGCGGTGGAATTCCAGGATCTGGTCGGTCTGCATGATCTGACTCAGGTCGTAACCGGTCACGATCTGCTCGAACAGTTTGCGCTGGGCGAGGATGCCCACCAGGGAGATGAAGGTGAGCGGGGCGAGCAAGCCCTCGTGGCCGTACTCGCGCGCGATGTCCTCGTCCCAGTGCACCGGGTGGTAGTCCTGCACGGCCCGGGCGTATTCGCGCACCTTCTCGCGGCCGACCTCGTAATAGTCGTCGACCCGGTAGTGGTGGCCGACCATCGACGCCGCGTGGGCGGCGGGATCGAATGATTCGGCGGCTGCGGCAGGGACCGCTTCGTGAGTTCCGGTGTTCACTGTCACAACGTGGACCTTACTCACTCGTAAGACTTCACCGAAGTCGACCGGCGCAAAACGTGACACGTCCGATTGCCGCATCGGCCTCGACTCCGCATGAACTTACCGGGAAAGCACAAAGGCCGGACTCTCGTCCGGCCTTCGGCAGATGTTTCAGAAACTAGCGCGACTCGCGGTGCGCCCGGTGGGTTCCGCAGTTCGGGCAGAACTTCTTGAGCTCGAGGCGATCCGGGTCGTTACGCCGGTTCTTCTTGGTGATGTAGTTGCGGTGCTTGCACTCGTCGCAGGCCAAGGTGATCTTTGGCCGGACATCGGTGGACTTCGCGGCCACGATTTGCCTTCTTTCCGGTCTGGGCTGAGTTGAAATTGGTAGCGATGGCCGGACTTGAACCGGCGACACAACGATTATGAGTCGTTTGCTCTACCAACTGAGCTACACCGCCACGGCGGACTAATATCCCGATGATGCCGCGGTAAGCCGCTCACCACCGGCAATCCGGCGAGCCCCCTAACGGAATCGAACCGTTGACCTTTTCCTTACCATGGAAACGCTCTACCGACTGAGCTAAGGGGGCATGACAACGTGGCACAGAGTCTGTATCGGCAAGCCGATCAGCGTGACCCCGTGCTCCGGCGTCCTGAACGAGATTACACACTCCTGCCCCAGAGCACCAAATCGGCAGCTCAAAGGCCATTTTGACGGAGTTCGACCCCCTGGAATCGGTCGCCTGATACCGAGGCTACCGGTATACGCGCGGGAGCATCCTCGCAAACCAAGGAACCCCCGCCGATCTTCATGATCGACGGGGGTTCGATGTGGCAGATGTAGGATTCGAACCTACGTAGGCATAAGCCGACGGATTTACAGTCCGCTCCCATTGGCCGCTCGGGCAATCTGCCGTGTGCGCCGTTTCCGGTGCGCTGAGCAGCTTACATCGTACCCACCGGGACATTGCAAACCGCCTGCACAGACCCCCTGCGAGCACCGGTTGACACCCCATGCGGGTAGAACTGTCTCGATGGCCGGTAGCACCGGCCCCGGGGTTCGCCGGACCTTCACAGGACAGGAGCGCAGTGTGGCTGATTCGTCATTCGACGTCGTGAGCAAGGTCGACCGTCAGGAGGTCGACAACGCTCTGCATCAGGCGGAGAAGGAGCTGAACTCGCGCTACGACTTCAAGGGCACCGAGGCGTCGATCGCGTGGTCGGGCGAAGAAGCCATCGTGCTGACCGCCAACGCCGAGGAACGGGTGCAGGCCGCGCTCGACGTCTTCAAGGAGAAGCTGATCCGTCGCGATATCTCGCTCAAGGCGTTCGACGCCGGCGAGGCGCAGCCGTCGGGGAAGGTGTTCAAGATCACCGGCACGCTGGTGCAGGGCATCGACACCGAGAAGGCGAAGAAGATCTCCAAGAAGATCCGTGACGAGGGCCCCAAGGGTGTGAAGGCGCAGATCCAGGGTGAGGAGCTGCGGGTCAGCAGCAAGAAGCGCGATGATCTGCAGGAAGTGATCTCGCTGCTCAAGGGCGAGGATTTCGGCATCGCCCTGCAGTTCGTCAACTACCGATAATTCGGCGTCCGGCACCACGGGTTTTCGGCCCCTCGTGCCTCGGATCCGCGGGGCGATACTCCGCCTTCGGCGTTACCTCGCGCCCCGCGGACTCGAGGCGGCCCGAACCCGTGGTGGTCAGTGCGGGTGACTACCGCCCGCCATCTCCTCCAAGCGCTTGATGCGTTCGTCCATCGGGGGGTGGGTGGAGTACCAGCGCGCGATGCGGTCGCCCGCGCGGAACGGGTTGGCGATCATCAGGTGCGATTCGCTGGTGATCTTGGGGTCCGGCGGGAGCGGTGCCACCTGTACCCCGCGTTCGATCTTGCGCAGGGCCGAGGCCAAGGAGAGCGGGTCGCCGGTGAGTTCGGCGCCCGACTGGTCCGCCTGGAACTCCCGAGACCGCGAGACCGCCATCCTGATCAGGCCCGCCGCGATCGGGCCGAGCAGTGAGACCAACAGCACGCCGATGATGTTCGGGCCGTTGCCGTCCCTGTTGCCGAACGAGCTCGCGAAGAACGCCATGTTCGCCAAGCCGGTGATGACCGAGGCCATCGCGCCCGCCACCGACGAGATCAGGATGTCGCGGTTGTACACGTGGGAGAGCTCGTGGCCGAGCACCGCGCGCAGTTCGCGTTCATCGAGCAATTGCAGGATCCCGCTGGTACAGCAGACCGCGGCGTGGCGTGGGTTGCGACCGGTCGCGAACGCGTTCGGGGCGCTGGTCGGACTGATGTAGAGCCGCGGCATCGGCTGGCGCGCCGTGGTCGCGAGCTCGCGCACGATCCGGTACATGACCGGTGCCTCCAGTTCGCTCACCGGTTGCGCGTGCATCGCCTTCAACGCCAGCTTGTCGCTGTTGAAATAGGCGTAGGCATTCATGCCGACGGCCAACACGATCGAGATGACCAGGATCGTCGGGCTGCGGAACATCGCCCCGATGGCGACGATCAACGCCGACATTCCGACCATCAACCCGAAGGTCTTGATCCCATTGGGCATTTCCGCCTCCCCGCGCCTTCTGCCGGTCGTCAGGCGCTTCGTTCGTCAGGCATCGGGCCTGCGGTCGACCACGGAACCGTGCTGGGCACACCCGGTGAGTTGCCCTGTGCCGAGGGAAACCTGTCGTCTCGTCGCGAGAGGACAACGAGCGCCGACAGGCGTTGGTTCCTCGGGTCAGCCCACGCGTTCGATGGTGTAACGGACCAGGCGGGTGAGCGCGTCGTTGGCGGGGCCGGCGGGGAGGGCGGCCAGCTCGGCGTCGGCAAGGTCGGCGTATTCGGCGAGCTTCTGCTTGGCCAGCGCCATTCCGGGTGAGCGGCGCAGCAGCACCAGCGCCTCGTCGACCTCGGCATCGGTTTCCAGGGGGCGGGTGAGCAGGGCGCGCAGGCGGTCGCCGTCGGCGCCGGGCTCGCGCAGGGCGTAGAGCACCGGCAGCGTGTGCACGCCTTCGCGCAGGTCGGTGCCCGGGGTCTTCCCGGACTGCTCGGCCGAGGAGGAGATGTCGATGATGTCGTCGGAGATCTGGAAGGCGGTGCCGACAGCGTCGCCGAGGCGGGCCAGGCGTTCCACGTGCTCGAGGCCCGCGCCGGAGAAGGTGCCACCGAAACGGCCCGAGGCCGCGATGAGCGAGCCGGTCTTCTCCCACACCACGCGCAGGTAGTGCTCGACCGGATCCTGGGTCTGCTTGGCGCCCATGGTTTCCCGCATCTGCCCGGTGACCAGCTCGGCGAAGGTCTCGGCGATGATGCGCACCGCGTCGGGGCCGAGGGTGGAGGTCAGACGCGAGGCATGGGCGAACAGGTAGTCGCCCGCCAGGATCGCGATGTTGTTACCCCAGCGCGAGTTGACGCTCTCCGCGCCACGCCGCTGGGTCGCCTCGTCCATGACGTCGTCGTGATAGAGCGTCGCGAGGTGCACGAGTTCCACGACCGTACCCGCGGTGACCAGCGCCGGATCGGTGGGATTGGGTCCGAGCTGGCCGGTGAGCACGGTGAACAGCGGCCGGAACCGTTTGCCGCCCGCCCTGGCCAGGTGCAGGGCCGCCTCCTGCAAGAATTCCGCACCGTCGGAGAGTTCGTCGACGAGCAGTTTCTCGACCGCGGCCAGTCCGTCGCGCACGGTGACGGCGAGTTCGGGATCGACGAGATCTACCCCGGCAACCACGGTGCTTTCGTCGCTCACAGCCGATGTGCTCATTATCTTCTCCCAGCGATGCGTCCGACCCCGACGGGTAGCAACCTAGCGTGTTCCGGCACTATGGCCGATGAACCCCGTCACACAGTGACAATTCCCGGTGTACCCGACACTCTCGCACAGCGGCCGACAGTGCCAGTATTGAGCCATGGGTTCACCGGATCTCACCCCTGCCGACCGTGCTCCACTGCCCGCTGCCGTCGAGGTACTGGTAGTCGGGGCCGGACCAGCCGGCTCGGCGTCGGCGGCGTGGGCCGCGCGCGCCGGACGTGATGTGCTGCTGCTCGATTCGGCCGTCTTCCCGCGCGACAAGACCTGCGGTGACGGGCTGACACCGCGCGCGACCGCCGAAATGGAAAAGCTGGGTCTCGGTGAGTGGTTGCGCGCGCACACGGTGAACCACGGCCTGCGGATGGCGGGCTTCGGCAAGCAGGCCCTGCTGCCATGGCCGGGCGGATCGTTCCCGACGTACGGAAGTGCCGTTCCCCGCACCGAACTCGACGACAAGCTGCGCGAGACCGCGATCAAGTCCGGTGCGCGGATGGTCGACGGCGCGAAGGTCACCGAGGTGCACCGCGACGACGAACGGGTCACCGGGGTGACGGTGCGCATCGGGGAGACCACCGACACGGTGCGCTGCCGGGTGCTGGTGGTGGCCGACGGCGTGCGCTCCCCCATCGGAAAGCAATTGGGCCGCACCTGGCATCGCCGCTACGCCTACGGCACGGCGGCCCGCGCCTACATCAAGTCCGGCCGCAGCGACGACCAGTGGATCTCCTCGCATCTGGAACTGCGCAATGCCGCCGACGAACTGGTTCCCGGCTACGGCTGGATCTTCCCGCTCGGCAACGGCGAGGTGAACATCGGCGTCGGCTCGCTGGCCACCGAGGCACGACCGTCGCATGTCGCGCTCAAGCCGCTGCTCGAGCACTACACCCGGCTGCGCCGCGAGGAATGGGAACTCGAGGGCGAACTGCGCGCGGTGGCCTCGGCGCTGTTGCCGATGGGCGGCGCGGTCTCGAACGTGGCAGGCCCGAACTGGGTGCTGGTCGGCGACGCCGCGGGGTGCGTGAACCCGCTCAACGGTGAGGGCATCGACTACGGCCTGGAAGGCGGGCACATGCTCGCGGACCTGCTCGACGAGCCCGATCTGACCCGGGTGTGGCCGCAGTTGCTGCGCGACCACTACGGTCGCACGTTCTCGGTGGCACGCAGGCTCGCGGGCCTGGCCACCCAGCCCAGAATGGTCCCGCTCGGTGGGCCGCCGGTGATGCGGTCGAAGTATCTGCAGCGCACCGCGGTTCGTGTGATGGGCAACTTGGTGACCGACGAGGACGTCGACCTGACCGCCCGCGCCTGGCGTGCGGCGGGACGGGCCTCGCTTCGCGCCGACGAACTCCCGCCGTTCTCCTCGACCTCCCCATGACCGGTAGGCCGACAACGGCCTGAGAACAGCCGTAGGAAGGGATGGTTGTGAGCACGACAGGTCGTCGGCCGGTGCTGGCGCTGCTACCGCATCTGCGGCGGGCGCGTGACCTTGTCGACCGCCGATACGCCGATCCGCTCGACTTGGACGAACTGGCCGGTTCCGCGGGCGTTTCCAAGTACCACTTCCTGCGCGCGTTCGCCGCTGTGTACGGCCGCACCCCGGCGGTGTATCTGGCGGAGCGGCGGATCGAGCGGGCCCAGGATCTGCTGCGCTCGACCAATGTGACCGTCACCGAGGCGTGCATGCTCGTCGGCTATTCGAGTCTCGGCTCGTTCAGCGCCAAGTTCCGTCAACTCGTCGGGGTGACGCGAGCGAGTACCAGGCGAAATTCGCCGACGGGGCACCGCACATTCCGGGCTGCTACGTCTTCATGCACGGGCTCTCCGACCGCGTCCGCCGCGACACCGCAATTTCGGAGAAGCCGGATGGCATCGCGCGACCCTAGCCTCGAACCATGACAACGATCACGAACGTTTCCCTGGTCACCGTGTACGTCACCGACCAGGACGCCGCCAAGCAGTGGTACATCGACAAGCTGGGTTTCGTCGAGAGCGCGGATGTGAGCATGGGCGACAACGGGTTCCGCTGGGTCACCGTCACCCACCCCGATCACCGCGAGCTCGAGGTGACGCTGATGGTGCCGGGACCGCCGCTGACCGACCACCTCGCCGACGCGATCCGGCGGGCGCTGGCCGACGGCACCCACGGCGCGCTCGGGCTGCGCACCGCCGACTGCCAGAAGAGCTACGAGGAACTCACCGCGAAGGGGGTCGAGTTCATCCAGCCGCCGTCCGAACGCCCGTACGGCACCGAGGCGATCATTCGCGACAACTCGGGCAACTGGCTGGTTCTGGTCGAGAACCGCAGCTGAGGCGGGGGTGCCGCTCGGTGGAGCGGCACCCGGCGCTGTCGGCTCAGAGCTTGGCGAACCAGTTCTCGATGAACTTGCGTTCGCTGTTGAGGACACGCTGGTGCAGCTGCTCGGCCAGTGGCTCGATGGCTCCGCCGACCAGTGGAACCTTCACCTTCACGGCGCCGACGACCTCGATTTCACAGCCCTCGGCGGTGGGGCGCAGTTCGTAGGTGCCCGACATCTCGGTGGTGATGCCGCTGGTGTTGCCGGTGAAACTGCCCTTGGCGGTCTCGCCGTCCAGTGGCTGCCAGTTGTCGGTGCGTACGAGGACGAGATCGCTCTTGAGCACCTTGCGCACAAGGGCGGGGACCTTGTCCTTACCGGGCGTTTCGGTCATATGGATGGTGATCGAGCCGGGGCCGTCGGGATGGGTGAGTTCGATGGTCGCGGTCTCGGCGGCGGCGAAGCGCGCCTGCCAGACCGCATCGTCGACGAGTGCCCGGTGAAGCTCTTCTACCGGGACGGTGTAGGGCACGGTGAAGCTGAATTTGCGGGACATGGGGGGAATGTTAGGTGAGGCCGGATCGAGGCGGCCGAGAACCACGGACTGCCGATGTCGGGGTGACCGGTACTGTGTGGCGGGTGTCGGAAACCAGCCTGTCGGAGCGGCGGAACAAGCGCCTGCGACGAGTTCGGGCGTGGGTGGTCGGTGCGGCCACGGTGGTCAGCGTGCTGATGGTGTTGCTGGTACTGGCGGCCTGGCGCAACGATTTCGAGATCGAGCGCCATCGCGGCGTCACCTCCGGCGAAGTGCTGTCCGCCGGCCGGTTGCGCTCGGCGGTGACCTATGTGACGCCCGACAGCGTGACCCACAATCCGAAGGTCGGCATTCTGTATCCGACGAATCTGACCGCTGGTCAGCGGATCAACGTGGAGTACAGCACGCGCGACCCCGACCTGGTCCGGGTGGCCGGGCGCGACGCGCGGGTGGCGACCATCCCGGCGGCGTCGGTGATCTTCGTGGCATGGGCGCTGGCCCTGCCGGTGCTGTGGCTCGTGCGACGCAAGCAGCGCGATTCGTAACTTCGTTTGCTGTTCGTCCCGGCTTCACGTCGGTGTGGGGGTGTCGCGCGGTGTGGCGGTCACCCTGGGAGAGTGCGCGTAGCCATCGTCTCGGAGTCCTTCCTGCCGAACATGAACGGCGTCGTCAACTCCGTGCTGCGGGTGTTGGATCACCTGGACCAGCACGGTCACGACGCGATGATCGTGGCGCCCGATACGCTGCGCGGCGCCCCACCGGCGCCGAGGTTCCACGGCCGGTTTCCGGTGCACCGGGTTCCCGCGATGATGGTGCCGAAGGTGAGTTCGCTGCCGGTGGGCCTGCCGCAACCGGGGATCACCGCCGCCATCGCCGATTTCGATCCCGATGTGGTGCACCTGGCCTCGCCGTTCCTGCTCGGCGCGGGCGGTCTCGCCGCGGCGACGCGGTTGGATCTGCCGACTGTGGCGGTGTACCAGACCGATGTGGCCGGGTTCGCCAAGAGTTACGGGCTCGGGCTGGCGGCACGGGCCGCGTGGGCGTGGACGCGCCGGATCCACGAGGGCGCCACCCGCACGCTGGCACCGTCGTCGGCGGCCGCGCACGACCTCGCCGAGCACGGCATTCCCCGAGTGCATCGCTGGGGTCGTGGGGTGGACATCGCCCGGTTCTCCCCGGCCGCGCGCAGCGACGAGTTGCGGGCGAACTGGCTGGGGTCCGGTGATCGGCTCGTCGTGGGGTTCGTGGGCAGGCTCGCACCGGAGAAGCATGTGGAGCGGTTGGCCGCGCTGGCCGGTGACCCGTCTGTCCAGCTCGTCGTGGTGGGCGACGGGCCGGAACGGGCACGACTGCGCGGGCTGATGCCGGATGCGGTGTTCACCGGCGAGCTGGGTGGCAGTGAGCTGGCCACGCACTACGCCAGCCTGGACGTGATGGTGCATCCCGGCGAACACGAGACGTTCTGCCAGGGCGTGCAGGAAGCGCTGTCCTCGGGTGTGCCGGTGATCGGGCCCGATGCCGGTGGGCCTCGGGATCTGATCTCGCACTGCCGCAACGGGTATCTGTTGCCGGTCGACCGGTTCACGGAACTGCTGCCGAGTGCGGTGTCCGCCCTGCGTGATGCGGGGCAGCGCGGCAAGTTCGCGGCGGCGGCGCGCAAGTCGGTGCTGCACCGCACTTGGCCTGCGGTCTGCACCGAGCTGATGAGCCACTACGCCGACGTCACCGGGATGCGGCAGCGATTGCCTCGCTCGGCTTGAACGTAGCGCCGCTGTCGTGCGCGAAGAACGCACGAACGCTTCGCGCCCGCGCGCACCAGGGTGGTGAATCCCACTGGCGCTATCGCGGCGAAAAAACTCTAAGCTCGGTTCGTGGCGACAACAGAGCAGCGAGAACCGATTCGGGCTTCGCTGGACAAGCAACCCCACGAGGTCGCGTCGATGTTCGACGGAGTGGCCAAGCGCTACGACCTCACCAATACGGTCATCTCCGGTGGCCAGGATCGGTACTGGCGGTGGGCGACGCGACGCGCTCTCGGGCTGCGGCCCGGTGAGCGGGTCCTCGACCTGGCCGCGGGGACCGGCGTCTCGACCGTGGAGCTCGGCAAGTCCGGCGCCTGGTGCGTGGCCGCCGACTTCTCGCAGGGGATGCTCGGGGCGGGTCGGTTCCGGCAGGTGCCGATGGTGGCGGGCGACGCGATGGCACTGCCGTTCGCCGACGATTCCTTCGACGCGGTGACCATCTCGTTCGGTCTGCGCAATGTCGCCGATATCGATCTGGCGCTGCGCGAGATGCTGCGGGTGACCAAACCGGGCGGGCGGGTCGTGGTCTGCGAGTTCTCCACGCCGGTGTTCGGCCCGTTCCGCACTGTCTACATGGAGTACCTGATGAAGGCACTGCCGCGGGTGGCGCGCGCGGTGAGTTCCAACCCGGACGCCTACGTGTACCTGGCCGAGTCGATCCGCGCCTGGCCGAACCAGCGCCGATTGGCTCGCCGGATCGCCGACGCCGGCTGGGACTCGGTGCAGTGGCGTGACCTCACCGGTGGCGTGGTGGCACTGCACCGCGGCTACAAATTGGGCTGAAACGGCGTCGACAGCCGGGGTGAGTCCGGTCACCCCGGACTGTGCGCGTCTGCGGGCCGGCGACCCGGAATGCGCCCTGATCAGGCGTGATATTCGGACCGCATCCTCACCGTCGAAATTTTGACGTGTGAGGTCGATTGTCACCTGGACATAACTTTCGGTAAATCCGGCGCAACGACACATGCGCATGATCGAGTCATGACAGGGGAAGCGGACGGCCGCGACACGGACACTGTGCGTACACAGTGCTCGTACTGCGGCGTCGGCTGCGGCATAAACGTCCAGACTAAGACTGATCAGTCTGGCGCGCGATTGATCGCGAAGGTCAGCGGTGACAAGCTGCATCCGGCGAACGCGGGCAGGCTGTGCACCAAGGGCGCCACCCACGCGGAGATGATGGCCGCTCCCGGCCGGATGGACACCGCCTACCGGCGTCCCGAGCGCGGCCAGGTCCCGGTTCCGCTGCCGGTCGACGAAGCCGTCCACGAGACCGCCACCCGCCTGCGCGCGATCCTCGACGAGCACGGCCCCGACGCGATCGCCCTCTACGTCTCCGGGCAGATGTCGCTGGAGGCCCAGTACCTGGCGACCAAGTTGGCCAAGGGCTACCTGCGGACCGTGCACATCGAAGCGAACTCGCGCCTGTGCATGGCCAGCGCGGGCACCGGTTACAAGCAATCGCTCGGCGCGGACGGGCCCCCTGGCTCCTACGACGACTTCGAACACGCCGACCTGTTCCTGGTCAGCGGCGCGAACATGGCCGACTGCCACCCGATCCTGTATCTGCGCATGGCCGAACGGCTCAAGGCAGGCGCGAAACTGATCGTGGTCGATCCGCGCCGCACCGATACCGCGGCCCGCGCCGACCTGTTCCTGCAGATCGCACCGGGCACCGACCTCGCCCTGCTCAACGGCTTGCTGCACCTGCTGGTGGCCGACGGTGCGATCGATTCCGCCTTCATCGCCGAGCACACCGAGGGCTGGGACGCGATGCCCGAGTTCCTCGCCGACTACCCGCCCGCCCGCGTCGCGGAGGTGACCGGCTTGGCCGAGGCCGATATCCGCACCGCGGCCACGATGATCGCCGAAGCCGGCGAGTGGATGTCGCTGTGGACCATGGGGCTCAACCAGTCCACACACGGCACCTGGAACACCAACGCCCTGGTCAACCTGCACCTGGCGACCGGCACCATCTGTCGGCCGGGCAGTGGGCCCTTCTCGCTCACCGGCCAGCCCAACGCGATGGGTGGCCGCGAGATGGGCTACATGGGCCCCGGCCTGCCCGGCCAGCGCAGCGTGCTCTCCCCCGCCGATCGCACCTTCGTCGAGACCGCCTGGCATCTGCCCCCCGGAACCCTGCGCACCGAAGCAGGCCCTGGCACCATCGACATGTTCGGCAAGCTGGCAGACGGCGAGATCAAGGCCGCCTGGATCATCTGCACCAATCCCGTTGCCACCGTTGCCAATCGCAAGACCGTGATCGCGGGTCTCGAGGCGGCCGAGTTGGTCGTGGTGCAGGATGCCTACGGCGAGACCGCGACCAATGCCTACGCCGATCTGTTGCTGCCCGCCGCGCTGTGGGCCGAAGCCGATGCGGTGATGGTGAATTCGGAGCGCAACGTCACCCTGTTGCGGCAGTCGGTCGACCCGATCGGCGACGCGCGACCGGACTGGTTGCTGATCGCCCAGGTCGCCACGGCGATGGGTTTCGCCGGCTTCGATTTCGCCTCCAGCGCCGAGGTGTTCGCCGAGTTGCGACAGTTCACCAACCCCGCCACCGGCTACGACCTCAGTGGCATGAGCTACGAGCGTCTGGCCGAGGGGTCGATGCAGTGGCCGTGCAACGACGCCGACACACCGCGCAACCCGATCCGCTATCTCAACGACGGCACCCATCAGCCGCTGCACGTAGCGGCCGACGGCACCACCCCGCGGCTCGCGTTCGCCACCGCGAGCAGGCGCGCGGTGTTCTTCCCCCGCCCGCATCTGCCCGCCGCCGAACTGCCCGACGACGACTACCCGTTCCTGCTCAATACCGGTCGGCTGCAACATCAGTGGCACACGATGACCAAGACCGGCAAGGTCGCCAAGCTGACGAAGCTGAACGGGGCGCCGTTCGTCGAAGTCCACCCCACAGACGCCCGACGCCTCGACCTGAAGCCGGGCGATCAGCTCGAGATCGCCTCGCGCCGGGGCCGTGCTGTGTTGCCGGTGCGCATCAGCGACCGGGTGCGACCTGGTGATTGTTTTGCTCCTTTCCATTGGAACGACGAACAGGGCGAATACCTGACGATCAACGCGGTGACCAATGACGCGGTGGACCCGGCCTCGCTGCAGCCGGAGTTCAAGGCGTGCGCGGTGGCACTGCGCCGGGTTGGCCCCGCCCCCACCGCCGAGCAGGCGCCCCCGCGACCCGCGCAGCTGCCCGCCGCACCGGCCGCGCATCCACTGGCCGGGATACTCGGCCTCGACGCCGGTACCTCGCCCACGCTCAGCGAGACCGAACGCATCTATCTCGGCGGCTACCTCGCCGCCCTGCAGTCACTGCCGGTGACCGGGCAGCCGGTGCTGCCGGTGAGCGCGCCGCTGTCGACACAGTCACGACTGTGGGTCGACGGCCTGCTGGCCGGCATGTACTCGCGCAATGCCGATGCCACCGCCGACGCCACCGACAGCCCTGTCCCCCACCCGGTCACGGTGCTGTGGGCCTCGCAGACCGGCAACGCCGAAGAGCTGTCCGCCACCGTCGCGGCCCGCCTCTCGGAGGCGGGTCTCACGCCGTCACTGCTCGATATGGATTCCTGCGAGCTCACCTCGATCGCCGGTGACGTTCTGATCGTCACCAGCACCTTCGGCGACGGTGGTCCGCCGGACAACGGTGCCGACTTCTGGAATCGGCTCGAAGACAGCATCATTCGGCTCAACGGTGTTCGCTACGCGGTGTTCGCGCTCGGTGACTCCTCCTACGACGATTTCTGCGGCCATGGCCGCAAGCTCGACACCCTGTTCGCCGAGCGGGGCGCGAAGCGACTACTGCCACGGGTGGACAGCGAACCCGATTTCGCCGACACCGCCGAGCAGTGGCTCGACGATGTCCTGGCCGCGATCACCAGCGGATCCCCCGACGACGGCGGCTCGGCCGGTGGTGCCCCGCAGGGTCGCGGCACCTCACCGGGCCCGTCGCGTGACCGTGACAATGCGGGCAGCCCCTCCAACAACCTCTTCCCTGACGGCGCCAACGGCGTCGCCCTGCACACGAATCCCACCCGCACGATGCCCTCACCAGCGGGTCGAGGTGGGGCGACCGTGCTCGACCGGCCGCTCGTGTCCGCTCCCGCCCGGGCACAGCGAACCCCTGCCGCACCGTTCACCCGCCAGTCACCGGTCCGCGCCACCCTGATGCGCAACGAGATCCTGAGCGCTCCCGGCTCGCCGAAAGAGGTGCGACGCTTCGGTTTCGACCTCCACGACCTCGAGGCCGGGTACGAGGTGGGCGATTCGCTGGGCGTACTGCCCGCCAACTGCCCCGATCTGGTCGAAGAATGGCTCGCTTGCACCGGCCTCGACGGCCGGCGCACGATCGAAGTCGACGAGCGCGAACTCACGCTCACCGATGCCCTGCGCACGCACTACGACATCACCAAGGTGAGCCAGGATCTGCTCGGCTTCATCGGCGAGCGCAACCCCCACCCGCAGTTGGCCAAACTGCTGCGCCGCGACAACCGCAACGAACTCGCCTCCTACCTGTGGGACCGCCAGGCCGTCGATGTGCTGCGCGATTTCCCGGTGCGCACCGATCTGGTCGACTGGCTGGGTGCCCTGAAAAAGCTGCAGCCCCGCCAGTATTCGATCTCCTCGAGCCCGTTGACCACCCCCGACGAAGTGCAGTTGACGGTGGGTGTCGTCCGCTACGGCGACCCGGTGGGCACCTCGGCCCGTCGCGGCGGTGTGTGCTCGACGTTCCTGGCCGATCGAGGCACCGGCGAGGTACCGATCTTTCTGCAGCGGGCACCGCATTTCCGTCCGCCGTTGGACCCAAATGCCCCGATGATCATGGTGGGCCCGGGCACCGGTATCGCTCCCTTCCGCGGTTTCCTGCACGAGCGGCGGGCCGTGGGCGCGACCGGGCGCAACTGGTTGTTCTTCGGCGACCAGCACGCGGCCCAGAACTTCTACTACCGCGCCGAGCTCGAGGACATGTTCCGCTCCGGCTTCCTCACCCGCCTCGACCTGGCCTTCTCCCGCGATCAGCGCGAACGGGTCTATGTCCAGCACCGGATGATCGAGCACGGCGCCGAGCTCTGGTCGTGGCTACGCGACGGCGGCCACTTCTATGTGTGCGGTGACGCCGCCCGCATGGCCAAGGATGTCGACGACACCCTGCTGCGAATCGCCCAGATCCACGGAAAGCTGGACGAGGCGGGCGCACTGGCCTTCAAAAAGCAGCTCGTGGCCGAGAAGCGGTACGTGCGTGACGTGTACTGACATGTCCCGCCCTGGGTCGGTTCAGGCCGCGCGGATCGCGGGCGGGTTGAGCCGGGCGAAGTCGGGCAGCCGGTGGTACGGGTAGTAGGGGTACGGGGGTGTCGTCGCGCTCGCGGCATCGAGAGCGGCGAGGTGTTCGGAGTCGAGCTGCCAGCCGACGGCACCGAGGTTCTGACGTAACTGCTCTTCGTTGCGAGCACCGATCAACACCGTGGCCACGGTGGGCCGCGTGAGCAGCCAGTTCAGGGAGATCTGCGGGACGCTGCGGCCGGTTTCGGCGGCGATCCGATCGAGCACATCGACCACGTCGTAGAGACGCTCGTCGTCGACGGGCGGGCCCGCCTGCGCTGTCTCGTGCAGTCGACTGCCTGCCGGAAGCGGCTGTCCGCGACGGACTTTGCCCGTGAGCCTGCCCCACCCGAGCGGGCTCCAGATGATGGAGCCGACGCCCTGATCGGCACCGAGCGGCATCAGTTCCCATTCGTAGTCGCGTCCGACCAGCGAGTAGTAGACCTGGTGCGCCACCGGCTTTTCCAGGCCGAGCGCCTCAGCGGTCGCGAGCGTTTTCATCAACTCCCAGCCGGCGAAATTGGAGACGCCGAGGTAGCGGATCTTGCCCGCCCGCACGAGATCGTCCAGGGCCGTGAGGGTTTCCGCCAGCGGTGTGCCCGCATCGAAGGCATGCAGTTGGAACAGGTCGAGATAGTCGGTGCCGAGGCGACGCAGTGACGCGTCGACGGCACGGATCAGCCTGGCGCGGCTCGACCCTGCCTCGTGCGGGCCGGGGCCGGTGGGGAGCGCCGATTTCGTCGACAGCAGCACTTGCTCGCGCCTGCCCTTGATCGCCGCGCCGAGGACCTCCTCCGACGCACCGTCGGAATACACGTCGGCCGTGTCGAACAGGGTGACACCGGCCTCCAGGCTGATGTCGAGCAACCGCCTTGCCTGCGCGGCATCGGTATCACCCCACGCGCCGAACAGCGCACCACGGCCGCCGAAGGTGCCTGCGCCGAAGCCGAGTGCCGGGACGAGAAGACCAGATGCGCCGAGCCGCCGGTATTCCATGAGAGCTCCTAAAGGGTCTATAGTTTCGTTAACACGATCGACAGTACACCCGACTCGCGCTAAATGAAACAGGAGTTCCGTTATGGACCACGACATCGCCTGGCCGGGCTCTGTTCGCCCTGGTGGACGGACCGCCCGGGTGCGCGAGTCCGTCCTGGAAGTGGCCGGCGATCTACTGGCGGACCGGGGGTTCGCGCACCTCGATCTGACCGAAGTCGCCACCGGTGCCGGGGTCGGCAAAACCACCGTCTACCGCCGCTGGCGTACCCCCGCCGGTTTGGTCGCCGATCTGCTCGTCGAAATGGCCGAGCAGTCGCTGCCCCGCGCCGACACCGGCTCACTGCTCGACGACCTGACAGCCAACGCCCGGCTGGTCGCGAAGACCCTCGCCGATGGTCGCCAGAGCAATCTCTTCCGCGCTGTCATAGCCGCCGCCACCTGCGACGATGCCACCGCCGCCGCGCTGCACACCTTCTACGACACCCGCCTCACCGAATGGGCACCCTGCGTCGAAGAGGCTGTCGTTCGCGGCGAAGCACCCGCCGGCACCGACCCGCGCGCCGTACTCTCGGCCGTCTCCGCGCCGCTCTACTACCGATTACTGGCCAGCGGGGATCCGATCGACGACGACATCGCCGACCGATCGGCCAGGGCTGCCGCTATCGCCACCGCCGCGGGAACGTTCGTCGTCACACCCGACGAGGTCAGCGCCTGACCGACGAGTACGCCCATACGCTGGATCAGCACAGGCCACCAGCGGAGGCCCGTGTCGAGACCGAGGTTCACACGACCGCGGAGCGCCAAGCGGGGTCGCGGCCGGTGAGACCGAGCAGTCGCTCGAATGCTGGTGCGTCGGCCGGGATCTCGACGACCGGGCCGAACAATCCGGGAGTACCCGCGGGGTCGGTGTCGCGCAGGAACTCGTGCAGGATCGCCATGTCCGCGGGGGCGACGCTCATCTGCTGTCCCGTCGCGACGGCGAGATCCCACGCATGGATGGTGATCTCGTCGAGCGCGACGATCGCCATCACCGGCGCGGGCAGCTCGACTCCACCGGCCTCGGTGTCGCCGTCCCAAGCCGCGCCCACACGCCACGCCACGGTCAACGTCTCGAGCTGCGCCGCGATGCGGGTTCGCCAGTCGTCGGGCAGCGGGCTGTCGGCACCGGCGGGCGGCGGCGCGGAGTGACCCACCGACTCCTTCGTCGCGGCCTGCCGGAAGGCCTCGGTCAGCCCGACCACATGGGCGAGCAGATCGCGCACCGTGGACTCACCGCACGGTGTCGGGTCGGCGAGCTGGTCGTCGGTGATGCCGTCGACGACCGCGGCAAGTGACCGAGCGGCGGGTTCGAGATCGAACTGCGGTTCCATGAGCACTCCTCATCGATGACTTCGCGGCTGCACTCGTGTAGACGGCCCCACTGTCGAAAAATCATCGGTGCGGGTTGCCGCGCGCACCGGATCGGCGCACCCTGGACAGCGCAGGATCCGATCAACGACACATCACGTCCGAGGCTCAACCGATCGAGCAGGCCGACGAACGAGGAGCACCGATGATCGACTACGAACCCACTCGCCCACTGGACGAGATCCCCGAGGCCGATCGCGTCGAACAGGAACAGTCCGCCTACCGCGACGACGACCCCGATGGTCCGGCCGACTACACCGACGAGATGGCGGCCAGAATCGCCCGTGACGCAGGCAGCGCGAATCCGGCGGACGTGATCGAGCAGACCATCCCCGTCCCGATCGACGAGGAGTTCGTTGTCGCCGACGAGGGCTGACGGGCAGCCGAGGCGACGGCGCGGGTTCGCCTAGCCGACGATCTTCGCCCGCAGGGCAGCGTGCAGTTCGCGCAGGCTGGACCGCTCGGTAGCGACCTCGAGCACCCGCAGCCCGTGCGCGTCGGTGGCCAGTTCCACGGCCAGTTCGGCGGGGTCGACCTGGCGGTGCGGGATGCGGTAGGCCGCGCACAAGGCGGCCAGATCCATGCCGTGCGGGGTGCCGAACACTCGCTCGAACACGCCCGCGTACTGCGGATCGCCCTGTTCGAGCAGCTCGAAGATGCCGCCGCCGTCGTCGTTGGCGACCACGATCGTGAGGTTGTCCGGGCGTGGTTCGCCGCGCCCGATCAGCAGGCCGGACGCGTCGTGGAGGAAGGTGAGGTCGCCCATCATCGCCACGGTGCGGCCCGGATGCGCCAGGGCGGCACCCACGGCGCCGGAGACCGTGCCGTCGATCCCGGCGACACCGCGATTGGACAGCACCCGGATGCCGGGGCGCGGAAACGAGACCAGGGCGGCGTCGCGCACCGGGTTCGACGCGCCGAGCAGCAGTTGATCGCCCTCGCGCAAGGCGTCCATCACCACGGCGGCCACGTGCAGGCCGGTCGCCTTCGGATGCGTGGCCAGCTCTGCCCGCACCACCGATTCGGCCTGCAGGTTCAGTTCGGCGCACCGGCCCAGCCAGTCGGGACGCGGCGCACCGGTGGTCACCGCGCGTGTGCCGGTGCCGACCACATTGCCGGACACGTCGGGCCAGCGCGGACCGGTGGTGAGCGCGAACACGGTGACGTTCGGATCGGCCAGCACGCGCGAGACCTGCCGGTGCAGGGTCGGGCGTCCGGTGATGATCGCTTGGGTCGGCTTCAGCAGCGACAACGCGAGCGGATGCAGGGCGGGACCGTGCATCGGCGCGGTCGGTTCGGCCACGGTCGGCAGCGCGGCGAGTTCGGGCAGCAGCCGCGCGCCGTGACCGGAGATGACGACGGTATCGGGCGTCAGGTCGATGTCGAGCGGCACATCGAGGGTGGCGTATTGGGTTGCCGTCCACGGCCGCTCGCCCTCGCGGCCGACGGGTAGCGGATCGTCGGACAGCTCGGGGACCAGCGGTTCACGCAGCGGAATGTCGAACTGCACGGGACCCGCGTTGCCGGAGCGGGTTCCGCGCGCGGCGGCGAGTACCCGGCACACCGTCGAGCGCCACACACTGTTCTGCCGAGGGAAGGCCGCCTCGCCCACCTCGGCCTCCGCCAGCCCGAGGCTGATCGTGGCACGCACCTGGGAGCCGAACAGCCCGAGCTGTTCCACCGTCTGGTTGGCGCCGGTGCCGAGCATCTCGTAGGGCCGGTTGGCGCTGACGACGATCAGCGGCACCCGCGCGTAATTGGCCTCCAGTACAGCGGGACCCAGGTTCGCGACCGCGGTGCCGGAGGTCATCACGACCGGAACCGGCTGCCCCGACGACACCGCGAGACCGATGGCGAGAAACCCGGCGGTGCGCTCGTCGACGCGCATGTGCAGCCGCAGCTTCCCGGCCGCGTCCGCCGCCTGCAGCGCGAAGGCCAGTGGCGCGTTGCGCGACCCGGGGCACAGCACCACTTCGCGGACGCCGCCACGGACGAGCTCGTCGACGACCACTCGTGCCTGCGCAGTTGACGGATTCACATTTACAGCCTGTCAGACCAGCGCGCACCCGTCTGCCCCCGGCCCGCGTTGCCTGCGTCACCGAGCCGGGCCCCGCACCGGCATTCGGACCCGCGACCGATCGCCGATAACACGGACCTGGATCAAGAGCTGTTCGAGAACCCGGTCGGTCGATATTCGTGGAATCGCAAAGAGAACAACAAAAGAAAGAAATCCGGCGACGAGCAAAGAGCTCGCCGCCGGAAATTCCGCCAACCGACAAAAGGCTGGTCGAATAAATGCTCAGATCACTCGGCAGGCGCGGTGAGATCCTGGATGCCGGTGACGGACTCGATGATGTTGAGGATCGCGGAGGTGGCGCTGTCGACCGCGGCACTGCCCGACTCGAGCACACTCGAACCCGCGGACGAGCCGGTCAGCATGTCGGCCGAGCCCGTGGCTGCCTCGGCGGACCCGGTCTCGGCGCTCGCGACGGCGGGACCGAAGAACATGACAGTGGCGGCAGCGGCAGCACCGGTGGCGGCGAGGGTCTTGCGAGAGATCATGTGAGCAAACTTCCTTTCGACCATTGCAATGCAGACATCTGAGCAATTCATATTCCGAATCGCCTGATTGGCAACGTAATCGATACGGCCGGGTGGTTGTCAATCGCGACGATGAATGCCGCGCGCTTGTCGAATTCGTGGCAACCCGCAATTATCCTGGCGTTCACCGAGGCGGTTATATTTCTCACACGGACCATCCCGGAATTTACCGCCGACCGGGAATCGGTGTGTCCGCCGCCACCGCGCACCCCTGTTACGTGAGTGTGGTCACCCTCGAACGCGAAAGGCCGGTGTGGTTCGGTCACCCGAACTCACACCGGCCTCGATCAGTCGATCGTGGCGAGGGCTACCCCGCCGTACTGCTCAGCCCGCGTGCTTCTGCACCAGATCGCCCACGCGCGGCAGTGCCTCGATGACGTGCTTCTTGGCCGAACCACGCATCGACGAGTACACCTTCTTCAGCGCCGGCCGGGTGGACGACTCGGCGCGGGCGTCGGTGACGGCCAGCAGCGACTCGGCGACCTCGTCGGACTTCGCGGCCAGCAGATCCGCGAAGGTGCCGGTGCCCGAGGTGGTGAACTCGGCCCAATACGGCTGGAGCTGATCGAGCAACTTCGGCGCCAGCGACGCGAGGCCGTCGGGAACGATGGTCGGGCTGATCTTCTTGACCGCCGCGTACCCACCCTTCACGGCGAGGCCGGACGCACCACCTTTGTCCGAGACCTCGGCGTCGAGCACCTCGACGGCGTCAGCAAGGAAAGCCGGACGTTTGGCGTCGTCGAGCAGGGATTCAGACAGTGCTGCAACCACTTTCAGGTTCCTCCGGATCGGTTCGATGTACGAGCAGGCGCAACTATACGCATCGGGTGCTCAGAGTATGCGGCGACCGCTCGAGCTGCGGTGTTGCGACCTCGTATCGAGCCCGCCGGCGATAGGGCAATAATCGTGTTCGTGACTTTCGATCCGAAGCTGTGGCAGCCCGTCCCCGGGTTCGAGGACCTGACCGACATCACCTATCACCGGCATATCGAGCAGGGCACGGTGCGGGTGGCGTTCGACCGGCCCGAGGTGCGCAACGCGTTCCGCCCGCACACCGTCGACGAGCTGTACCGCGCGCTCGATCACGCGCGGATGAGCCCCGATGTCGGTGCGGTGCTGCTCACCGGTAACGGTCCGAGCGAGAAGGACGGCGGCTGGGCGTTCTGCTCCGGAGGCGACCAGCGCATCCGCGGCCGCAACGGCTACCAGTACGCCGACGGCGAGACCGCCGACACCGTCGACGCGGCGCGCGCGGGTCGCCTGCACATCCTGGAAGTGCAGCGGCTCATCCGCTTCATGCCCAAGGTCGTGATCGCGCTGGTCAACGGCTGGGCGGCGGGTGGTGGACACAGCCTGCACGTGGTCTGCGACCTGACGCTCGCCTCGCGCGAACACGCGCGGTTCAAGCAGACCGACGCCGATGTCGGCTCGTTCGACGGCGGTTACGGCAGCGCCTACCTGGCGAAGATGGTCGGCCAGAAGTTCGCCCGCGAGATCTTCTTCCTCGGCAGGCCGTACACGGCCGAGGAGATGCACCAGATGGGCGCGGTGAACAAGGTCGTCGACCATGCCGAGTTGGAGAACGTCGCGCTCGAGTGGACCGCCGACATCAACGGCAAATCGCCGCAGGCGCAGCGCATGCTGAAGTACGCGTTCAACCTGCTCGACGACGGCCTGGTCGGTCAGCAGCTGTTCGCGGGCGAGGCGACCCGCCTGGCGTACATGACCGACGAAGCGGTGGAAGGCCGAGACTCCTTCCTGGAGAAGCGCAAGCCCGATTGGACGCCCTACCCCTGGTACTTCTGAGAACGGACACCCCATGGAGATTCTCAACAGCCGGATCATCGTGCGTCCCAGCGATTATGGGCGCACGCTGGCGTTCTATCGCGACGGGCTCGGCTTGGCGATCGCGCGGGAGTACCCGGGCGGCACGGTGTTCTTCGCCGGGCAGTCGCTGCTCGAGGTCGCCGCGCACGGTGGCAGCGGCCGGTCCGGCAGCTTCGACGGCGCCATCTGGTTGCAGGTGCGCGATGTCGACGACGCGGCGGCGGAGTTGTCGTTGAAGGGAATCGCGATCGAGCGCACTCCGGTGCTCGAACCGTGGGGTCTGCGGGAGATGTGGATTCGCGATCCGGACGGGGTCGCGATCGTGCTGGTGCAGGTCCCCGCCGAACATCCGATCCGGCGGGATCCGCGCTGGTCGGCGGAGTGAGAACGCAGTACCCGCGGCCGAGCCGAGTTGCCGATCGCGGCTCGGCCGCGCACGATAGCTGCGAGCAAGCGCCCGACCGATGTCGTCCGGACCGCAGTGCGAGTGGTGTCCATCTACTGAATCGCAGTGGCTATGTCTGGCTTTCCCGACCCGTTTCCCCGCAAACCGACCCGTTGGCCGGGTCTTGCCGGTCGCATGACACGATCGAAGCCGTGAGGGCGCGCGGCAAGCTGTATCCGGAGGTGGTGGGCATGTGGGAGCGCAGCGAGCGAATCATGTGCCGGCGCACAGGGCGCACGCCGAGCGCCGGCGAGGCCGCGGCGTGAGCAGAACCCTGCGGACGCTGCAGATGCCGACTGGTTCCGGGGTGAGCGAAGTGATGCCCCACCTGCGACAAGCCCTCGACGGCAGCGGTCCGGCCTGGTTGCCGATCCCGACCACCGACCGTCGTGAGGCCCGCAGGCTTTCCGACGCGCTCAAGCCGGGCGATCCCATCGATGACGATGTCGCACTGGTCGTGACGACCTCGGGCACCACCGGTATCCCCAAGGGTGCGCTGCTGGGCGCCGAGGCTCTGCGAGCCAGCGGCAACGCCACCCATGAGCGCCTCGGCGGGCCGGGTAGCTGGCTGTTGGCACTGCCGACCCATCACATCGCCGGCATCCAGGTGTTGCTGCGCAGCATTCTTGCCGGCACCGAGCCGACCGTGCTCGATGTATCGGGCGGGTTCCTGCCCGAGGCGCTGGCCGGAGCGGTCGGCGCGATGCGTGGACCGCGCCGCTATACCGCACTGGTGCCGACGCAGCTGATCAAATCGCTGGATTCGCCGGTGGCGGCCAAGGCGCTGGCCGAACTCGACGGTGTCCTGGTCGGCGGCGCGGCCACCCCCGCGCCGATCCTGGATCGGGCACGTGACCTCGGTATCACCGTGGTGCGGACCTACGGGATGAGTGAGACCTGCGGTGGGTGCGTCTACGAGGGCGTTCCGCTCGACGGCACCGAGGTGCGGGTCGAGGACGGTCGCGTCGTCCTCGGCGGTGCGATGATCGCGCGCGGCTACCGCAATCTGCCCGATCATCCGGCCTTCGCCGAGCCCGGTTGGTTCCGGACCGAGGACGCGGGCTCGTACGACGACGGGGTGCTCTCGATTTCGGGTCGCCTCGACGAGGCGATCATGACCGGCGGACTGCTGGTGATTCCGCAGGTGGTGGAGGCCGTGCTGGCCAACCATCCCGGAATCCGGGAGTGCATCGTGCTCGGCCTGCCCGATGAGCGACTGGGTCAGCGGGTCGCGGTCGCGATCGTGCCGACGCCGGGTGCCGAACCGACGCTGGACGAACTGCGTGCCCATGTGGTGGCCGAGCTCGACTCGATCGCCGCCCCGCGCGAACTGGCCGTCCTGACCGAGATCCCGCTCCGCGGCCCCGGCAAACCCGACCGCACGGCCCTGCGCAAGCTCCTGCTGGCCGAGTAGTCTGCGCGCCGGCGCGCGCGTGTTCTCGGCCGGACAACCGATGCAAGAGGTGCCGACAGCGTCGTGCAAGGGGCGTGCAAGTCGGGGTGGGCACGGTAGTGCTCATGACTTTCACACCCACTTCATCCCTGGCCGTCGAGGCGGACGGGCTGGTCAAGGTGTTCGGCAAGCAGCGGGCGGTCGACGGGGTGAGCCTGTCGGTGCCGCGCGGCGCGGTGTACGGCGTGCTCGGGCCGAACGGCGCGGGCAAGACCACGACCATCAAGATGTTGGCCACCCTGCTTCGTCCCGACGGCGGTAGCGCCCGGATCTTCGGCCGCGATGTCGTGGCCGAGCCGAACGCGGTGCGCTCGTTGATCGGTGTCACCGGGCAGTACGCCTCGGTCGACGAGATGCTCAGTGCCACCGAGAACCTGATCATCTTCGCCCGGCTGCTCGGCCTGAGCCGCCCCGACGCCCGCCGCAAAGCCGTCGAACTGCTCGCGGAGTTCGACCTCACCGAGGCCGCGAACAAACCGCTGAAGGCCTTCTCCGGCGGCATGCGCAGGCGCCTCGACCTCGCCGCAGGCCTCATCGCCGCCCCACCACTGCTGTTCCTCGACGAACCGACCACGGGCCTCGATCCGCGCACCCGCGCGCAGATGTGGGACACCATCCGCAGGCTGGTCCGCGAGGGTACGACGGTGCTGCTCACCACCCAGTACCTCGACGAGGCCGACCAGTTGGCCGACCGGATCGCGGTGATCGACCGCGGCAAGGTGATCGCCGACGGCACCGCCGACCAGCTCAAAGCCTCCATCGGCGGCGCGTCGATCCACCTCACCCTGCTCGATCCCGAACAGCTCGATGAGGCCCGCCGCATCGTCGGCGACTTCCTGGGCGTGAGCGCGCAGATCAGCCCCGAGGCCGGTCGGCTCACCGCACCGCTGCCCGACCCGAATCTCACCGCCGACCTGCTGATCCGGTTGCGCGACTGGGAGGTCGGGGTCGAGGAGATCACGGTCAGCAAGCCGACGCTCGACGAAGTCTTCCTCACCATCACCGGGCATTCGGCCCACGAATTCGACGACACCGAACGGAGCGCGGCATGAACGCTGTACTCACCGCTCCCGCGCAGACCGACGATCTGCCCCGGACCAGCGACCGAATCAGCCTGCGCGATACGGTCTCCACCTCGTTCACCATGGCCTATCGCGGCCTGCTCAAGATCAAACACAATCCGGAACAGCTCTTCGACGTGACGGTGCAGCCGATCCTGTTCACCGCACTGTTCACCTACATTTTCGGCGGCGCGATCTCGGGCAGCGTGTCGGGTTACCTGCCGGTGCTCATCCCGGGCATCCTCGTGCAAACCGTGGTGCTGACCTCCGTGGTCACCGGCACGCAGTTGCGTGAGGACATGGACAAGGGTGTGTTCGACCGCTTCAAATCCCTGCCCATCGCCCGGGTTTCGGCGCTGGCGGGCGCGCTGCTTGCCGATATGGTGCGCTACGCCATCGCCTCGACGCTGACTGTGCTGGTCGGGCTCGCCCTCGGCTACCGCCCCGGCGGGGGGCTGGCCGGTGTCGTCGCGGCCTGCCTGGTGGTCGTGGTGTGCTCGTTCGCGGTGAGCTGGATCTGGGCGCTGGTCGGCGTCACCGGCAAGAGCGCCGCGTCGGTGCAGGGCATCTCGATGATGGTGATGTTCCCGCTCACGTTCATGTCCGGCGCCTTCGCCCCGGTGAGCACCATGCCGGGTTGGATGCAGGCGCTCAATCACGCCAACCCGGTGTACTACATGGTCAACACCTGCCGGGAACTGATGAACTCCAACAGTTATGGCACCGATCTGGTCTGGTCGCTGGTCGGTTCGCTCGTGGTGATCGCGATATTCGCGCCGCTGGCGGCGCGGGCCTACATGCGTCGAGCCTGAACACCGCTACCCCGCAACGGCATTCGATCCTCCGAGTCGGATGCCGTTGCCGTTTTCAGTGCAGTCCGGCGATGATCTCGATGACGCGCATCGCGGCGTCGAGGCGGCGCGTGCCCGCCGCGCGATGCAGCGCGGCGTCCATCGCGGCCTCGCCCACCGCGCTCCGATGCAGCGCGAGGTGCGCGGTGAGTTCCATCGACGGATTGTCCTGCCTGGCCATCGATGTCTCTGCCAGAGCGAGCAGTTCGAGTCCATCCGCACGCCGGTTGTCGGTGGCGAGCAGGTAGGAACCGAGCGCGCAGGAGACCGCGCCGATCTGCGGCAGGTCGATGTACTGGGCCAACCGTTGATCAGCGGTCTCGATGATCTCCGACACCAGACCGGTGGCCGCCGTCGCCCGGCCGTGCAGCACATGGGCGCTCACGGTGGCGGCCGCGACCATCAGCGAACCGGGACCGGGCGTCGGTTCGAAATCGGGCCATCCGAGTAGCTCCAGCCCGCGGCGGTAGTGGCACAGTCCGGCGTCGATGTCGCCCTCGGCGAGTTCGAGTTCGGCCAGAGCGGTGGCGGCGTTCGCCAACCGGTGGTTGCGGCGGACGGTGGGGTCGTCGACCGGGCTGACGCCGGAATCATCGGGCCGCACAACGAAGTCGAGTTCGGCGCGGGCCTGTTCGAGTCGGCCGCTGCCGACCAACGCTGCCGCCAGGTAGCAGCGACTCTCCATGATCTCGTCGTGCACGCGCAGCTTGCTCATCAACTCCAGCGCGCGACGGTAATAGTGCACGGCATCGCCGTAACGCGCAGACTGGCCGCACAGTTGGGCCAGGTGCTGGCACACCGTCGACATACCCCAGACCTCCGCCGGGTCCATGTCGTCGAGTGCGCGCAGGGAGTCACGGGTCGAGCCGGCGATGTTGCCACCGTTTTCCCAGAAGTTGGCGCGCGCCACCAGCGCGGCGACCCGGACCTGTCGATGGTGTGAGCGCACACCCCGCGCGAACAGCCTGCCCAGCCGGAACTTCCTGGGCCGCACGGTGATCACCGCACCGAGGAAAGCCAGTCCTGGATCGAGTTCGGGGTCGGTCAGCAACCGCCGCGCGCGCGAACGCACGAGCGCCGTCGCGCGAGCGCCACCGTCTTTGAGGAACAGCATGTGCAGGCAGGTCAGCAGATGCGCGATCATCTGCAGGTCGGCGATCTCGCCCGAGGCCGGTGGCGGCGGGAGGGCGACCAAGCGCATCGCCCACCCGGTGAATTCCAGGTGCGCACCGCGCATCACCCACACCATCGCGACCACGGGAAAGACCGAGTACGCGGTGTCGGCGTCGGCTCGGTCGACAGCGGTGCGCAGCACGGCGACCAGGTTGTCCAGGTCGGCGGTCACCGCGAGCACCGCGGGCACCTGACCGCCGTCGCGGTAGCCGCGCACCGCACGCAGCGCGAATTCCCTCGCCCAACAAGCCATTCTGTCCCGAACGAGCGCGGACTCGGCGCCCTCGGTCTGCGCATCGACGGCATCGATCTGTTCGGCGCCGAACTCACGCACCGTTTCGAGCATGCGGTAGCGGACCCCCGCGCCGTCGGGGTCGTCGAGGACGGTGAGCAGGGACTGGCCGACCAACCCGTCGACCGCGGCGGCCACATCCGGGCCTGCGGCGACGATCTCGGCCGCGGACAGGGTGAACCCGGCCGGGAAACGGCTCAGCCTGCGCAGGGTGAGCTGCTGATCGGAGTCGAGAAGGTTCCAGCTCCAGGCGATCACCGCGTGCAACGTGCGGTGCCGGTGCGGTGCGGCTCGATCGCCGCTGCGCAACAGGGCGAAGCGATGTTCGAGCCTGGTCTCGATCTCGGCGACGCTCATCGTGCGCACCCGCGCGGCGGCCAACTCGATCGCCAGCGGGAGACCGTCGAGAGTGCGGCACAGCCGGATCACCGTGTCGGGATCCAGACGCACGTCGGGGCGCACCGCCCGAGCACGAGCCGAGAACAGTGCTGTCGCGGGCGAACCGGCCGCATCGATCGCCAAAGGGGCGAGCGGATAGACCGATTCGGCGGTGATGGCCAGCGGTGAGCGGCTGGTGGTGAGTATCGTCAACTGGGCACAACTGCCGACCAGATCGGCGACCACCTCGGCCGCGGCATCGATCACGTGCTCGCAATTGTCCAGAATCAGCACCATCGGTCGCGCCGCCAGCGCCCCACGCAGGCGTGCGCTCGTGTCGAGGTGCCTGCCCGGCCGGACAGCACCCGGATCGCGCACCTCACCGATACCCATCACCTGCCCGATCGCGACCTCGATGCCGGTGCGCGCTTCGGCATCCGCCTCCGATTCGGCCTGTACCGAGGCCAATTCGACGAGGACCACCGGCACCGAACGGGCCAGTCGTTCGCCCACCGCATGGGCGACTCTGGTCTTGCCGGTGCCGCCCGGCCCCGAGATGGTCGTCACCCTGCAACGCTGCGCCAGGTCGGTAATCGCGTCGAGATCGGCAGTGCGACCGAGCAATTCATTCGGTGCGGCACGCAGACCCCATGCTGTGCGGATTACCGGGGTGTGGTTCGGCGAGGACCGGTAGTTCGCCACTGCGACAGGCAGCGCGTTGCCCCTGCCCCGATCCACCCGCGTGAGATCGGTGGGCGATACGCCGGTCCACGAAGAGAAACTGTCACCGCTCGCCGACGTGCCGACCAGATCCCTCTCGACTTCCCCGGAACGCGGACGGTCAGCCGGGTACTGCCCGTCTGCGCTCTCATCGGCGGATCGGCTTCTCGGCATCGAGGCGCTCGGGTCGACCTCGGCGATGGCCAGTGGCGCGCGAGTTCCAGGGAGCTCGATCGACTCGCCACGCAGGATCGCGGTGTTGAGAGCGAGAAGGGCTGGGCCTGGGTCGGCGCCGAGTTCTTCGATCAGGCGCAGGCGGTACGTGGCGAAGACTTCGAGGGCTTCGCTGGATCGGCCCGCGGCGGCGAGCAGTCGGATCAGGGTCGTGTGGGCCGATTCGCCCAAAGGGTCGCTCGCGGCGGCGGCGCGAGCCAGCGGGACCGCGGCGGTGAAGTCGCGCCGGGTGGTGTAGGCGGTGAGTTCGGTGCGATCGAGATGGCGACGGAGCATGTCGGCGGCCGTGCGCAGATCGTCGGCCGGGGCGGAATCAGGAAGATCGGCGCCGGGTTCGCCGCGCCAGAGGGTGCGGGCCACTGCGATCGCGGCGAGGCTGTCGGCGGTGTTCGCGGCGGCCAGGAGTTCGTCGGCTCGGCGCGCCAGCGCGGTGACCGCGGTGAGGTCGACGCACTCGGCGGGCAAGGTCAGCCGGTAGCCCGCGGGGCCGATCTCCAGCGCGCCGTCGGGCAGCATCGCCCGCAGTCGCGAGACCTGGGTGTGCAGCGCGTTCATCGGCGCGCGGGGTGGTTGTTCGCCCCACACCGCCTCGATCAGCGTCGCAGCGCTGCGAGCCCGGCCGGGGTGCGCCGCGAGGGCGGCCAGCAGCAACCTGGCGCGGGCGCCGGGTAGCGCGATCATGGCGTCGTCGCGGCGGATCGCGATCACGCCGAGCACCCCCACGACAACGTGGGAGAGAGCCTCGGAGGGCGACCCCTCGGAGCCGCGGTGCTGTGCAGACATGCCGGATGTCATCGTAGGCGAGCCCGGCATCGGGTCCCCTGTTCGCGCCCGCCGCGACACCACCGTCGATGTGTCCCGCGATTTTGTCCCCACCGCGCTTTAGGCTCACGCACATGGGCAACTTCGAGGTGACTCGGCGCACCGTCATCGCCGCCGAACCAGCACGCATCCGCGCACTGATCGACAACTTCCACCAGTGGCGGCTGTGGTCGCCATGGGAGGATGCCGACCCGCAGCTCGCCCGCACCTACACCGGTCCGGAATCCGGTGTCGGTGCCCGTTACGCCTGGCGCGGCAACCGCAAAGCCGGTGCGGGCGTGATGGAGATCAAAGCCGCCGCCGAACGCGAGATCGGTGTGGAGCTCACCTTCGAGAAGCCTTTCAAGGCCACCAATTTCGTCACCTTCACCTTCGTGCCTGTCCACGGCGGGACCGACGTGACCTGGAAGATGACCGGCACACACAGCGGCCTGATGGGCGTGCTCGGCAAGGTTTTCCCGATCGACAGCTTCATCGGCAAGGACTTCGACAAGGGCCTGGCACGGCTCAAGACGATCGCCGAATCCACCCCCGCCTGACGCTGCGACCTTGCCCACGCTCCGGCCGTGCGCGAGGGACTCCGGGAGCGCGCGGCGTGGTTGTCGGATTAGGCTTCGATCCATGGCTACAGCAGCGGAATGGATCGAAGGCGCCCGGCCGCGGACGCTGCCCAACGCGATCGCGCCGGTACTGGCGGGCACCGGCGCCGCCGCCTCGCTCGACGCGGCCGTGTGGTGGAAAGCGGCACTGGCCCTCCTGGTTTCGCTGGCACTGATCGTCGGGGTGAATTACGCCAACGACTACTCCGACGGTATTCGCGGCACCGATGACGTGCGGGTCGGTCCGCTGCGGTTGGTCGGCTCGAAGCTGGCCTCCCCCACGGCGGTTCGCACGGCCGCTGTGCTCAGCCTGGCGATCGGCGCGGTCGCGGGCCTGGTGCTGGCGGTGACCACCGCGTGGTGGCTGGTGCTGATCGGAGCGCTGTGCCTGGCGGGCGCCTGGTTCTACACCGGCGGCAGCAAGCCCTACGGCTACAGCGGTTTCGGCGAGATCGCCGTGTTCGTGTTCTTCGGGTTGATCGCGGTGCTCGGCACCCAGTACGTGCAGGCGCTGCGGGTCGACTGGGTCGGCCTGTTGCTCGCGATCGGTGTCGGCGCGTTCTCCAGCGCGGTGCTGGTGGCCAACAACCTGCGTGACATTCCGACCGACACCGAGTCGGGCAAGGTCACTCTCGCCGTGAAGCTCGGCGATGCGCGCACCCGCACCCTGCACCTGGTGCTGCTCGCGGCGCCGTTCGTGGTCAGCCTCGCCCTGGTGGCACGGACACCGTGGGCGCTGGCCGGATTGCTCGCGTTGCCGCTGGCGATCCGGGCCAACGCCCCGGTGCGTACCGGCAAGGGCGGGCTGGACTTGATTCCGGCTCTGCGTGATTCCGGGCTGGCGCTGCTGGCCTGGTCGGCGCTGAGCGCACTGGCCGTCGGACTCGGCTGAGTCCGACGCCCGTTAGTCGTCGCCGTCCGGCACCAAGATGCCGAGCACCCAGTTGACCAGCATGATGATCACCCCGCCCCAGACGGCGGCCCAGAAGCCGTCGACGCGCAGACCGTAGTCGGTGATCTCGGTGATCTTGGCGGTGAGCCACAGCATCGCCGCGTTCACCACCAGCAGGAACAGGCCGAGGGTGAGGATCACGAACGGCAGCGACAGGAGTTTCACGATCGGCTTGATCACGGCGTTGACCGCTGTGAACACGAGGGCGACGATGAGCAGGACAAGGGCCTTGCCCCAGTTGCCCCACTCCGCCGACCACTCGGGCGGCACGTAGATATCGATCTTGTCGATCCATGCGGCCGCTGCCCAGATGGCTATGGCGTTGATGACCAACCGGATTGCTAGTTGCATACACGCCATGCTAAGCCCGGAAACGGACATTGCGGCGGGTCTGATGCGGCCGAATTCACGCGGCGCGGTCGAGCATTCCGTGGATGTCGGCGCGTAGGCCCGACACCGCGTCGTGCCCGCCGAGCAGGTCGACGGTGGTCGGTTGGGCTGCCCGCAGGATGCCGAGCACCAGATGCGTCGAGGATATCTCGCGGTCCTTGCGGAGAATCGCCTCGCGCAGCGCGAGCTCGAGCGACTTCTTCGCGTCGGTGGAGAACGGAATATGGACCCAGTTGGCGCCGAGCAGTCGGCCGAACACACCGCGCTTGGGTTCTGGTTCGGCTCGGTCCCAGGCGTCGGCGCCGAAGTTCTCGGCGACGCTGGCCTGCACGGCGTCGAGGTCGATGCCGATCGAGCGCAGCGCCTCGGCGTCGTCGGTGCCCAGCGGGGTCGCGGTCGCGCGCTGGGCGAGGGTGGCACGCGCGCTGTCGGCCGTAACACCCCGGGCGGTGAACACCGCTGCCAGGTCCGGCTCGGCCTCGGCGAGGACGCCGAGCAGCAGATGCTCTTGGCCGATCCGTTCCACTCCCAACAGCTTGGCCTGTTCCTGCGTGGCGATCACTGCCGCGCGGGCGTTCTTTCCGAATTTCTCGAACATCAGCGGGTTCCACCTTTCCGGTTGTGTTTTTGATGGACCGCTTGCTTGCTCACTTCCAGCGCTTCGGCGATGGCCTGCCACGACCAGCCGTTGGCTCTGGCATTGGCTACCTGGATGGTTTCGAGCCGGTCGGCCAGTCGGCGCAGCGCGAGCACGGCACGCAGCCCGACCGCTGGGTCCGGGTTGCCCGCCGCGGAGGCGAGGGTTGTCGCATCGGTCATGCCGTCAATTTTGATTGACAAAGGGCAGGTTTGTCAACAAAAATTGACATCGCTGAGCGCGAACAACCCTCGGGAACAGTGCGAGTAGAAGTCAGCCGTTCCAGCGGCCGGTGGTGGCGAATTCGGCGAGGATCTCCGCCGGACCGGTCAGATCGATGTTCTGGGCCGCCACCCAGTCGTCGTCGAAGTAGGTACCCGCGTACCGATCGCCGCCGTCGCACAGCAGCGTGACCACGCTGCCACTGCGGCCCGCCGCGACCAGCTCGGCGACGAGATGGAACGCACCCCACAGGTTCGTACCGGTCGAGCCGCCGACGCGGCGGCCCAGCGCGGCGCTCGCGTGCCGCGCCGTGGCGATCGAGGCCGCGTCGGGCACCACGATCATGCGATCGACCACCTGGCCCACGAACGACGGTTCCACGCGGGGACGGCCGATTCCCTCGATGCGCGAAGGCATTCCGGTCTCATAACCCGCGTCACCGGTCTCGTAGCCGCCGTAGAACGCCGAGTGCTCCGGGTCGACCACAGCCAGGCGCGTCGCGTGCCTGCGATACCGGATGTAGCGCCCGATCGTCGCGCTGGTGCCGCCGGTACCGGCGCCGACCACGATCCACTCCGGCACCGGATGCCTCTCCAGCGCCAGCTGTTCGAAAATGGACTCGGCGATGTTGTTGTTGCCACGCCAGTCGGTGGCCCGCTCGGCGTGGGTGAACTGATCCATGAAATGCCCACCGGATTCGGCGGCCAGACGCTTGGCCTCGGTGTACATGTCCGGCGGTCGATCGACGAAATGACAACGGCCGCCCTGCGCTTCGATGAGCGCGACCTTCTGCGGCGAGGTGCTCGCAGGCATCACCGCGACGAAATCCAGGCCGAGCAGCTTGGCGAAATAGGCCTCGCTCACCGCCGTCGAGCCCGACGACGCCTCGACCACCGTCGTCCCCTCGGTCACCCAGCCGTTGCAGATCGCGTACAGGAACAGCGAACGCGCCAGCCGGTGCTTGAGGCTGCCGGTGATGTGGGTCGATTCGTCCTTGAGGTAGAGCTGCACCGGCCAGTCGGCGGGCAGCGGATACCGCAGCAGGTGAGTGTCGGCGGAGCGTTGGGTGTCGGCGTCGATCAGCCGGACGGCGTTGTCGACCCAGTCACGCGGGGCACTGCGGTCGAGGTATTTCATGCCGATGTGCTGTCGTCGTCACCCCGCAGGCGGGCCCGCAGCTGCGCCTTGTCCTGGCGGCGGCGCGCGTCGACGACGGCGATGTCCTCGTTCACCTTCACCCGCAGCTTCTTGAACAGCGTCAGCGACAGCGGCATCGCGACGAGCAACGCGAACAGGGCCGCGACGATGATCGGCACATCGACACCGACCAGTTTGGCGACGCCCACGATCAGCGCGGCGATCACCACCACCAGCCCGAGACGGGCCAGCGTGTAGAGCGCGAGATTGCGCGCCAGTCGCTTCCCGGCGCCGGAACCCTGCTGACCTGTCGCTTCACTCACGACTACAGCCTAATGGGCGCCGGCGCGTCAGCGTTCATCAGCCGCACGCGGCCCCGTTCGGGGCTTTTGTCTATTACTTCCCCTTTACCAACAGTAGGTGGTTCGACTACATGGGGGTCGCAGTGCGACGATGACGCCACTGATGAGGGAACTGTCGAAACGGAGAGGTTAGCTATGACTGCGATCACCGTCGGCCTTCAGGACACTCTGCTGACACCAGGCCAAGTGGCCGCCATGTTCCACGTAGACCCCAAGACCGTCACCCGGTGGGCTCATGCCGGCAGGCTCGGCTCACTGCGCACCCCGGGCGGACATCGTCGTTTCCGCGAGTCCGAGGTTCTGCAGTTGCTCAGATCGCTCACCACCGAGGCAGCCCCCCGCTGACTCGTCGGCCGGCGCGAGCCCCGACGAGGGCTCGCGTTCGCCGAGAATTTCCCTCCCGTTGCGGATGTGCACACGGCGCGGACACGGCTACCCTCGATAGCAGGAGGTGAGCGACGTGACGTACCTGTTGGCACTCATCGCGATCGTGGCCATCGCGGTGCTGTGCTGGAAGGCGTTCGGCCCCGAAAAGCCCCGCCCCAATTCCGGCCCGCGCCCGCGCAGACCGGTTCTCGGCCCCGACGACGATCCGGAATTCCTCTGGCGCCTCGGCAAACAACCACGCGACGACTCCGGCCCAGCCGAGTGACCTCGCCATGTGCACAGCCGTGAGCTGACGCACATACCCCCGTTGCGCGTCGAAAGAGCTGGGTAGATAACGTATTCCGGTGATTGATGTGCAGCAGGGTTCTGTCCCGACCACCTGGCGCGCGGCCGACGGCAGCGCCGTGACGTTCACCGAGGCACGGTCGGAGTGGACTCGCGCCGCGCACGAGGTGCTGGCCGCCACCGCGACCCGGTTCAACAACTTCATCGTCAACACCGAGCTGGCCGAGCTGGTGCAGGAAGAGTCCGGCATCCGTACCGCGGTGAAGTGGCAGCACTGGCTACCCGTGGTGCTGGACAAGGTCGCCGAGCTCTGTCACAAGAACAACGAGCCGCCGCTGAGCGCGCTGTGCGTGCGCAAGAACCAGACGGTCGGCACCGGCTACCGCTACATCCTCGAACTCGCGGGTCTGCCCATCCCCGACGACCTCGAAATGCACGCCGCCGCGGCCCGCTGGCAGTGCTATCAGCACTTCGCCACCGACCTCCCCGCCGACGGCGGCCTGCCCACCCTCCCCCCGAAGGTCGCCGCCATCCGCCAGTCCACCTCCCAGGACCTGGCCACCGCCGAGGCAGCCGAAGCCGCCGTCAAGCGCACCCGAGCCCCCCGCAGCACCGCCGCCATCCCCAAGCCCGAACCGCTCCGCAAGCCCGTCTGCCTGAGCTGTCACGTAGAACTCCCGGCCAACAAGGTCTGCTACTACTGCTGATCGACCCTCACGAACACCGAAGGCCCAGAAGCTCTTCCGAGGCTCCGGGCCTTCCGCGTATCCAGGGTCCGGCCCGACAGAACGTCCAGGTCGATTCGGCGTAGCCGCGCAAGCCGCTGATCATCACGTCGATGATGAACACCCGCGCGGTTCAGCGCCCATTCGGGCACGATGTCCAGGTGGAGCAGCCTCGAATCCGGGTAGCCGCATACGTAATCAGGCGACGCGCCCTCCCTGAACTTCTGGTGTTCGACCACATCGGCATACCCGAGGCAGGCACCCAGATACCGGCCGGTGGGGTGCAGCCGGGCGAGGATCTCGAACAAGCGGTCCTGCGTGAGGTGGCCGAGGAAACCGGGCTGTCCGATGTCTCCGTGACACGTCGAATTGCCGTGGATCACCGCCCACACCCGCAGACCCGGCGTCCACGCCGAACCACCTTCTTCCGCCTCGACGCCGGCGCAGACACACCCGACACCTGTACGCATCAGGTCGACGGCACAGGCGACGACCACGGCATGAAGTTCGCATGTCGCTTCGTGGTGCTACCGCTGGAGAAGCCGTTGGCCGACAGACAGGACGCCTGGTTGGATCAGATCTCGACCTGAGCCGTGGTCGACGACCACAACACGGGACCTGGGCACGGCAGGCACCTTGACTCGTCATGACGGTCGACGTACTCCCCCGCTGTCGGCATCGCCGGGTCATGCGCGGTCGCACCATCCAGCACAATCACAGCGTTGTCTCAACTCGTACCGCTGTCGGGGCCGCGATCAATGATTGCCCGGTTCCACTGCGTACCGAAGCCGATCAGCAGGCCGCGACCGGTGACACAACGACCCAACACGCTGGTAGAAATCGTTTACGTCAACCCGGCGTAGCTGTGCAGGCCGCTGATCACCATGTTGATGATGAACAAGTTGAACAGCATCGCGACGAAGCCGGCGATGTTGATCCAGGCGGCCTTGGTGTCTCGCCAGCCGGAGGTGGCTCGGGCGTGCAGGTAGGCGGCGTAGAGGACCCAGGCGATGAAGGAGCAGGTTTCCTTGGGGTCCCAGCCCCAGAAGCGGCCCCAGGCGGCTTCGGCCCAGATGGCGCCGAGGATGACGCCCGCGCCGAAGAGGGGGAAACCGATGATGGTGGTTTTGTAGGCGAGCTGGTCGAGGGTGCGGGCGTCGGGGAGGCGGCGGGCGATGGTGCCGAGGATGTTGGTGGATTCCTCGCCCGCGGGCTCACGCATGCGGAACAGGTAGAGCAGGCTGGCCACGCCGGAGACCAGGAAGACGCCGCTGCCGATGCTGACGATGGTGACGTGGATCGGCAGCCAGAACGAGCGCAGCGCGGGGACCACGGGGGCGGCGTCGGCGTAGAGGATCGTGCCCGCCAAGAACATCAGGATCAGTACGGGGACCAGCAGGAACGCCCACATCGCGCGGTAGCGTTGGTCGCGCAGGAAGATCAGGCCGATCACCACGGCGGCCGCGGTGGCCATGGTGGTGAACTCGTACATGTTGCCGAGTGGGAAGCGGTGGGTCGCGAAACCGCGCAGCACGATCGAGCCGATGTGCAGCACCGTGCCGACCAGCAGGACCGAGAAGGCCATGTTGCCGAGGCGTTCGCCGAGCGGCTTGGCCTCCGGGGTGTCGATGCGGCCGGGCAACCCGGGGGCACCGGCGGGGACGAGTTCGCGCGCGGCGACCTGCTTGGCCCGTGCCGAGGCGTATTGCACGATCAACAAGACCGTCGCCAACGCGTAGATCGCGATGGCCGACATGAACGCGAAGTCGCTGTACCGTGCCAGCGTTTCGTCGATCTGCATCAGGATTCCGTCTCCCTGTCGAGTGACTGTGCCCTCGTCCGCATCAGTTCTGCGCTCCCAGCAACCGGGTCCGTAGTCGATCGAATTCGGCGCCCCAGCCGGCTTGGTCGCTTCTGGCCAGGCCACCCATTTCTACTACGGTGCGTCGTTGACCCACGGTACCTGGCGCGGCGTCCGTCGGGTACGCCCGGATCCAGATCCGGCGCCGTTTCAGCAGCAGCGACACCAGCAGGCCGGCCATCATCGTCAGCGCGCTCACCAGCACCCACTGCTGGGCGGGGTCGTGCGACACCTGCAGGTTCACGAATTCCTCGGCACCGTCGAAGGTGACCTTCGTCCCGTTGGGCAACGTGGTCGACTCGCCGGGACGCAGGTTGACCCGCGCTTCCTTGGACAGTCGACCCTGCTTGATCATCTCCGGGTCCAGTGAGAACAGCGACTGCGAGCGGCCGGTGTCGAGGCCGGTATTGCCGCGATAGATGTCGACCGCGACGGCCGGGTCGTCCATTCGAGGGAACGACGAGGTGAGCAGGCTGCCGTGGAACAGCGCGGTCGGCGCGAACAGGCCCTCGATGGCGATCTGGTTCTGGCGACGTTCCTCGTCGGTGGCGTACATGCCGCCGGGCGGATCGATGCGCAGCACACCGCTGGACAGGAAGGTCTGGGCGTCGTCGGGCCGCCACTGAATGGTCTCGGTGCGGGTCTGCCCGTCGGGGAAGGTGACCGTGAACGTCGGCGCGAACCCGTGCCCCTGCAGGTAGACGCGATCACCGGCGACGCGAAGCGGGTGGTTCACCCGCAACTCGGTGCTGCGCCATGTGTCGGTGCTGAGGTCGGCGCCGGCCTGGTATTCGATGTTCGAGTGGAACATCTCGGCCTGACCGGTGGGCAGGTAGTCGGCCTTGAAGTCCTTCACCTTGATGCACAGCGGCGTCATGCCGGTGCCGTCGTTGGTGTTGCCCGCGCGGAACGAGTCGAACACCGCAGGCGAGGTGGTGCAGAAACCGGGGCCGTTGTTGGCGATCACGATGACGTTGCCCTCGTACCCGAGCAGCTTGCCCAGCGCGATGGCGACCAGCAGCCCCACCAGCGACAGATGGAACACCAGGTTGCCGAACTCGCGCAGATAGCCCTTCTCCGCGGACAGCGTCACCTCGCCGTCGCGCTGACCGGGGCGCACCTCGGTGCGCCAACCACGCAAGGTGGTCCGCGCGGCCTCGATCACCTCGTCGGGAGTGCGGTCGTCGGTCTCGTCGGCGTGGTGCGGCAGGCGGCCGAGGTTGCGCGGTGCGGGCACCGGCGCCGTGCGCAGTGCCCGGTAGTGGTCCCAGCAGCGCGGCAGGATGCAGCCGACCAGCGAGATGAACAGCAGCACGTAGACCGCGGTGAACCAGAAGCTGCCGAACACGTCGAACAGTTCGACCCGGTCCATCCACGGGCCGAGGGTCGGGCGGTCGGCGATGTACTGGTCGACCTTCTGCGTGTTCAGGCTGCGTTGCGGCAGCAGTGCGCCGGGGATGGCGGCGAGGGCGAGCAGGAACAGCAGCACCAGTGCGGTGCGCATGCTGGTCAGGCCGCGCCAGGAATTACGGACCAGGGCCCAGGCCCGGCCCAGCAGCGACTGCCGGACGGGCGGGGTGGGGGTGGTCGGTGTGGTCAGCGTGTCAGTCATCAGATCGGAAGAGTCACCTCGGAGACGAACCCGTCACGCACCCAGCTGACGAACTGGTCCCATGCCCCCGTGACCAGCGCGACGCCGACGGCGACGAGCAGAACACCCCCGATTACCTGAATGGTGCGCGAATTGCGGCGAAGCCAGCCCACGCCGCGCAGCGCACCGGCCGACCCGAAGGCCAACACCACGAACGGCAGCCCGAGACCGAGGCAGTAGGCCACGATCAACGTCACTCCGCGCACGGCGGTGGTGCCCTCGGTACCCGCCGACACCGCCATCACGCCCGACAGCGTCGGCCCGAGGCACGGCGTCCAGCCGAGCGCGAACACCCCGCCGAGCAGCGGCGCGCCGAGGATGCTGGTGAGCCTGCGCGGCTCCATCCGCGTGTCGCGCTGCAGGGCGGGAACCAAGCCGATGAACACCAGACCCATCAGAATCGTCACCACACCGCCGATGCGCTGCAGCAGTTCCCGATTCACGTTGAGGGTCTGGATCACGCCGAAAACAGTGGCGGTGGCCAGCACGAACACCACCGTGAACCCGGCGACGAACAGTCCGGCGGCACCGGCGACCCGCATCTTCGCGCTACGGCGTTGCGCGGTGAGCGTGGCCTGGGTGCTGGTGGCGGGCGGCGCCTCGGCACCGACCAGACCGGCCAGATACGACAGGTAGCCGGGCACGAGCGGTACGACACACGGTGAAGCGAACGACACCAGGCCCGCGAGCAGGCAGGCTCCCAGCGCCAGCAGAAGCGGACCCGATGCCGCGGTCTGCTGGAAGGAATCCCCGACTGCGGCGAGCACCATCACTCGACGGTGTCCTCATCCTGCTGTTCGTCGCGCGGCAACGACAGGGTGCGCTCGGTCTCGGCCGGTTCAGCGGGGCCGAAATCGAACAGACCGGCACCCGCGACACTGCGCGGCACGGTCGCGATGCCGGCCCAACGGTCATCGACCGTCCAGCCAGCACCCATTCGGCGCGCGCCCTGACGGGGACGACACGCGGTCAGATTTCCTGGACGACGGCGGCTGCTCACTGTTTCTCCTCGGCGGCGATGCGCTCGATCACTGGCTGAAGGTCTTCGGCCAGGAGCGAGCGAAGGAAGACCGCGGCGACCCGGTGCTGACGATCCAGGATCAACGTGGTCGGAATGACACTGGTGGGAAAGTTTCCGCCGAGAGCGAGCAAGGTCCGCATCGACGGGTCGTAGATGGACGGGTATTCGATCTTGTTGTCCACTACGAAGTCCTGGGCTTTGTCGCGCTGATGGTCACGGACATTGATCCCCAGGAACGCGACGCCTCGGTCTTTGGTCGCCGCGAAGACTTTTTCCAGAGCGGGCGACTCGGCGCGGCACGGGCCGCACCACTGTCCCCACAGGTTCACGACCACGATCTGGTTCGGGAAATCGTCGACCGAGATGGTCTTTCCCTCGTTCATCAGATCGGGCCCCGACAGCGTGCCGATCGTCCCGCGCGTCGCGGGCGGATCGTAGGAGATATCCGTTTTACCACCGGGTGAGACGAATTCGAAGGTCCCACCACCGGTGGCTACCGCATCGGTACCCGTGGAACATCCCGCGGCGGCGATGATCACCACCAGGGCGGACAGGATCGCGGTCGCCGCCCGCGGCCGACGGCCACGGGCGGATCCCGATGCGGACGAGCGTGTCATGCGCCGTGTACCGACGGATCCGACGCGCCCGCGGGCTCGGAATAGACGATGTCGACGAGCGTGTCGCCCTGGTAGACCAGCGAGGTCAGCGAGGCGAGCGAGCACTGGCGATTGCGCGGGTCGTGCCACAGCCGCTGGCCCTGCAGGAATCGGCGCAGTGTCCACACGGGCAGCTGATGCGAGACCAACACCACCTCGTGGCCGGCGGCCTCGACACGGGCCTTGTTCACCGCGGCGAGCATGCGATGGGCGATCTGCAGGTACGGCTCGCCCCAGGACGGGGTGAACGGATCGCGCAGCTTCCACCAGTGCCGCGGCTTGCGCAGTGCGCCGTCGCCGACGGAGACGCGCAGGCCCTCGAAGGTGTTGCCCGCTTCGATCAGGTTCTCGTCGGTGCGCACGATCAGGTCGTGGGCGGCCGCGATCGGCGCCGCGGTCTCCTTGGCGCGCTGCAACGGCGAGGCGATCACCATGGCGATGTCGTGATCGGCCAGCGAGCGCGCGACCGCGTCGGCCTGCGAGCGACCGGCCACCGACAGGCTGAAGCCGGGCAGGCGGCCGTAGAGAATGCCGTTCGGGTTGTGCACCTCGCCGTGGCGCAGGACGTGCACGATGGTTTCGACGGTCGACGGGTCGTCGTCGAGCACGGGCGGGGCGGCGGCCGGGGCAGAATGGGGCGCCTCGTCGCTATCCGCCGGGACTGGGGCGAATTCTGCGTCGGGCTGGTCGGAGCTCACGCTAAGGATCCTTCGGGGGTTGCGGCCGCGGCCGCGAGGGCGGCGGCGGGCAGAGCGGCGGCGATACGGTCGAACGCGTCCTCGTCGAGTGCCGCGGAGACGAACCATGCCTCGAACGCGCTGGGCGGCGCGTACACGCCCGCGTCGAGCAGGGCGTGGAAGAAGGCGGGGTAACGCCAGGTCTGGCTCGCTTTGGCGGCGGCGTAGTCGGTCACCGGGCGCTCGGCGAAGAACACGCTCACCATATTGCCTGCGAACTGGACTTGATGCTCGACACCGGCCTCCGTCAGGGCTTTCGCGAACAGCGAGCCGAGGCGATCGGCGTTGCGGTCCAGTGCCGCGTACACGTCGGCGTCGGCCGCGCGCAGCGTCGCCAGGCCCGCCGCGACGGCGACGGGATTGCCCGACAGCGTGCCCGCCTGGTACACCGGGCCGAGCGGGGCGAGGTTGTTCATGATCTCGGCGCGACCACCGAACGCGGCAGCGGGCAGACCACCGCTCATCACCTTGCCGAAGGTGTAGAGGTCGCCGGCGACGCCTTCGCGGCCGTACCAACCCGACGCGCTGACCCGGAAACCGGTCATCACCTCGTCCATGATCAGCAGCGCGCCGTTGTCGTTGGCGAGGGTGCGCAGGCCTTCGTTGAAGCCGGGCAGCGGCGCGACCGCGCCCATGTTGCCCGCGGCGGCCTCGGTGATGACGCACGCGATCAGGCCGGGGTGCGCCTCGAAGGCGGCGGCGACGGCGGTGAGGTCGTTGTAGGGCAACACGATGGTGTCGGCGGCTTGGGCGCCGGTGACACCGGGCGAGGTCGGCAGTCCGAGGGTCGCCACGCCGGAGCCCGCGTCGGCCAGCAGCGCGTCGACGTGGCCGTGGTAGCAACCGGAGAATTTGATGATCTTGGACCGACCGGTGAAGCCACGCGCCAGCCGGACCGCGCTCATCGTGGCCTCGGTCCCGGAGTTCACCAGGCGGACTCGCTCGACGGGGTCCACGCGGGCGGCGATGGCCTCGGCGAGCTCGATCTCGGCTTCGGTCGGCGCACCGAACGACAGCCCGCTCGTCGCGGCCTTCTGCACGGCTTCGACGACGGCGGGGTGGGCGTGACCGAGGATCATCGGCCCCCAGGAACACACCAGATCCACGTAGTCGTTGCCGTCCGCGTCGATGAGCGTGTAGCCGCTCGCGGAGGTGATGAACCGCGGCGTGCCGCCGACCGAGTTGAACGCACGAACCGGGGAATTGACGCCACCCGGAATCACCGAGGCTGCCCGCTCGAAGAGCTGGGCGGAAACCGGTACCTGCGTAAGACTCACGGATTCCAGTGTCTCAGCTCGCCTCGGCACGCCGGACGACAGGGTGGAGCACAGTGACCCAGACCGCAGCGACCCACCGACGACACGCCCGACACGCCGCCCCTATCCGGAAAAGAATTCGATCTAGGCCCATTGGCCTGCGGCTACGCTCCGGGCGGCTCAGCACCTGAGCCTCAGCGATATCGGCTATCAGCGAGAGGGTATTTCATGCGTTTCGGCGTTACCAGCACTGCCCTTGGCACGGGGTTCGTCGCGGCGGGAGTGCTGCTCGGCGCGGGCTCGGCCACCGCCTTCGCACCGCAGGTCCAACCCGATCGGATCGGCGCTCAGCTCAGCCACGAGGAGACCGTGGCGCTCGGGGCCGGGCCCATTCCGGCGATCATCGCGATGCTCGTGCCCGCCCACCGGATCGGTGCGGGCCTGCACGCCGACACCGGTCTGTACCGCGACGCCGACGGCGGCATCCGCGCCACCCTGCGTCAGGTGGTGACGGAGGCGGCCGCCCATCCGGACGGCACCGTCTCCGTTTTCCTGAACGCGCCGGGCACGCGCGGCGGCCGCGTCGTCGACGTCTACCAGCAGTGGACCGGCTAGCTAGGTGTACATGCAGGGCACTTCGGCGGAGATCGTGTGCAGCTGGCACATGATGCCGTTGTAGATCCCGCTCGAGCCGGTCTCCGGGGCGAAACCGCCGGCGGCCGGCTCGGCGATCATCGGGGTGAGCGGCAGGCCGGGGGCCGCCTGGGCCGGGGCCGCGGCCAGCGCGATTGTCGCCACAGCGGCGGCTACGGTACAGATCCCTGCGGTCAGTCTGGTCATCGATTCCTCCTCGAGGGAGCTCGCGGTGCGAGCTCGCGTCCCGAACCCCCACGCGCACATCGGAATTCGGCTTCCTCTAGATCATCGGTCGGGCTCCGCGACGCGCTACAGAATTGAGGTAGATCCTGGTGACAGCGTCGATCACCAGCACCCCGCTCACGGTCACCAGCACACAGGCGAGCAACAGCAACGGCGGCACGTAGCGCACCGCGACGAAACCGGGATGTTCATCGGTGCCCGCGAATTCGGTCGTGCGCCGCGCGGCACGCCAACTGCCGACCGCGCAGGCCAGGAAGAGCACGGCGGAGCCGAGTTCGAACAGCGCGATCCAGCGTCTCATTCCTGCGATCCTGCCAGGGGCGAGGTCGAATCAGCTGACCAGGCTCGGCACCAGAATCAGCGCGATGACGACGAGGGTGAGCACAACCATCAACCCGATGACCAACAGGTCTCGTCGCAGGCTGTGTGGTTGCTCGATCACCACGCGCATCAATGCCTCCGCTCCCCCGGCGCTCAGCCGGTGTGATAATCCTCACCATACACTGCGCAGGGTCACTTACGGTGGGACAGGAAATACTTCGTCGACTCCGGCCGGTAGCTGAGATAGGCCGCGCCCGCCGCCAGCACGCCCTGCACGATCGCCGTGCCACCCGCCACGATCGTCGCGGGACCGGCGACGGCGGAGAAGGTGAACATGGTGGTGACGGCCCCGAGGCCGAGCCAGATCGCGACCACCGTGAGCACCGTGCGCGCCCAGGTCTTACCGCGGGCGAGCTGATGGGCGATGACCACCGTGACCCCCGCCAACAGCACCCCGACCAGCGCGGTCAGCCCGAAGGCCACCAGCACCATCACATCGACGGTGGACGCCGGGAAGTCGGGATCCGACTCCTGCATCTGTTCGAGGAATTGCTTGCTGAGCTCGTCGCGCTCCCCGGTCATGGTCGCGACACCGGCGCCGGTGTAGACGACGCCGAGGCCGGCGATCCCCCACCACAGTTGGCGGGCGGTGCCGACGTCCTCCGGCATGGGCAGGGTTTCGGGTTTGTTCGGTGGAACGATCACGACAGCCAGTGTGCTGCCTCGGTCGCCCAGTAGGTGAGCACGATGTCCGCGCCTGCCCGCCGGATGCCGATCAGCGACTCCAGGATCGATGCCCTGCGGTCGATCCAGCCCCGTTCGGCGGCGGCGGTGATCATCGCGTACTCGCCGGAGATCTGGTAGGCCGCGACAGGGACGGTCGAACGATCGGCGACGTCGCGCAGGATGTCGAGGTAGGACATCGCCGGCTTCACCATCACAATGTCGGCGCCCTCGGCCAGGTCGAGGTCGAGTTCGCGCAACGATTCGCGGCGGTTGGCCGGATCCTGCTGGTAGGTGCGGCGATCGCCGTCCAGCGACGAGCCGACGGCCTCCCGGAACGGGCCGTAGAACGCCGAAGCGTACTTGGCCGCGTAGGCGAGGATGGCGGTGTCGGTGCGCCCGACCGCGTCGAGTCCGCGCCGGATCGCGCCGACCTGACCGTCCATCATGCCGCTGGTTCCGAGCAGGTCGGCCCCGGCGTCGGCCTGCGACAGCGCCATCTCCACGTAGCGGTGCAGGGTGGCGTCGTTGTCCACCGCGCCGTCGGTGCCGATCACCCCGCAGTGGCCGTGATCGGTGAACTCGTCGAGACAGGTGTCGGCCATGATGACCGTCGCGTCCCCGACCTCCTCGGCCAGCGCGCGCAGACCGCGATTCAGGATCCCGTTCGGGTCACTGGCCTGCGAACCGGTCGCGTCCTTGTCCTCGGCCAGCGGCACCCCGAACAGCATGAGACCGCCGACGCCGGCGGCCACCGACTCCACGGCGGCCTTGCGCAGCGAGTCCAGCGAGTGCTGATACACCCCGGGCATCGAGCTGATCTCCCGTGGCTCGTCGAGCCCGTCGGCCACGAACATCGGCAGCACCAGCTGACGCGGCTGCAGCGTGGTTTCGGCGACGAGTCGACGTAACGCGGGTGTCCTGCGCAACCGCCGCGGGCGGTCGAAAGCGGTCATAGCCCGCAGAATACGCCTGTCGCCAGTTGGTCGCCGCAGCGCCTACAGCGGGTCGGATCCGCGGGCCAGTTCGCCCAGAATCTGCTCAAAGGTAGCGAAGACCGGCGAGGGCCCCGGCGAACTCCAGGCCTGGTTGGTGAGCAGGATCGCCGTCACCGCACCGTCGTTGGACCAGGTGGATCCCAGACCGCCGTCCCAGCCGTAGGCACCGGCGCGAGGACCGTCGGACTGCTCGCGCAGCTGGATGCCGACGCCGTATCCCCAGCCCGCGCTGCCGTCGGGGGCGGGCCCGCCGCGGTCGAGTTGCTCGGCGGTCAAGTGGTTGGTGGTCATCGCGGCGACGGCTCGTTCGGACAGAATGCGGGTGCCGTCCACTTCGCCGCCCTCGCGCAGCACGCGGGCGAAGCGGTGGTAGTCGGCGAGGGTGGAGACCAGGCCGTCGCCGCCACCTTCGAAGTCCGGTGGGGTACTCCACTGGCCGACGGTCGGGTCGAAGACGGTGCGGGCGCCGTCGATGTCGGAGTAGTGCGGGCCGAATCGGGCCAGCTTGTCCGGCGGGACGGAGAAGCCGGTGTCGGTCATGCCGAGGGGGCGCAGGACGCGATCGGCCAGGAACTCCGAGAACCGTGTGCCCGCTGCCCTGGCGATCAGAATGCCGAGGATCGAGGCGCCTACGTGATAGAGCCAGCGTTCGCCGGGCTGATACTGCAGCGGCAAGGTGCCCAGTCGCTGTATCCAGGTGCCGGGAGGCAACATCCGCGCGGGCGTGGGCGGGCCCCAGCCGAGACCGAGGTGACTCCAGGCGGCATCGAATGGCTTGGGTGAGAAGTCGGCGAAGTCCATCCCCCAGCCGAGTCGGAAGGTGAGCAGGTCCTCGACGGTGATCGGGCGGTTCGCCGCCACCGTATCGGTGAGTTCGGCGGCGGGATTCGCGAGCACCCGGAGATCGGCGAGTTCGGGGAGCAGCCGGTCGACCGGTTCGGCCGGGTCGAGGACACCGTCGTCGATCAGGATCGAGGCCGCGGCCGCGGTGAGCGGTTTGGTCATCGAGGAGATCCGGAAGATCGTGTCGGTGCGCACCGGCGCGTTGCGCGCGAGGTCGAGATGACCGATGGCGCCGCAACCGACGTCGTCTCCGGTCGCGACCAGCCAGGCCAGGCCCAGCAGCTCGTCGGCCGCGACGTGCGCGCCGAGCCGCTTGTCGATGTCGTCCACCGTCATCGCCTCTCCTCGGTTCGGGTTGCGCTACTAGACCACAGCGGTCCGACAGCTATCGCCGAATCACCACCCGCGGCGCTTCGGCGAGGTCGGCAACCGAGCCGGGCGAACCTGTGGATAACATCGAAACCCACTGGAGCTCAATGGCTTCCGCGCGAGATCGACGAAACCTGTCGGTACCTCTCGCTATAATCGAAAGCGTGTTCGAGGGTTCCGACGATCGGGGGCGGAACCCAACGCGACGGGAGGACGCCGAATGAATGCCATTGCCGCCAAGTCCACTTTCATCACCGCGCCGTACGTGCCACTGGAGAAGAAGCGACTGCCCGCGGGGCGTCCGCGCCGCTGGTACGTGGCGCACAATCGTCGGCTCAAGGCGATGCGGCTGACGATCGCACTGCTGGATTCCGGTGTGTACCTACCCAATCAGGCCACCAACGAGACGATCCGACGCACCGCCGAGAAGATCGACATCCGCCCGCCGTCGGATGCCACCTGCCGGTTGGTGCGCACGCTGCTGCGCTACAGCCGATGACCCTGATACGCCGAAAGCCCGCCGTTGCGGGCGGGCTTTCGGGGTATCTGTCGCGGTCAGCGGCTGCTGCTGCGGCGGCTCTTCTTGCGCGGCGGCGGCAGCAAGCCCTCGGCGCGCAGTCGCGACGCGTGCTCGGCCAGTGCCTCGACCAGTGGGCCCACCTGCGCCGTCTCCGGCTGCACGTCCACGCGCAGGCCGAACTCGATCGCGGTCTCGGCGGTCTTCGGGCCGATGCAGGCCACGATGGTGCGGGCGTGCGGCTTGCCCGCGATACCGACCAGATTGCGGACCGTGGAGGACGAGGTGAACAGGACCGCGTCGAAACCGCCGGTCTTGATCATCTCGCGGGTCTCCGCAGGCGGCGGCGAGGCGCGCACCGTGCGGTAGGCGGTGACGTCGTCGATCTCCCAGCCGCGCTCGCGCAAGCCCTCGGCGAGGGTCTCGGTGGCGATATCGGCGCGCGGCAGCAGCACCCGATTCACCGGGTCGAACACGTCGTCGTAGGGCGGGAAGTCGGCGAGCAGGCCCTCGGAGGACTGTTCACCGCTCGGCACCAGTTCGGGGTTGATGCCGAAGGAGCGCACCCTTTCCGCGGTGGCCTCACCGACACAGGCGATCTTCACGCCCGAGAACGCGCGGGCGTCGAGACCGAACTCGGCGAACTTCTCCCACACCGCGCGCACCGCGTTGGTGGAGGTGAACACCACCCACTGGTAGCGGCCGTCGACCAGGCCCTTCACCGCCCGTTCCATCTGGGCGGGGCTGCGCGGCGGCTCCACCGCGATCGTCGGCACCTCGATCGGGATCGCGCCGTGGGTAACGAGCCGTTCGCTCATCTCCCCCGCCTGATCCTTGGTGCGCGGCACGAGCACGGTCCAGCCGTAGAGGGCACGCGATTCCCACCACGACATCTTGGCGCGCTTGTCGACTTCCTTGCCGACCGTGACCACCAGCGGGCCGACCAGTTCGGAAGCGGCGTTGTTCAGCGAGGCCAGCGTGGCCTCGATGGTGCGCTGCTGACGGGTGGTGCCACGCACGGTCACCGCGACCGGAGTCTGCGGCGCCATCCCGTGCTCGACCAGCGCGCTCGCGGTCTCGGCCAGGTGGCCGGAGGTGGCGTGCAGCACCAGCGGGCCGGGGGCAGCCGCCAGCGCCGACCAGTCGACCTCGCCGCGCACATCGGCTTCGGTGTGCCCCGAGCCGAGCGCGATGCCCGCGTAGCTGGGCACGGCCGAGCCGTTGGGCAGGCCGGGCAGTACCTCGAACACCATGTGCGAACGGGTCACGGCGTTGACCTCGTTGATCACCGAATCGGTGGTCAACGGGTCACCGGTGACGATGCGGACCACGTCGTGACCGTTGCGTGCCTCGGCGATCAGCGTCTTGGCCACCTCGGCGGGTTCGCCGAGGGCCGGCCGCACGTCGACCGGGCTCTCGCCGTCCGCGCCGACCTCGACGGCGCTACCGATCAGGGCGAGCACCCCCTTGTCGACATCGGGGTCGGTGAACGCCAGCATCGCGCGCTCGAGCACCTCGCGGGCACGCACGGTCAGCAGGGCCGGGTCGCCGGGGCCGGATCCGACGAAGAGGATCCGCCCTGGTTGCTTCTTGGTAGCTCGGCTGCTGCTCATCGGTTGTTCTCCATCGGGCTGGAATTAGTGAAGTCGGTGGGCGCCGGTTCGTCTGTGACGCTCAGCAATGCGCGAGCACCCAGGTCCAGCAGTTCGCGCGCCAGCGTGCGACCGAGTTCGGCCGCGTCTTTCGGCGCGCCGACGATCGAGGCGCGCAGGACGTCGGAGCCGTCGATCGCGGCGGCACAGGCGCGCAGCGAGAGTTCGTCGAAGATCCGGCCGTCCTCGTCGATCGACTCGACGATCTCGGCGAGCGCTCCGATCGGTGCGGTGCAGCCTGCCTCGAGCTCACCGAGCAGCGAACGCTCGGCGAGCACCGCGGCTCTGGTCGCGGCATCGTCCAGACCGGCGAGTACCTCGATCAATTGCGGGTCGTCACTGCGGCATTCGACCGCCAGGGCGCCCTGCGAAGGGGCAGGCAGCATCTGCACCGGTTCGAGCGATTCGGTGATCTCGTCGGTGCGCCCGATCCGGCACAGGCCGGCGCGGGCGATCACGATGGCATCGAGTTCGCCCTCGCTCACCTTGCGCAAGCGGGAGTCGATGTTGCCCCGCAGCGGCAGGATGTCGAGGCCGAGGCCGAGCGCGCGTAGCTGGGCGGCCCGGCGCGGAGCCGAGGTTCCCACCCGGGCGCCGGCGGGCAGCTCGCCGAGGACCAAACCGTCGCGAGCCACCAGCGCATCGCGCGGATCCTCGCGCAGCGGAATCGCGGCGATGGTGAAGCGCGGGTCCTGCGCGGTGGGGAGGTCCTTGTAGGAGTGCACCGCGATGTCGATGCCACCGGCGGCGAGCTCGTCGCGCAGTGCGGAGGTGAACACCCCGACACCGATCTTCTGCACCGGGTCCGACGACAGATCGCCCGGTGTCTTGATGACCACCAGCTCGGCGGGCTGGCCCGCCGCGATCAGCGCATCACGGATGGTGCCCGCCTGTGTCAGCGCGAGCAGGCTTCCGCGCGTGCCGATCCGCCACGGCGCACTGGTGCTGCCTGCGGTCACGGTGTCCTCTTCCTGCACTGTCGTGGTCATGCGGTTTCCTCCTGCGCATGCCCGAGCGGCGCTGCGTGGTTTCGCATGCTGCCTGTGTCGGGTCTTGACTCGGTCAAGCGTGACGGCCCGTCGCCGAAGTGGCTTGTGGTGAAGTCGTCGGCCAGCGCGGACTCGCCCGCGGCGACCTCCATCGGGGCGGCAACCGCTTGTACCGCACCGGGTTTCAGTTCGAAAAGCTCACGCAACGCCTCGGCGTAGCTGTCGCCGCCCGGCGTGGATGCCAGCTGTTTCACGCGCACCGTCGGCGCGTGCAGCAGCTTGTCGACGACGCGGCGCACGGTGCGTGCCACCTCGTCGCGGGCCGGGTCGGCCAGGTCGGGCAGCCGCGAATCCAGGCGGAGCAGTTCGGCCTCCACCACATCGGCGGCACGCTGACGCAACGCGGCCACCGTGGGGGTGACCTCCGCCATGCGTTGCCCGGCAAGATATTTGGCGAGTTCGTCGGCGACGATGAGGCGCGCGGCGGCGGTGTCGTCGGCCGCGGCACCCGCGGCCGGATCGCGCTGCAGCGATTCGATGTCGATCACGGCGACGCCGGGCAGGCCCGCCACGGTGTGCTCCACATCGCGGGGCAAGCCGAGATCGCAGAAAACCAGAGGTCGTTCGGCGGCATCGGTGCGGGCCCGGCCGGCCAGCGCACGATGGGTGTCGGCCAGGGTCACCACGGACCCGACCGCGCCGGTACAGGTGATCACGACATCGGTGCCCGCCATGGCCTCGGTGAGCCGCGACATCTCGACCGCTTCGGCGTCGACACCGTGCATGGTGCGCCCGGTTTCGGCGAGGCGCTGTGCGCGTTCGAGCGTCCGGTTGACGACGATGATGCGCCCGATCCCGGCCCGCGACAGATGCGCCACAGCCAGCCCACCCATCGCGCCCGCGCCGACGACCACCGCGGTTCGCCCGGCGAGATCGCCGACGACTCCGCGCGCCCGATCCAGCGCGACCGACACCACCGACGCACCGGCCCGGTCGATCCCGGTCTCCGAATGCACCCGCTTGCCGACCCGCAACCCGTGCTGGGCCAACTCGTGCAGCGTGCGACCGACCGCCTGCTGACCGTCGGCGCTGGCATAGGCACTGCGGATCTGGCTGAGCACCTGCTGCTCGCCGACGACCATCGAGTCGAGGCCGCTGGCGACCGCGAACAGATGCTCGGCCGCGGCCTCGCTGTAGCGCACATAGGCGTGCTTGGTGAGATCGGGCAGTGCCAGTCCGGAATGCTTGGTGAGCAGGTCGCCGACCTCGCCGAGACCGCCGTGGAAGGCGTCGACGACGGCGTAGACCTCGACCCGGTTGCAGGTGGAGACGATCATCGCCTCCGACACGTGGCTCGAGGCGAGCAGCCGATCTACCAGCTTCGGCCGATCGGAGTCGCTGATGGCGACCTTCTCCAACACCGAGACCGGGGCACTGCGATGTGAGATCCCGACCAGAAGAACGCTCATGCCCGCACCACTCCCGCGCCCGGTGTCGTCATGCGCGTTCGCACACTGTGTTGCTGTTTCGCTCGCTCGCGCTCGCTCATGGCGTGATCACCGATCCCTTGGTGCCTGGCTCCGTTGCCGAGTGGGGGGTGGCCGAGTGCGGCGCGGTGCGACGCTGCGGCCTGCCGCGAGCCGGTTCGACCGGCGCGGCGTGCGTGAGGTGGTTCGGCGGCGTCACCCGGCGCGCGATCCGGCCGGAGCCGACCTCGGCGACCTCGGGCAGGGCGGGCGCGTCGTTGCGGGCGGCGTCGAAGGACAGCATCTGCAGTTCCATCGCCAGATCGACGCGGCGAACCTGGACATGGGCGGGCGCGCGCAGTTCCAGCGGCGCGAAGCTCAGAATCGACGGCAGCCCGGCGGCGACGAGCCGGTCGCACACGTCCTGGGCGGCCTCGTCGGGCACGGCCACCACGGCGATCGTCGGTGCCAGCGCCGGCACCTGCGCGGCCAACTGCTCGACATCGCGCACGACGAGACCGGCGTACGACTGGCCGATCACCGCGGTGTCGTTGTCGAAGATCCCGACCACGGTGAAGCCTCGTACCCCGAATCCGCCGTAACCGACCAGCGCGCGGCCCAGGTTGCCCGCGCCGATCAGCACTACCCGATGTCCCTGCGACAGTCCGAGCACATCTTCGATCCTGGTGCGCAACTTGGCTACGTCATAGCCGACACCCCGCACACCGTTGGGTCCGAGGAAGGAAAGATCCTTGCGCAGCTTCGCCGAATTGACACCCGCCGCGACAGCGAGTTCCTCACTCGATACGATGACTACACCCTCGTCGGCCAACCCGTCGAGAACCCGGAGATAGGTAGCGAGACGAGTCACCGTGGCCTGCGGAATGTCCCGCACGAGAGCCTTGCCGGAGACGCCACTCGGCGTCTCGTGCTGCTCTGTCACGTCGTCGGCTCCTCGTTCCGGGCCTGATCGCGGTCCGGATCCTCTGTTTCGTTCACCGGTGTGGGTCGCTGCGGTTGCGAGAGCGCGACCGGTGCCATAGGGGCGGTACAAACCCGGCCACCGCCGCTGCGTGCCAGGGGCGGTGCGGATTGCGTGTCACCACCGTAACTGCTTGTGCAGGCGTTCACAAAGTCGGTGAATTCGGCCTCATTTTCCTTCGCGACCAGCGATCCGGCTCAGGTCGGCCCGTAAACGCGGCTCGTCGACGTCGAAATAGCTGTGTTCACGGCCGTTCAACAGGACCACCGGCAGCCGATCACCGTATTCCGCGCGCAGTTCCGGGTCGCTGACCGCGGCTTCGTCGACGTCGAGGGTGGCGACCGGGAGACCGAAATCACCACAAATCCTCTGTAATTGCGTCAGTGCCGTGCTGCACAGGCCGCAACCGGCACGAGTCAACAAGGTCACCGTCGGTGTGGGATTCGTCATGAGCTCTATTTAATCCTCGAGCCCCCAGCGGGTTGTCGGTGCAGCCGGTTACTGTGGACATGGTTCGCGCGACTAGCGGAGGGTACTGGTGCCGGAACGTTCGAAGGTGACTAGGGCCGGATTCGTCGCAGGACGATTCGGGGAGTTCCCCGCCCGGTGGCAGCCCAGCCGCCTCGGCCAGGAACTGCAGGAACAGTTCGCACGGCTGCCACGCAGCCCGTTCGGGCCGAGCGAGGAAGAGCTACGCGCCAACCTGGCCGGTGAGGCGAGCGCCGACGCCGCGCTCGAGTTACACGATGCCGAGCTCGCCGAGCAGGGCACCGACGCGGGCCCCGAGGTCCCTCGCGACCTCACGGCCGCGGCGTTCTTCGACGTCGACAACACCCTCGTGCAGGGCGCCTCGATCGTCCACTTCGCCCGAGGGTTGGCCGCGCGCAAGTACTTCAAGACTTCCGACCTCGTCGACGTCGCCTGGAAACAGGTGAAGTTCCGGGTCACCGGCAAGGAGAACTCCTCCGACATGGTGTCGGGCCGGGAGAAGGCGCTCAGCTTCATCGCGGGCCGCCCCACCGCCGAACTCGCCGCGCTCGGCGAGGAGATCTACGACGAGATCATCGCCGACAAGATCTGGCCGGGCACCCGTGCGCTCGCCCAGATGCACCTCGATGCCGGCCAACAGGTCTGGCTGGTCACTGCCACCCCGGTCGAGCTGGCCAATGTGATCGCCAAACGCCTCGGCCTGACCGGTGCTCTCGGCACCGTCGCCGAGAGTGTCGACGGCAAGTTCACCGGCCGCCTGGTCGGCGACATCCTGCACGGACTCGGCAAGGCACACGCCGTGCGCACCCTCGCCATCCGCGAAGGCCTCAATCTCAAGCGCTGCACCGCCTACTCCGACAGCCACAACGACGTTCCCATGCTGTCGCTGGTCGGCACCGCGGTCGCCATCAACCCCGACTCCGACCTGCGCGAGGTCGCGAAGAACCGCGGCTGGGAAATCCGCGACTACCGCACCGGCCGCAAGGCGGCCAAGATCGGGGTGCCCACCGCCCTCGCGCTCGGCGCGGCGGGCGGGGCGGTAGCGGCTGTCGTAGCCCGCCACCGCGACAGCTAACCCAGAACCACGTTGCGGCGCTTGGCCAGCAGCTTGTAGAGGGTCTGCTGGATGGTCTCGCGGACCTGATCGGTGACCTCGAACATCGTCATCGGGTCGTCGGCCTCTTCCGGCTCGAACGCCGTGGTCGCGATGGGCTCACCGAACTCGATGTACCACTTCGACGGCATCGGCACCGCGCCCAACAGCCCAAGGTGCGGGAACAGCGGCGTCACCGGGAAGTACGGGAGCCCGAGCAGGCGGGCCAGCGGCTTGATGTCGGCCAGCTTCGGGTAGATCTCCTCCGAGCCGACGATCGATACCGGGATGATCGGCACCCCGGCCCGCACCGCCGCCGAGACGAACCCGCCGCGCCCGAATCGTTGCAGCTTGTACCGGTCGGCGTAGTTCTTCCCGACGCCCTTGAACCCTTCCGGGAACACTCCCGCGATGTGTCCCGCGCGCAGCAGGCGCTCGGCATCGGGATGGCAGGCCAGGGTGTGTCCGGCCTTGCGGGCGAGTGCTCCCAGCAGCGGCATCTCGAAGATGAGATCGGCGGCCAGCAACCGCAGAGCGCGCTGATTCGGGTGCTTGTCGTGCACGGCCAACTGCAGCATCAGCCCGTCGATCGGCACGGTGCCCGCGTGATTGGCCACCAGCAGCGCGCCACCGGCGGCGGGAACGTTCTCGATCCCCGACACCTCGACGCGGAACCAGTAGTCCGACAGCGGCCGCAGCGCGGGCAGGATGACCGATTCGAGCAGGTGCCGGTCGTAACCGAATTCGTCGACCTGGTAGTCGCCGGTGAGTCGACGGCGCGCGAACTCCGCGGTCCGTTCGATCTGCTCGCCGACGGCATCGCGCACGATGTCGGTCAACGATTTCGGCGGTAGCGCGGGCATTCCCGGACGGCGCTCGCTGAGGGAGGTGACCGGCATCGCCTGCGTCGGCTGATCCGGCCATCGCCGGGCCTGCGGTCGTTGCCGGGCCTCGACATTCACGTCGAGACGAATGACTTTCGCTCCCTCGTTCATGTACGCGCTCCTGTACCGGCCCCGATGAGGCCGAGCAGTTTGTGTTCTGCGGCGTCGATCCAAGCCGGATCGAAGACGGGCCGCAACGCTGCGCCCGCGATGAAGTCATCGAACGCCTGGACCGTGGTCCAGCGTGGGGTGAAACCGAGTTCGGTACGCATACGGGTGGTGTCGAGCCCGCAGCCGAAGTAGAAATAGTCGGGTTGTTCGCCACTGAATCCGCGCATGATCGGGCCCATCAGCGAGCGACCGACCGTGCGAAAGACGAAGAACGGCACCGGCGCGACAATGCGCCCGGCCCGGCGGATCGCCTGCGACATGGCCAGTGCGCCGTCGCCGGCGATATTGACCGTGCCACCATGTGCGCGCTGCGCCGCGTGCACCAGCACCGCGACCGCGTCTTCCTCGTGCAGTAATTGCAGCCTGGCTTCGCGACCGAGCACAGTCGGGGTGATCGGCGAGCGCAGATATTGCACGCCACGGTCGGCCAGGCGCGGACCGACGATCGGCGCGAAACGCAGGATCGATGCGGAGATATCGGGCCTGCGCCGCGCCATTCCACGCACCAGCGCCTCGATATCGATCATGTCGCGCGCGAACCACCCCGCGGGCGGAGTGCGCGCGCCCATTTCCTCGGTGAATTTCGCCGGATCCTTGGCGCTACAGCCGTAAACCGCCGAGGAGGACCGCACGACCACGCGCCGCACCGACGACGCTTTTTGACACACGGCGAGCAATTGCATCGCGCCGAGGACGTTGAGATCCTTCATCACCGCGCGACCGCCACCGGCGGGCGGGCGGGTGAGCACGGCCGCGTGCACGACGGTATCGACGTCGTTGCCCTCGACGACCTTGCGGATCAACGGATTTCTGATATCGGCGCGCACGAACTCGGCACTACCCATTTTGCGGCGGAGTTCACGGCTGGGGGTGACGGTATCCACGGCGATGACACGTTCGACGCCGGGTTCGGCAGCCAGACGTGCCGCGACATTGCCGCCGAAGAAGCGGCTGGCACCGGTGACCAGCACAACTTTCGGCTCGTGTCGTTCCCGTGTGTCGGAACTCGGACCTGACCCCACTCAAAGCCCCCTGCTGCTTCTCATGTTTCGCGTACCAGAGTAGCCGCATTCGCGCCACTCGCCGTCACGATCTACCACCTTTTAACACCGGCGACCCGTCCTCGCACAGCACCGTTCACAAACCCGGGCATTTCACAGCGAGAGCCCGCCACCTTCGAAGGTGACGGGCTCGTCGCAGGCATGCGGGCTTACTTGCCGAGTTTGCGCCGCTGAACACGCGTGCGGCGAAGCAGCTTGCGGTGCTTCTTCTTCGACATACGCTTGCGGCGCTTCTTGATCACAGAACCCATAGGGTTTCCTCGCGTTCTCTCTACTCGGCATACACACGCGGTGTTCACGTGCGTCGTTTGGCGTCCGCGCCGCCGGGGCAACCGGACACCACGAACGGTGCCACCGGCAGGCGGACACGAACCGGTTGTCCATGCTACCGGGGCACCCGAGCAGCAACGAAACCGCCGTATCTTTGGCGGCTGGCGCCGCGGGTTTCGCCAGGGACGGGACGAAACCACTCGGCTCATCCGGCGTCGAAGTACGACGTCTCCAGGTAGTCGTGCACCGCCTTCGCGTGCACTCGGAACGAGCGTCCGACACGCACCGCGGGCAGTTCACCCGAGTGCACGAGCCGGTACACCGTCATTTTCGACACCCGCATGAGATCGGCGACTTCGGCGACGGTGAGAAACTGCGTGCCACCGCCGATCACCGTTTGCGGGGTGGCGCCGACCCGCGGACCGGGCGAACCCGAACCACCGCCCGACGCCGAGGGATTACTTGACATTCTGTTCGCAGACATCATGGCACCATTGACCTCCGGCACGCCCGCGCCGCCGGCTTCCCCACCAGCGGAACAGACACGCACGTGCTTCTACGAGCTTAGCGGGACCAGTGGGATTACTGCGACGGGTGTGAGAAATCGGTTTTCAAACCGAGTACCCGATCGTCACTCGTTCGTTGCGCCCTGTTCGGCCGAGTGCCGCTTGGCCGCGTGTAGAGCTTCGGTGAATGTCGAGCGCAGCGCGCCACGCTCGAGTTCGCGCAGTGCCGCGGCGGTGGTGCCACCGGGTGAGGTGACCGCGGCCCGGAGCTCGGCCGCGCTCTGCCCGGTTTCGTCCAGCAGTGCCGCCGCGCCGATCATGGTCTGCACGACCAGTTCGTCGGCCACCTCGCGGGTGAGGCCGAGGCCGACACCGGCATCGATCATCGCCTCGACGACAAGGAAGAAATACGCCGGTCCCGAACCGGACACCGCGGTGACCGCGTCCATCTGCGCCTCGGGCACCGTCACCACTTTGCCTACGGCTTCGAGCATCTCGCCGACCTGCTCGAGCTGCTCGGGCTTGGCGTAGCGGCCGGGCGCCTGCACACACATCCCCTGGCCCACCAGCATCGGGGTGTTCGGCATCACCCGCACGACCGGGTAACCGGCGGGCAGTTTCGACTCGAGCCGAGCGGTGGAGACACCGGCGGCCAGCGAGACGAGCACCTGGTCGCGGCCGCTGTCGAGGTCGGCCTTGGACAGGTCGGTGAGCACCGAGTCGACCACCCCGGGCTTGACCGCGATGACCACGATGTCGGCGCCCTCCACGGCGTCGGCGACCGAGCCGCTCACCCGCACCTTGAACCGCTCCGCGAGCTGCGCGGCGCGCGGTGCGTTCGGCTCGACGACGACCAGATCCTTGGTCGCCCGGCCGGATTCCAACAATCCGGCCACCAGCGCCTCACCGATCCGACCGCCACCGATTACCGCAATTCTCGTCATGAGAACAAGGTTAGTTGGCCCGGTGGCCTCAGCGCGCCGCCGGGATCAGGGCCAGCTGGCGGCTCTGGGCGACAACGGCACCGGTGGAGTCGATGACCAGGTGGTCCTCGTCGAACATCCGCTCACCGACCTCACGGGCGGTCGCGACGACGCGCAGCCAACCGGGGGCGGGGATGCGACGCAGGTAGGTGGTCATCTGCACCGTCGGCGACCAGCCGAAGTGACCGAGGTTCATCGGCACCGGCGGGCTGATGTCGGCGGCCATCATCGCGAAGGCGGCGCGTGCCCGCGGATCGGATTCGTCGCCGTCGAACGGCCGGATCCACAACCGCAGCCGCGGCGGGCCGGTCTCGCCGCGCAGGAACTCACCCCAGGTGGGGTCGATCACCATGTGGGCACCCTGGCTGACGTGCACGATCTTGCCCATCGGCGAATCGGGGGTGTATTGGAAGGCCTGATCGCTCGGCTCGGCGGGCATATCGGTGTCGGGGCCGCTCCAGCGGGTTTGCGCGGAGTCGAGGTGACCGAAGGTGAACGCGGTCCGCACGAGCGTGCGGCCGTTCTGGATCAGGTCGACGTCGGCCAGGCAGATCTGGCGGCCCTTCTTGCGGATGTGCACCGCGTACTCGACCTCGCCGGGGTCGGGGGCGCCGAGGAAGTCGGTGCTGGCCGCGATCGGCGCCATCTGGGCGAGCGCTGCGTCGGCTTCGGTGAGCCACCGGGTCGCCGCGGCGGCGGTGGCCGCGACCATGGTGCCGCCGTGCACCTTGGGCCCGATGGTCCAGGTGGGGTCGATGACGCCGGCGTAGCGGCCGGTCTCGGCGTCGGTGGTGGTGAGCTCGGTCAGGTCGAGGACCTGGCTGAACGGCGCGTCGGTCGCGAGTTCTCGCGTCATCGTCACTCCTGGTCGAGGGGCACAGCAATTCGTACAGCGTACAAGCATGCCGCGGGCGCGACTATTCCCCGCCGCGTACGCGAGTCACAGCAGGTCGTCCCGGCGCGACCGCTCCGGCGCGTCCGCACGCGGTCACGACGGCGTCCAGGTAGCGCGGGACCACGCCGACCCGCGGTCACGGCAGGTCGGCGTGACGGGGCTGCGGGTCCGGCGTCGCACCGGTGAGGTGGCGGCGCGCGAATTCGAGCGTGCGCGCCAGTTGCGCGGAGCGTTCGGCGGTGGTCTTCGCGTTCTGGGTGTTGATCTCGGCGACCGCGTGGCCGCGAAAACCGGTGTGGATCAGGTGTTCACACAGTTGCGCGCACGGCTGAGTACCGTCACCGGGCACCAGGTGTTCGTCGTGCGCGGCCCCGCGACCGTCGGCCAGGTGCAGGTGCACCAGGCCCTCGCCCATCCGCCGTGCCAGGTCGAGCGCGTCGGTGCCCGCGGTCGCGGTGTGCGAGAGGTCGAGGGTGTAGTGGTCGAAGCCGGTATCGGTCGGATCGTAGGACGGGCTGAAGGCACTCACCGCGCGTCCGGGGCCCGCGCGCCGTTCCAGCCTGCGCACCGCGCCTTCGCGGAACAGGGTGTCGGCCCGCATCGGGAACATGTTCTCCACAGCCACCTTCACCGGGTGATGCGCCTCGAGCTCACCGACCTGGTCGGCGAAGCCCCTGGCGTAGCGGCGTTGCCAACGAAACGGCGGGTGCACCACCACGGTGTCGGCGCCGAGCGCTTCGGCGGTGCGCACACTGCGTTCCAGCTTGGCCACCGGGTCGGCGCCCCACACCCGCTGGGAGATCAGCAGGCACGGCGCGTGCACCGCGAGCACCGGAACGCCGTAGCGCTTCGCGTAGGACTGCACGGTCGCGATGTCCTGGCTGGCCGGTTCGGCCCAGACCATCAATTCGACGCCGTCGTAACCCAATTCGGCGGCATAGCGAAACGCCGCCTGCGTGTTCTCCGGATACACCGAGGCCGTCGAAAGCCCGATCGCGATGTCCGCCCGTGCGTTCCCCACAACCCACTCCTGTATTCAGCTGGTACTGAGGAGAAAGGCTAGCGGTCCCAGCGTCACGAAGACGCCGACGACGACGGCGATCACAGTGCTGAAGATGTCGTCGGTGCGGCGCAGGATGCGAACCAGCGCCACCAAACCCAGGATCACCACCATCGCCAGGGCCAGCGCCACCCACGGCAGCGTTTCCCACATCGTCTCGAAACCCTTGAACAGCAACATTCCGGCGATCGCCGCGCCGGTGCTCTGCGCGCCGAGGATCATCCACTGGCGGCGGTTGTCGTTGTCGGCGTTTCCGCGCGCCATGCTCGACACCCGGGCCGCTCGGCTCGCCACCGACCCGCCCGCGCGATTGCCCGCCATCCGGCTCGCGGCCCGTGACTCGGCCGGGCTCGCCACCTTCGACTTGCCCCGGCCCGCGATCTTCGACCTGGCTCGGTCGGCCACCTTCGACGCGGCCGCCTTGGTGGCGGCCCGCCTGCTCGCTCTGGTCGACTTCGGTTCCGGCTCGTAGTCGTCGTCGTAGTCGTCGTCGTAGTCGGACTCGGCGTAGTCGGCATCGGAGTAGTCGTTGTCGACGTAATCCCGGTCGACGTAATCGGATTCGGCGTAGTCGTCGGTGTCGGGCTCGTCGTCGTCGATCCGTTCGGCACCGACGCGATGGACCTCGGTGTGCGCCTCGGCACCCTGATCGGCCCGCTGTCGCAACAGATCCCCGGCCACCGACTGGCCGGACACCAGCGGCTGTTCCTGGCTGACCGGCGACCACGCGGCCGTCGGGAAACCACCGCTCTCCGGTGCGGGCGCGGCCTTGTCCGGGCGATGTCTGCGCGCCGACCACGACGGCAGCCCACCGGATTTCGGCTCCCCGCCGCGGCGGCGATCCAGTGCCGGGCGCTGATCCGCACCGCGTGCGGGCGGCGCGTCGGCGCCCGGCGCGAGGGTGAAGGCCTGCGTGGCATCGGCACTCGGCGGATACCCGTTGAACGCCTGCGCCGCATCGCCTCGACCGGGTGCGGGCTGCCCGTGAAAGCCGGGTGCGGGCGCGCCGTTGCGTCCCGAACCGTTGAAGCCCGGCGCCGGCCTGCCGTCGAAGGACTCACCCGGTCGCCCGTTGAAGCCCGATGCGGGCCGACTGTCGAAGGCCCCCGCGCCCCGCTGCTCGTCGAAGCCGGATCCGGGCTGATTGTCGAAACCGGGGCCGATGTCGGGGAGAGCGTCCAAGCCGCGCGATTGGCCCGGCCGACCCATGAACGCCTGCGGCGCATCGATGCCCGCCTCGTACAGCGACGCGTCGAACGACGGACGGCCGGGTGCCTGGCTCGGCTCGGCGGCCTCCTCGGCGGCTTCGGCGGCCCGCCTGCGCGCCGCCCGCCCGCCGGTGGTCGGCGGCTTCGGCGGCTCGGGATACGGCGCGACCTCCGGCTCGTCCGGGCGGTGCCGCCTGCCCCCACCGACCGCGGGGAGCGCACCGGAACCGAACATCTCGGCGATACCGGGATCCACCGGCTGCGCGGGACCGCCGGGAACGCCGAGCCGACCCGGTCCACGTCCGCCGCGTGCGGTGCTGTCGCGTGCTTCGGCCCGGAACGGCCCGAACGGATCCGACGAAGGACGCTGTTCGGCGAGACCGAGTGGATCGCGCGGATCGGGCGCGGAGTACCCCGCATCGGGGTCGAATCGGGTGATCGGGCCCGACATCGGCGAGAAGGCCGGTTCGGCGGGGCCGGGCGGCGGGTAGGGCGCCGGCTGGTAGCTCGCGGGCGGTTCGTAACTCGGCGTCGGCTCGGGCGCGTAGGTCGGCGGGGGTACATAGGCGGGTGGGGGTTCCGGGGCGGGCGGCGCGGGCGCGGCATGCGAGGTCGGCTTCACTGCCGCGTTCTCACCGGTCAGGTCGTTGACCGAGATCCCGCGCCCACTGCGCCGCCGTCGTCCACCGCCACCGGAAGCGGCGGGCGCGGCCCCCTGCGCGGCATTGCGAGCCAGCAGCTCGGCCACTGACAGCTGTTTGGAATCCTCGCCGCTCATGCCGACTCCACTTCCGCGACCGGCGTGACCGGCGGCGCCGCGGCCGGTCCACCTCCGTTGGGCTCGGCGTCCAGTTTGCGCAAGATGAGGCCTTCGCGCAGCGCCCATGGGCAGATTTCGATGCTGTCGAGCGACAGGGCTCGCATACTCGCCTCCGCGACCAATGCGCCGGCCACCAATTGCTGGGACCGGTCCGAACTCACGCCTTCCAGTTCCGCGCGGTCCGAGGCGGTCATCCGGGAGATGAACGCGATCAGCTGGCGCAGACCGGAGCTGGTCAGTGTACGTCGCACCCGAGGGCCCGCGGCCGAGGGCGCCGCACCCGTCAGCCGGGCCAGTGATCGGAAAGTCTTCGAGGTACCGACGGCCAGGTCGGGTCGACCGGCCTCGATGATGGTCTTGGACGGCACCACCAGTTCGGCGTCGAGCCAGTCGCGCAGGACCGCGATTTTGCGCTTGCCCGGCGGGTCGTCGCGCAGCCACTCCCTGGTGAGCCTGCCCGCCCCGAGCTGCAGCGACAGCGCCACATCGGGTTCCTCGTCGCCGCCGTTGGAGACCTCCAGCGAGCCGCCGCCGATGTCGAGATTGATGATGCGCCCCGCGCTCCAGCCGAACCAGCGGCGCACCGCCAGGAAGGTCAGCCGCGCCTCGTCGTCGCCGGAGAGCACCTGCAGATCGACGCCGGTCATTGCCCGCACGCGCGCGAGCACTTCCTCGGAGTTGGTCGCCTCGCGCAAGGCCGAGGTGGCGAACGGCATCAGCTCGACACACCGGGAATTGCGTGCCAGGTCGGCGAATTCGAGGATGGTGGCGATCAGCCGCGCCTCACCTTCCTCGGTGATCCGGCCCATCGCGTCCATGCTCTCCGACAGGCGCAACGCCGACTTCGACGAGCTCATCGGCATCGGGTGGCCACCACGATGCGCGTCCACCACGAGCAGGTGGACGGTATTGCTTCCGACATCGAGAACACCAAGCCGCACACGAATACGGTACTTGGTGATCCGGTACAACAGGCCAGGCGACTGAACTGTTAGCGTCAGCAGCTGTGACCGAAGGCGCATCTGGCACCGCGGAGACCGGGCTCCGACCTGGGCGAAAGATCGATCCTGCCCCGGAAGTCGAGCTCGATTTCCCGCGGGAGTGGATCGAGTTCACCGACCCAGCAAACGACGAGCACCAGATCGTCGCCGATCTGACCTGGCTGCTGTCGCGCTGGTCGTGCGTGTTCGGCACGCCCGCCTGCCAGGGCATCATCGCCGAACGTCCCGACGACGGCTGCTGCTCACACGGCGCGTTCCTCGCCGACAAGGACGACCGCAAGCGCCTGTCCGGTGCTGTGAAGATGCTCACAGCCGCCGACTGGCAGCACATGGGTGAGGCCACCGAGAACGGCAAGGTTGTCAAGAAGGGTTATCTCGAACTCGACGAGTTGGAGGACGAACCGGCCCTGCGCACCCGCCGCTTCGACGGCGCTTGCATCTTCCTCAACCGCCCCGGATTCGCCGCGGGCCCCGGCTGCGCGCTGCACATCATGGCCGTGCGCAAGGGCATCGAGCCCTTGGAAGTGAAGCCGGACGTGTGCTGGCAGCTGCCGATCCGGCGGACCCAGGATTGGGTGGAACGCCCCGACGGCGTACAGATCCTGCGCACGGTGGTCACCGAGTACGACCGGCGCGGCTGGGGACCCGGCGGCCTGGACCTGGATTGGTACTGCACCGGCTCCCCCGATGCCCACGTCGGCGCGAAGCCGGTCTGGCAGTCCTACGGCCCGGAACTGCGCGAGTTGCTCGGCGCACCCGCCTACGACGAGCTCGCCCGGCACTGCCGTCGGCGCGAGGGCCTCGGCCTGGTCGCGGTGCATCCGGCGACGGTCGAAGCCGAGCGAATGGCCCCCTGAACCTCACACCGGCGAATCACTCGGGGTGTGCAAGCTCCCCAGCGGTCCGGTTCACCTACTCGACATCCGTACGACACCGCGGTGGGGTTGAGTAGCTGACCATGTCGAAGAAAGCGCTCTCCCTGGCGACCCTCGTGATCGGCGCCACCCTCACCATGACCGGCCTGGCCAACGCCGAACCGAACGGCGACCCGGCCCGGTACGCGGACTTCACGACCGAATTCGTGAACTACAACGACCCCGCCGCGATCGACGCGGCCAAGAACGGCAAGTACATCATCATCTCCACGAAGGGCACCTCCTCCACCATCGCCTGCCGTGGCACCGGCACCGACGTGCCGATCTACGACTGCATGCAGGAAGACGCCTACGGCTGGGTCTCGCTGAAGAAGATCGAAACCCCCCTCGGCACCGCCTGGAGCGCGATCTCGATCTGAGCTCCCCCGCCCGGCGAGTCATCGGTGTTCTCGCTGGATCGGTTATCCGTTCTCGAACGAAAGAGTCCCGCCGGCGTTCCGACGGGACTCTTTCGTTTCAGGCGTTGATCAAGCTTCGAGCTTGTAGCCGAGGCCTCGCACGGTCACGAGGTGTTCCGGCTTGGCGGGGTCGGCTTCGATCTTCGAGCGCAGCCGCTTGACGTGCACGTCGAGGGTCTTGGTGTCGCCCACGTAGTCGGCGCCCCACACCCGGTCGATCAGCTGTCCACGGGTGAGCACGCGCCCGGAGTTGCGCAGCAGGTACTCGAGCAGGTCGAACTCCTTGAGCGGCAACGTGACCTGACCACCGTTGACGTGCACGGTGTGCCGATCCACGTCCATCCGCACCGGCCCCGCCTCCAGTACCCCGTTCTCGCTGCCCGAGTCCAGCTCGTCACCGGCACCGCGGCGCAGCACGGCCCGGATCCGGGCGATCAGCTCGCGGGCCGAGTACGGCTTGGTGACGTAGTCGTCGGCGCCCAGTTCCAGCCCGACGACCTTGTCGATCTCGCTGTCGCGCGCGGTCACCATGATCACCGGCACGCCGCTGCGGGTGCGCAACTGCTTGCACACGTCGGTGCCGCTCATACCGGGCAGCATCAGGTCCAGCAACACGATATCGGCGCCCGAGCGGTCGAATTCGGCCAGCGCGGACGGACCGTCGCCGACGACGGTGACGTCGAAGCCTTCCTTGCGAAGCAGGAACGCCAGCGGATCGGCCAGCGACTCCTCGTCTTCGACGATCAACACACTCGTCATCTGCGTGCCTCCACACCGTTCGTTCGTCCCGCGAGAGTGCGCGGGACGGTGGTTTCTCTCGTGGTGGACTCCGGCGTCTGTTCCGCGTCCTCGTCCCCATCGGTTTCCAGATGGGCGGGGATGCGCAGCGTGAACGTCGAACCGGTGCCCAGTTTGCTCCACAGGGTGATTTCCCCGTTGTGGTTGGCCGCCACGTGTTTCACGATGGCCAGGCCGAGCCCGGTGCCGCCGGTCGATCGGGAGCGGGCCTTGTCGGAGCGGAAGAACCGCTCGAACACCCGTTCCTGGTCTTCCTTGGCGATCCCGATGCCTCGATCGGTGACCGCCATCGCGACATGATCGCCGCGCAGCGACCGGCTCACCGAGACGTGCGAACCCTGTGGTGAATACGCGATCGCATTCTCCACCAGATTCGACAGCGCGGTAACCAGCAACGTTTCGTCGCCGAGCACTTCCAGCCCGCTGGGCCGGTCGGTGCTGACGGTGATGCCCGCGGCCTCGGCGGCGGTGCGCGAGCGGTCGACCGCCTGCTGCACCACCGTGTCGACGTCGACCACGGCCAGATCGGGCAGTTTCTCGGCGCCCTGCAATCGCGACAGCGCGATCAGCTCGGTCACCATCTTGCCGAGTCGGCGCGATTCGCCGAGCACGCGCGAGCCGAAGTGACGCACGGCCTCGGGGTCGTCGGCCGATTCCAGCATGGCCTCGGCCAGCAGGCTCATCGCGCCGACGGGGGTCTTGAGCTCGTGGCTGACGTTGGCGACGAAATCGCGCCTGGTCGCCTCCATGCGCGCCTGCTCGGAATCGTCGTCGGCGAACAGCACGACGAAGCTGGTCTCCTCGCGGGAAAGTTTGCGGGCGACACCGCGCACGGCGATGCGGCCGCGACCGGGTAGCGGGTTCTTGGCGGTGAGGTCGTACTCGGCGGATTCGCCGGTGGCCAGCACCTTCTCCACCGCCGCCCACGCGCGTTCGTCGAGCAACCGGTTGCGGACCAGCCCGAGTTCCTCGGCGCGCGGGTTCACCAGCACCACGTCGCGGTATTCGTCGACGACGGCGATGCCGCTCTCGGAGGCCAGCACGATCAGGTCGAGCACCTGCGACATGGTCAGCCCCGTGTCTTCCTGGGAGCGCGCGGCATGTCTGGCGTTGACGTAAGGGATCAGCAAGCCACCGACTGCCAGCCCGACGACAGCCGCGAGGACTGCCAACAGCACTGCCTGCGGAACACTCACAAGATTGATCGTACGAGTGCGGACCGACATAAGGTCGGCGGGTCGACGAAGTTTCGCGCAGGTCACAGGCACTTGGCATGGCGTTCTCTTGCCGTTCACCCGGCGGGCACCCAGACCCTCGCCGGGCGTGTCAGTGCGGCGGTTCGCCGTAACTCGCGAGGGTCGCGGCGGACAGATCCATGCACTGCGGGCATAACTCGCGGCGAGTAGATCGCGGACCATGTCGCGTCATCCGCCCGCGGCTCTCGGTGGTGCTTCGGCCTGCCGCCGCCTGCGTGCGAGCGTCATCCGCTGGTGTCCGCCGCGATGGTGGGCTGCTCGGCTCCCGACCACTCCCACCGGCGCCTCCGAGAAGTTCGCTGTGACGTTGCGGACCCTACGCGGCAGGGACACGACAGCCGACAGCCACGACTTCGCGATCGCATCCACCCGCGAAGTTCAAGCCGCGATCCCGAGCCCCAACGCCACCGCGACCGGCGCCAGGTACAGCAGCGGGAACGCGACGGTCTTGTACGAGCGGGCGCGCAGCACCGTCACCACCGCACCGGTGAAGTAGAGGATCAGCCCCACCGCGGCGACCACGCCGATCACCCAGACGAACAGCCCCACCAGCAGCCCCACCGACCCGAGTGCCTTGGCGATCCCCAGCGGTGTCCACCAGCTCTGCGGGACGCCGTATTCCTCCAGCGGCTCCACCACGAACGGCGCTCGGCGCAGGAGTGAGAACGCCGAGAACCCCACCCAGAGCGCGGCGACGACAGTGACGATGACATAGGCGGTGTTCATGGCGTAACTCCCTCGGCAGCCGCGTGTTTCGCGGAATCTACCGAGGTGACGACACAGCAGGCACGTGTGTGACATCGCCCGGGGAAACGCAACGGCCCCACACCATGGAAATGGTGTGGGGCCGCGGCGAGAGACTTACTTGGCGCCCTGATTGGCGACAGCGGCAGCGCCGGCGGCAGCGGCCGCCGGGTCCAGGTACTCGGCGGCCTTCACCGGACGCATGTTCTCGTCCAGTTCGTAGACCAGCGGGATTCCGGTGGGGATGTTCAGGCCGGAGATGTCGGCATCCGAGATGCCGTCGAGGTGCTTGACCAGCGCGCGCAGCGAGTTGCCGTGCGCCGCGACCAGCACAGTCTTGCCGGTGCGCAGTTCCTCGGAGATGGTGTCTTCCCAGTACGGGATCATCCGTTTCACCACATCGAGCAGGCATTCGGTCTCGGGGACCTCGATGCCCGCGTAGCGCGGGTCGCCGACCTGGCTGTACTCGTTGTCGTCGGCGATCGGCGGCGGCGGCGTGTCGTAGCTGCGACGCCACAGCATGAACTGCTCCTGGCCGTACTGCTCGCGGACCTGCTCTTTGTTCTTGCCCTGCAGGTCGCCGTAGTGGCGCTCGTTGAGTCGCCAGTCGCGCACGACCGGGATCCACAGCCGGTCGGCGGTGCCGAGGGCGTTGTCGGCGGTGCTGATCGCGCGGCGCAGCAGCGAGGTGTAGACGATATCGGGCAGGATGCCCGCCTCTTTGAGCAGCTCTCCGGCCCGTTTACCCTCGGCGATGCCCTTGTCGGTGAGTTGCACGTCCACCCAGCCGGTGAACAGGTTGAGGGCGTTCCATTCGCTCTCGCCGTGGCGCAGCAGCACGAGGGTGTAGGTCATAGGGCCATTCTGACATTGCGACGATGTCAGGCCCACTCCACCTCGTCGAAGCCGATGACGATCTCGTACGGCCCCCCTTTGACCAGTGCGTCGACCTGTAATCGCGACGCCACCGAATCGACTTCGCGCACTACGGCGCACACTCCTTGGAACGGACCCTCCGGAATATGGACGACATCGCCCGGCACGTAGTCGGCAGCCACCTCACCGAGGCTACGCCCGCCGACGACCAGGCAGAACGAACGCGCCGAGCGCACCGCCAGTCGGACCGAAGAGTCCTCCCGCCGCCTCAGCCCGACGCGGCTTCGACCGCGAGCACCCCCGCGCCGATCAACGTGGCGCCCTCGCTCAGCGTCGACAGCTCCACCGACAACTCACCGATGAACTCGAGCCGGGAATGCCGGGCGACGGCGGCACGCAAAGGACCCCACAGGGGCTCCCCCGACTGCGCGAACCCACCGCCGATCACCACCCGATCCACGTCCAGCAGCGCGGCTGCCGACGAAATACCCTGTCCCAAGGCAGTTCCCGCACGAGCCATGGCGGCGAGCGGTATCGGATCACCACGGTGGGCCGCCGCAGCGAGTTCCACACCGCTCTCACCCGCCCAGCCACGCGCACGCGCCCAACGCACCGACGACATCCCGCTCGCGACCGCCTCCACGCATCCGAACCCGCCGCAGGGACAGGCGGTGTCGTCGCCGGGCACCACGAGGTGACCGAGGTGGCCTGCGTTTCCCGTGCGCCCCACCACCACACGCCCGTCGGCGATGATCCCGCCGCCGACTCCCGACGAGACCGTCAACGCCAGCCCGTTGTCCACCCCGCGCAGGCCACCCACCCGATGCTCGGCCAGCACCAGGCACGCGCCGTCGATCGCCAACCGCACCGCCGCGTCCGGGAACAGCGTGCGCACCTGGTCGACGATCGCGAACCCGCCACGCCACGCCCGCAGGTTCAACGGGCTGATCACCCCAGTGGGCACGTCGACCGGACCCGCCGACCCGATCCCGATCGCGCTCACCTCGTTGTCACCGGCCACAGCGACCAGTAGGTCTCGGCATACCGCCCACGGATCGGCCGAGGCGGCGGCCGCCCGGCGCACCTCGTGCACCCTGTAGTGCGGGTCCACAATTCCCGCGGCAAATTTCGTCGCCCCGATATCGAGCGCGAGCACCGCCATCACCACTCCTGTTCACCCTGTCGTGCCACGTCGCCGACCGATTCACCAGCACTCGGTGTGAGTCATCACAACATGTGGCACGCGACACTTTGACTACTGGTCGGTACAAATCTTCAGGTTTCGTTGGATACTTCGACAGGGTCGGGTCTTCTTGTTGGGCAGCACTACTGTTGATGAAGGAAAGCTGTGTCGAAATTCGCTGTACTGGTGTTGAGTCTGCTATCGGTGGGCTTGTTCGCCGCACCTGCGGGCGCGAACCCGCTGTATCCAACACCTGATCCGGATCCGTTCTTCACCGCACCGGCCGACATCGGCGCGCTGGCGCCCGGTGATGTCGTGCGGACCCGCCACATCGACACCTGGATGTACCCGGGCACCGAAGGCCACCAGGTCGCGTTCCGCTCCACCAATTCGGCGGGCGAGGCGATCATGGGCGTCACCACGGTGCTGCTGCCGGTCGGCGTGGAGAATCCGCCGCTGGTGTCCTACCAAGCGCTGATCAACTCGATCGGCACCCGGTGCAACCCGTCGCAGTCGCTGTTCAACGGCGAGCTGCAGGACGCGCCCGGCGCCATGCTGCCGTTGGCGCGTGGCTGGGCGATCTCGGTGCCCGATTACCTGGGCCCGACGGTGGCCTACGGTGCGGCCAAGCTCAGCGGCATGGTCACCCTCGACAGCGTGCGGGCCGTGCAGAAGGTCGCCGAACTGGGTGTCGGATCCTCGCCGGTCGCGATCGCCGGTTACTCCGGCGGCGGCATGGCCACCGCGTGGGCGGGCGCGCTGCAGCCCACCTACGCACCGGAGCTGAAGCTGGCGGCCGTGGTGTCCGGCGGTATCCCCGCCGACCTCGAATTGATGGCCGACGCACTGGGTTTCGCGCCGCACCCCGGCTTCGGCCTCGCCTTCGCCGCCGCGATGGGCATCGAGCGCGAGTACCCCGACCAGGTGCCGGTGTCGGACCAGCTCAACGAAAACGGCCTGTGGTTCCGTGAATTCACCAAGGACGCGTGCCGTCGCTTCCTGCTGTTCCACGGCGCCCTGCGCAACGCCGATCAGATGGCGGCGTCCAAGGAACTGCTGGGCAGCCAGGTTGCCCGCGGCGTCCTGCGCGAGAACAGCCTCGTGCACTTCCAGGGCGCGCCGACCGCACCCACCTACATCTGGCAGGGCAAGTACGACGTGCTCACCCCGTACGCCCCGGTCGCCGAGACCATCGCCCGCTGGTGCAGCACGGGTGCGCCGGTGCAGCTGAACACGGTGGAGATCTCCGAGCACATGACCGCCGCCGTGGCGGGCTTCCCCGATGCCTGGAACTACGTCGAGGCCCGTTTCCGTAACGAACCGGTCCCGTCGAACTGCTGAGTCGACAACCGATGCCGGGCAGGGATCCCCTGCCCGGCATCGTCGTGTTCAGGCCTTGTCGGCGTCGTCGATGATGTGCTCGAAGGCGCGCAGGTTCTTCAGTGATTCACCGCGCGAGACACGCCACTTCCATTCCCGGCGAATGGATTCGGCGAATCCGAGCTCGAGCAGCACGTTGAAGTCGGTGTCGACGGCTTCGAGCACCTGGCCGAAGATACGGTCGAGCTCATCGGCGGTCACCGACTCGGCGGACATGCGCCCGACCAGGTAGATATCGCCGACATTGTCGAGGGTGTAGGCCACGCCGTAGAGGCGGCGGTTGCGGCGCAACAGGTACTTGTAGACACCTTCGAAGTTCTCGTCGGGCTTGCGGCAGACGAACGATTCGATGCGGACCCCGTGCTTGCCGACAGTGAGCATCACCGTCGTCTTCAGCTTGCGCTCGCCCGGCAGCACGACGATGAACGTGTCGTCCCCGTGGCGGGTGTATTCGATCTCGCGATCGCGCAGTGTGTCGTCGATGATCTGCGAAACGGCGCTCACCTGCGCACTCCTGTCCGGCGCCGCCACAGCGCCCGCGATCTGGCCTGACTTGTCTCGCCCGCGTGCAGGGCGATCGGACCGCGTTCGGTGCGGAATCCGGCCATCGCGGCAGCGTAGCTGTCGAGCAGGCCGTCGGCGGTGTGCGCCCAGGAAAAGCGGCTCGCGTGCTCGACGGCGGCGGCGCCCATCCGGGTGAGGCGGTCGGGGTCGTCGAGCAGGGCGGCCAGCGCGTCGGCCCAGTCGGGTGTGCGATGCCCCGGCACCAGCAGACCGGATTCGTCGTTGCGGACCGCGGTGCCGAGACCACCGACATCGGCGGCGAGGACGGGCGTACCGCTGGCCTGCGCCTCGATGGCGACCAGGCCGAAGGATTCGTTGTAGCTGGGCACGGCGACCACGTCGGCCGCGCGATACACCTGCACGAGCGTGTCGGCGGGCTGCGGCGGCAGGAACGTGACCCGGTCGGCGATGCCGAGATCGGCGGCCAGTTCGATCAGCGCGTCGGGTCTGGCCAGTCCGGTACCGGACGGTCCGCCCACGATCAGCACCCGGAGCTTGCGGCCCGCATCGCGGCTCAACAGTTCGGCCGCGGCCCGCACGAGCACATCGGGGGCCTTGAGCGGCTGGATCCGGCCGATGAACGCGACGATCTGCTCGTCGGCGCGCAGACCCAGCTCGGTGCGCGCGGCCAGCTTGTCGCCGGGTCGGTAGCGGGTCAGGTCGGCGCCGGGGGGCACCACGTCGATGCGGTCGGGCGAGGCGCCGTAGAGGTCGACGAGCTGATGGGCCTCGTCCTCGGTGTTGGCGACGAGCCGGTCGGCCTCGGCGATCACCTGCTTCTCGCCGATCACCCTGGTCTCGGGTTCCGGGGTGTCGCCCTCGGCGAGCGCGGCGTTCTTCACCGCGGCGAGAGTGTGCGCGGTGTGCACCAGCGGCACCCGCCAGCGGTCGCGTGCGAGCCAGCCGACCTGGCCGGAGAGCCAGTAGTGCGAGTGCACGAGGTCGTAGTGGCCGGGCAGGTGGCGCGCCTCCTGGCGCAGGACCTCGGCGGTGAACGGACACAGCTGGGTGGGCAGCTCGTGCTTGTCGAGGCCCTCGAACGGTCCGGCGACCACGTGGCGCACGATCACGCCCGGTCCGGCTTCGGCGACCGGCGGCAGCTCCGACGAGGTCGCGCGCGTGAAGATCTCCACCTCGGTGCCCCGTTTGGCCAGCTCGAGCGCGGTCTGCAGCACGTAGACATTCATCCCGCCCGCGTCCCCGGTGCCGGGCTGCGCCAGCGGCGAGGTATGCACCGACAGCACCGCGATGCGATGGGGAAAAAGATCGGGACGACGCTGGCTCACACTCTCCAGTGTGCACGCCGCGACGCCGCCACCGTTGCCCCTACCGGGTTCGGTGACGGCTGTCACAGCGCGAAAGCATGTGAGTTCACGTACTCGTCGCGGTCGAGCCTGCCCGATTCGACGTCGGAGCGCGAGCGGATTTCGGACGTCACTCTCGGTGCAGCGCCGCCTCGAACACCGGCCACGATTTGTGCATGTCCTGTTCCCAGTAGCCCCACGAATGGGTGCCGTTGGGGCGCATGTCCACCGTCGCGGGGATGCCGAGCGATTGCAGCCGATCACGCAGCTGTTGGGTGCACAGATTCGTGACGGCTTCGAGCCCGGCGCCGAACAGCAACTGCATCGTCTGCTGGGCCGGGTCGCCCTGGGCGCCGATGGTGTCGTGCGGGCCGGGAATGCCGGTGCCGGTGGAGATGTAGACGTCGGTGCCGCGCAACGCTTCCGCGTGCAGGTAGGGATCGTTGTCCGACCATTCGGGGTCGGTGGGCGGGCCCCACATGTTGGCCGCGTTGCCGAGCCTGCTGCCCACCACGGTTCGCACGATCGCTTGGCCGCGTGGATCACTCGTGCGCACGCATCCGCTGTAGGACCCGATGGCCCGGTACAGGCCCGGCGCGGAGAGCGCGAGCTGGAACACCGAGGTTCCGGCCATCGACAGTCCCGCAATGGCATTGGCGCCGGTGCCGTCGAATTCCCTGTCGATCACGGGTGGCAGTTCTTTGGTGAGGAAGGTGGTCCACCGCTGCTTGCCGAGCACCGGATCGTCGGTGCGCCAGTCGGCGAAATAGCTGCCTGCCCCGCCGAACGGGATCACCACATTGACCTGTTTGTCCTTGAAGAACTCCACGACGTCGGTGCGATCGAGCCAGTTGCCGTCGCTGCCCCCGCCGACCCCGTTGAGCAGATACAGCGTCGGCGCAGGCTCTTTCGGGTCCGCGGCCCGCAGCACCCGCACTCGGGTGACGATGTCCATCGCCGGGGAATACACACCCACGTCGATGGTGCGATCCGGCTCGACCCGCTGATCCTCGATTCGTGCCACCCCCGGCTCGGCGCCCGCGGGCACCCCCACCACGACACCGGCCAACAGGCCCATCACGGCAACCGCAACCCGTGCGCCCACTGCCCGACCAAACATCATCGAACTCCGTTCTCGACGCCGAATCCTCTTCTCCACATACGATCCAACGACATTCCAGAACGCTACACACGAATTCAGCGGAAGTCTGTGACGGTTCCCAGAAGATTTTCCCGAACTCTGGACGTTGGATCTGATTGGTTAGCGAGCACAATCACAGACCGATCACGTCAGCGCGGCAGACCAATCACATCATCAACTCTACCTGCGTGGACTCCTGGCGGACCCGCAACTACCGGGCCTCCTCCGCCGCGAACGCCGACACATTTCCTCGCGACAAACAGACCGATGAGACCCCTTCGGCCGTGGCTGGGAATTGCGAAATATGACACAACCGGTCTGCGAAATTATTCGCAGCACAGGAATCCACGGCGAAATCGACACCGAAACCGCAGGCCCGCGTCAGTACCGCTGCCGGCGCGCACGGGCGGGTTCAGCCGACGCGCAGCGCCGCGGCGAACATCGACCAGGAGTGACGCAGGTCCTCGCGCCAGTAGCCCCAGGAGTGAGTACCGGTGGGGCGCAGGTTGACCGCGGCGGGGATCGCCAGTTCGCGGAACCGGGCGGCGAGCTGCTGGGTGCACAGGGCGGTGACCGCGTCGAGGCCGCCGCCGATGATCAGCTGGTCGAGCAGCTTCATCGAATCGCCCTGTAGTCCAGGGCCGTTGACGGTGTCGAGCGCACCGGGAAGACCGGTGCCGGAGGAGATGTAGATGGCAAGACCGCGCAGGCGCTCGGCATGCAGGAACGGGTCGTTGGCAGCCCAGAGCGGGTCGCCCGGTTGTCCCCACATATTCACAGGGTCGCCGTTCTGGCCGGAGACAACGGTGTTGACGATGGCGCGCCCCTGCGGACCACTGGTGGAGACACAGCCGCTGAAGGAGCCGACCGCTGTGTAGAGCCGGGGCGCGGCGAGTGCGAGCTGGAAGGCGGCGGTGCCCGCCATCGAAACTCCCGCCACGGCATTGGCGCCACTGCCGTGGAACTCGGTGTCGATGACGCGGGGCAGCTCGCGGGTGAGGAAGGTGGTCCAGCGCTGGCGCCCGAGGACGGGGTCGTCGGCCTGCCAGTCGGCGTAGTAACTGCCCGCGCCACCGATCGGCATGACGACGGTGACCTGTTTGTCGGCGAAGAAGGTGTCGGCGTCGGTGCGGGTCAGCCAGTTGCCGCCCTCGCGCCAGTCGCCGGTCGCGTCCGCGCCACCGTCGACGCCGTTGAGCAGGTACAGGACCGGCGCGTTCGCCGCACTGTCGGGCGCGGGCAGCACCGCGACGGTCACCGGTTTCGCCATGGCCGCCGAGTGCACCACCAGCTCGACGACCCGACCGGGGCCGGGCGTGACGGAGATCAGCCGCGCGGCGTCGAGGCTCGGACTCGCGACGGCAACCGGGGCTGCGCACGCCAATCCGGCCGCAAGGACGAGCACACATCGCGTCAAGACGCTCATGCGCCACCTCCATGCCCGGCCGCGGGACAAGGCCGTCGACCTCAGGGTAAGTCGGCCTCACCTGCCTCGGACATGTTTCTGAAACATTTACGGTTCAGAGCGGAGGCGGCGCGTCGGGCTCATTCCAGCGCGTCGACAAACGCGCTGACCTCGGCAACGAAGCGCGGCCGGTCCTCGATGAACAGCCCGTGCTGGGCGCCTTCCCAGAAGGAACCGCGGGCGTCAGGGGCGTTGTCGAGGATGTACTGGCCATTGGCTGCGGGAACCACCGGGTCCTCGGTGCCGTGCATCACGAGAACCGGAACATCGAGGGCACGAAGGGTTTCGGTGTTGTCGATCGTGCGGTAGAACAGCGCCTTGCGCACCGAAGGCGCGGTGGCGAGACTGCCGCCGAACAGCCGTTGCGCGTCCACTCCCTTGTCCGCACCCGGCCCGGTGTTGGCGTTGCCGAACACCGCGAAGGCCCGCACCGCCCGCCCGGCGGCCTCGTCGAACACCCCCGGAATCGCCTTCTCCATCGAGGGCCCCGGCGCCGCGCCGGGCACATCACGGCCGATGTGCGCGGGCGCGCCGCAGTAGACGACGCCCGCCACAGCCGAGGTGCCGTAGGTGGCGAGGTAGTCGGTGGCGACAATCCCGCCGTAGGACCAGCCGAGCAGTACCGCCCCGGCGTCGACGCCCTCGGCGGCCAGCACCGCCGCAACGTCGCCCGCCCACGCCTTGGGATCGTCGTACCCGGCGCCGGGATCGTCGGAGTAGCCGTGCCCGCGCAGGTCGACAGCGATCACCTGATAGCGCTCGGCCAGCTCGTCCGCGGCCGCACCCCAGCACCGCAGATTGCCCGCCCACCCGTGCAACAGCACCAGCGGCCTACCGGTACCACTGACCCGGTAGACGATCCTCGTTCCATCGGCACTGACAGCATCGCGAATAGCCATACCGACAGGCTAAACGGCGCGGTCGCGAAGCGTTCCCCAGCCGCTCATCCGCCGCAGCGAGGCGGCCTGAGCGCACCGTGATCGCAGCCATGGCGACCGCGAATCCGCAGCGAATAAGATCGACGAACATGAGCACTCGCACCGCCGTCGTCACCGGAGCCAGCTCGGGGATCGGTGAAGCCACCGCCCGAAAACTGGCCGAGCAGGGCTATCACGTCTATGTGGGGGCCCGTCGATTCGACCGGGTGCAGCACCTCGCGACCGAGATCGGCGGCACCGCCATCGAACTCGACGTCACCTCCGAGGAATCGGTGCGCGCGTTCACCGACGCCGTCACCCACGTCGACGTGCTGGTCAACAACGCGGGCGGCGCGAAAGGCCTGGCCCCTGTCATCGACGCCGACCTCGACGACTGGCGCTGGATGTGGGAGACCAACGTCGTGGGCACCCTGCGCGTGACCAAGGCCCTGTTGCCGAAACTGATCGCCTCCGGCGACGGCCTGATCGTCACCATCACCTCCATCGCCGCCTTGCACACCTACGACAACGGCTCCGGCTACACCTCCGCCAAGCACGCCCAGGCCGTCGCCCACCGCACGCTGCGCGGTGAACTCCTCGGCCAACCGGTCCGCCTCACCGAAATCGCCCCCGGTGCCGTGGAAACCGAGTTCTCCCTGGTGCGTTTCGACGGCGACGCCGACCGCGCCGCCAAGGTCTACGAGGGCATCGACCCGCTGCACGCCCAGGACATCGCCGAGATCGTCGGCTTCGTGGCATCGCGCCCGCCGCACGTCAACCTCGACACCATCGTCGTCAAACCCCGAGACCAAGCGGGCCCCGGCTCCTTCGCTCGCCGCTCCTGAGCACATCGGGTACCCACCCGGAGCACCCCGGGCGCGAGCCGTTTCTCCAGCACCACACCGTCCCCTCCTCTCAAACGTGAGCCTCGCCACCCCGCTCGCGCGCCCTTTCCCGCGTGCAGGCCGCATCCCACTGCCAGGCGGAGGGTCAATTCCCGGGCTGTCCAGGCAGATCCGGGATCGATCGCCCTCGACTGGCGGAGTCGGCGGCGGGAATTGACACTGGGAGCGAATCGTTCGGATGTTGCTGTGAATTCGCCATGCCTGGATGGCGACCCTTAACATGGCCGTTTGCCGTTTGCCAGTCCTGAGGAGTAGAAATTCGATGCTCGGTATGAAGTCTGTTTTCAGTGGGTTCAAAGATTTCCTGATGCGCGGCAACGTCATCGACCTCGCGGTCGCGGTCGTGATGGGTACCGCGTTCACCGCGGTGGTCACGTCGGTGACCAAGGGGGTCGTCAGCCCACTGCTCGCCGTGTTCGGATCGACCAACGAGCTGGGCCTCGGCGTGCAGTTGGTCGCGAACAAGCCGGCCACGTTCATCGCCATCGGCCCGATCATCACCGGACTGATCGACTTCGCGATGGTCGCCGCGGTGCTGTACTTCGTGCTGATGCTGCCCATGACCACGATCAAGAACAAGTTCGGCACCACCAAGGCGGCCGAGCCGACCGAGACCGAACTGCTCATCGAGATCCGCGATCTGCTCGCCAAGCAGCAGGGGCTGAGCACCGACCAGGCCGAGTCGTTGAGCAAGCAGCGCGCCAGCGAGTCCGCCGACGCCTGATCCACCGAAAACGAACCCTCGACGAGCAAAGTCGGGAGTTCGTTGCCGTCCGGCGCCGTTCACGCGTAGGACGCGGTCCTGGTCGGCCAGCGGGGATGGTCGGGGTCGATGACGTAGGGATGGGTGTGCCGAAAGTGGCGGGGGCCGATCTGGATCGCGTCGGCCAGGATCGCCGGGTCGACCGAGCCGAGTTCGTGGACGTGGGCGATCTCGGCCGGATCGTGGCGGGGCCACAGGCGAATCGCCGCGGTGGTGCCGAGCGCCGCGATGACGGCGAGGGTCGCCCAGGTGGCGGTGAAACCCGCGGTGGTGGCCAGCCAGCCGGTGATCGGGTAGGTGATCAGCCAGGCGAGGTGGGACAGGGAGAACTGGGCCGCGAACAGGGCGGGGCGGTCTTCTGGGCGCGCGGAGCGGCGCAGGACCCGGCCGGTGGGAGTGAGGATCAGGGCGGTACCCGCCCCGATGGTGGCCCAGGCACCGAGGGCGGCGGGCCAGTGCCACTCGCCGACCGGCAGGATCGACAGGGCGAGAGCCGCGCCTAGGCCGGCGAGGAGAACGGCCGCGCCGCCGAGCATGACCGGGCGCTCGCCACGGCGGTCCAAGATTCCGGGCAGGGTGAGGGCGATGAACATGGTGCCGAGCCCGTTCGCCGCCAGCAGCAGCGCGACACCGGATTGACTGCCGCCCAGCACATCCCGTGCGTAGTTCACGGTGTTGACCATCACCACCGAGCCCGCGGCAGCGACCACCAGGTTCAACCCGAGCAGTCCACGCAGTCGCGGAGTCGCCGCGAACAGTCGCAGACCGGCGGCCAGTCGTTCGGTGATCGCGCCGTCGCCGACCACCGCGTTCGGGATCCGCGCGGCCAGCACCAGCGCGACCGACACCGCGAAGCCGAGGCCGGTGCCGACGAACAGCCAGTGGAAGCTGATCAGGCTCAGCGCCAGCGCCGCCAGCATCGGACTGAGCAGCGTCTCCATGGTCGCCGCGAGCTGGGCCGCCGACAACGCCTTCGTGTAATCGCGTTCGTCGGGCAGGATGTCGGGCAGAACCGCCTGGTAGGTCGGGGTGTAGGCAGCCGAGGCGATCTGCAACAGCGTGATGAGCACATAGATCTGCCAGATCTGGTCGACGAAGGGCAGGGCCAGCACGATCGCGCCGCGAATGCCGTTGAGCGCCATCAGGAACTGCCTGCGCGGTACTCGGCCCGCGTACGCTCCCGCGATCGGCGCGACGGTCACGTAGGCGACCATCTTCAGCGTCAACGCGGTACCGAGCACGATGGCCGCGTTGCCGCCTGCCAGTTCATAGGCGAGCAGACCGAGGGCGACGGTGGTGAGTCCCGTGCCGAACAGGGCCGCGACCTGGGCGGTGAACAGCAGTCGATAGTCGCGGTGGGCGAACAGTGAGGTGGTCATGGCGCCTATCCTTCATAAGCTGCTTATCTGCGTATGAATGCAATAAGTAGCTTAAGGCCGAAAGTATTCCCGGCGGCCCAGATCTCCTCGGCTTGACCTCGAGCACCATTGAGGTAGGACGGTGGAGCGCAGCGGCGGCCGAGGGGCCGCCATCGACGAACAGGAACGTCATGAGCGCCACGGTCGACCACATCCGAACCGCCGACACCGCAGACGCGCGGCGGTCCTCAGCCACGCACGGCCGCGACGAAGGCGCGGGTACGCCCATCAGTCCACTACAGCTCGCGGTCGTCATCGGCAGCACCAGGCAAGGGCGCTTCGGGCCGACGATCGCGAACTGGTTCGTCCGGCAGGCCGCACTGCGCGACGCCGTCACCGTCGATGTGGTCGACACCGCGAGCACCGAACTGCCGCACGTGTTCGGCGCCGCCACCGACCACCCCTCGCTCGCCGAGGCCACCGAAAAGCTCGCGCGTGCCGACGTGTTCGTCGTGGTCACCCCCGAGTACAACCACAGCTACCCGGGCTCGCTGAAGAACCTGATCGACACCCACCACCTCGAGTGGCAGGCCAAGCCGGTCGGCTTCGTCTCCTACGGCGGCATCTCCGGCGGGCTGCGCGCGGTGGAACACCTGCGCCCGGTCTTCGCCGAACTGCACGCGGTCACCGTGCGCGACTCGGTCTGCTTCCCGAATCCGTGGGGCCGTTTCGACGCCGCGGGCGAGCTGACCTCACCCGACGATGCCGACGCCGCCGCCGCGACCATGCTGGATCAGCTGACCTGGTGGGGCGAGGCCCTGCGGTCCGCTCGCGCCGCCCACCCGTACGGGAAGTGACGGCGATGACCACTACCGTCCAGCCGGTCATCACCCGTGATCCGATGCGCGTCGCATTGGTGCTGGTGGTCGGCATGATCATGGCGACACTCGATCAGACCATCGTGAACGTCGCCATCAACAAGCTCTCCGTCGAGTTCGGCGCCGGCTTGAGCACCATCCAGTGGGTCGCCACCGGCTACTCGCTCGCCCTCGGCGCGGTGGTGCCGACCTCGGCGTGGCTGGTCGGCCGGTTCGGCGCCAAGCGCCTGTACCTGACGGCGATCGCCGCGTTCGTGGTCGGTTCCCTACTGGCCGGGCTGTCCTGGAACATCGAGTCGCTCATCGCTTTTCGGCTGATTCAGGGCGCGAGCGGTGGACTGCTGATGCCGGTGGGCATGACGATCCTGTTGCGCGCGGCCGGACCGGAGCGACTGGGTAGGCTGATGAGCACCCTCGGGCTGGCGATTCTGGTCGGCCCGCTCCTCGGCCCGGTGATCGGCGGGTACCTGATCGACGAGGTGTCGTGGCGCTGGATGTTCTTCATCAACCTGCCACTGGGCGCGTTGGTGCTGGCGCTGGTCGTCCGGGTCGTCCCCGAGGACTCGCCGGAACCGCCGCGGGCGCTCGACGTGCGCGGGCTGCTGCTGATGTCGCCCGGGCTGGCGCTGGTGATCTACGGCGTCACCGCGGCGGGCGAGAGTGCCGGATTCGCCACGCCCGCGGTGCTCGTGCCGCTGCTGGTGGGGGTCGGTCTCATCGCCGCGTTCGTGCGTCGTTCCCTGACCACCGCGGTGCCGCTGCTGGATCTGCGCGTGCTCGGCAACCGGACGACCGGCCTCTCCGCGGTGCTACTGGCCGTGTTCGCGGGCGGCTACTTCGGTTCGATGTTGTTGCTGCCGTTGTACTTCCAGGTGGTGCGCGGCGAATCAGCACTGGTGGCAGGCGCTTTGGGCATTCCGTTCGCCCTGGCATCGGGTGCGACGATGCAGGTGGCGGGCAGACTGATCGATCGGATTCCGCCGGGCCGGTACCTGCCGGCGTCGATCGCGGTGGCGCTCACCGGGTTCGTGCTGTTCGTGCTCCAGCTCGACGCCGACGCGCCGTACTGGGCGCTGTGCCTCACGATGGTGCTGATGGGAGCGGGCGGCGGCGGGACGTTGATGCCGGTGATGACCACCGCGACCCGGCCGCTGAGCCGCGAGCAACAGCCGGTCGGATCGACGGTGCTGAACATGATCAGCACCACGTCGATGGCCATCGGCACCGCGGTGGCCTCGGTGGTACTGGGTGCGCTGCTCCCGGTGACAGGCGGACTCCAGGCGCTGCACGCCATGACCGCTGACCAGCGAGCCGCACTCGCCCCCGCACTGGCCGATGCCTTCCAGCACACCTATCTGATCGCGCCCGTCATGATCGCCGCGGCGCTCGTCCCAGCACTGCTGCTACCTCGGCATCGGCAATAGCCGAACGTCGTGCCGTGGACGTCGAACCCCACGGCACGACGGCTGCCGCCGCCCTAAGCGGGGGGCAAGGCCGACATGGACTTCCACGTCGACCAGTCGATGGCCCAGTCGTAGATGTCGCCGTCGGCCTGGGACAACTCGATCGAGGTGCCGGTGACCTCCACCGGGTCGCCGTAGCGAGCCGTCGGGAAGTAGGCCTGGGCGTCGCCGGGTGAGAGGTTGATGCACCCGTTGGTGACGTTCGAAGACCCCTGGGCGGAGAGGGACTCGGGGTTGGCGTGGATGAATTCGCCGTTGTTGGAGATGCGGACGGCCCAACGTTCGCGAACGTTGGTGTAGTACGGCGGATTCGACATCATGAAATCCTCGTACTTCTCGGTGACGACGTGCACGCCCGAGCGGGTGACATTGCGCGGTTCGTTGCCTTCGCCGTAGGAGACCGCGAAGTCGAAGATCGTGGCGCCGTCGCGCACCACCTGCATGCGGTGACTCGGCGCGTTCGCGATGACGATCTGGCTGCGGCCGATGGTGAAGTCGGAGGTGACATCGGCGTCGCCGTAGGCGCCGCCGCCGAGGTCGACGCCGTAGAGCTTCGCGGCGACGTGCACGGTGGTGCCGGGCGTCCAGTAGTTCTTCGGACGCCAGTGCACGCGCGAGCCGCCGTCGTCGGGCAGCCAGGCCCATGCCCCTTCGGTGTCCTGGTCGGTGGTGACGGTGAGCGCCTTCTCCACCGCCGCCTTGTTCGTGACGGGCCCGGCGAACTTCAGGATGATCGGGGCCGCGATGCCCACCTCCTGGCCGTCGCCGATATTGATCGTGGCCGCGATGGTCGACTGCGGGCTGATCGTGGTGAAGGTGCCATCGATCGGGACCGGTTTTGCGTCGGCGCCGATGGCCGTGCCGGACCAGGTGTAGGACGCGCCGTAGCCGAGCGGTTCGGAGACCGTGTAGGTCGTGCGGTCCGGGCTGAGCTCGCCGGTGATCTGCTTGCCACCGGCGTTGGTGAGGGCGATCCGGTCGATCGTGCCCTGGGCGACCGTCACCGAAACGGGCGCGACCGGGTCGACATCGGTGGCGCCGGGCGTGGGCGCGATGGTGACCTGCGCGACCGGTCCGGCCGCCTCGGTGGCCTCACCCGGACCGTCCGACGAGCACCCCGTCAGCACGACGAGCACCGCCAGCAAGATCACCGCAACCACGGACCGCCCGCTTCGACTGCGCGGTGCACGCCACCGCGCAGTCGAACCCCGTCGCACAGCACTCGACGCGGGCAACATACCGGTTACCGAATGTTTGCTCACGCATCGAATGTACGCCGAGCTATCGACCCGTACCTCGTGACAGCTGTCTCACCGACGATGCCGGAACCGCCGGGCCGTTCGCGGCCCGGAGCGGCTACTGCCGGTTCAACCACTCCTCGGTGAAGGTGGCCTCGTTGCCGAGCAGTTCGATCAGCCGCTCCGAGATGGCCGCCTCGATCTTGCCGCCGAACAGCGGGATCTTCACCTCGATGGTGCCGTTGATGGCGGTGGTGGAGCCGGTGCCACCGTCGGGGGCCATGGTCACCGTGCCGCGGACCACCGCGGGGGCGCCGTCCACGTGCGCTTCGAAGATGCCGCCGGTGCCGGTGTAGCTCTCGGTACGCGGAATGACCAGGTCACCGGGGCGCACGGCGGTGATGGCGGGCGGGAGCTGATCGGCGGGGATGGACTGCACCATCTGGACGCGGACCTCGTCGCCGTCGACGGCGAACGCGTCGAGCCGGGCGCCGGGTCCACCGACCTCGGCGATCCGGGCCTTCCAGTACTGCTCGTCGGAGTACGCGGCGCGCACCGCATCGACGGAATGCGTGTAGGCGGCAGTGAACGCCAGAGGTGTAGCCATGCTCGACACGGTACCGTCTGCGGACGTGCGTACAACACGGGTGGTGTCCACCGATCAGCTGCGTGACCTGCTTGCCGATACCGGCGCGACGGTCCGGGATTCGGTGCGTTTGTCCGAATTGACGACGTTACGGGTGGGCGGGCCCGCGATGCTCGCCGAATGCTCGACCACCGAGGCCCTGGTGGCCACGGTGAAGGCCCTGGATACGGCCGGTATCGCGGTCCTGCTGCTGGCGGGCGGGTCGAATCTGCTCGTCGACGACGCGGGCTTCGACGGCGTCGTCGTCCGGGTCGGCACGACCGGTGTCGAGCTGGGCGCCGACGGCGTGGTGGCCGAGGCGGGCGCGAACTGGGACGAGGTGGTCGCGGCGACCGTCGCGGCCGGGCTGGGCGGCTTGGAGTGCCTGTCCGGGATCCCGGGTTCGGCCGGCGCGACGCCGGTGCAGAACGTGGGCGCCTACGGGGTCGAGGTCGCGTCGCTGTTGCGCCGGGTGCGCCTGCTCGATCGCGAGACCGGGGACGTGCGCTGGGTCGAGCCGGGCGAACTCGGCTTCGGCTACCGGACCAGCGTGCTCAAGCACAGCGACGACGCTGTGGTCCTCGCTGTCGAGTTCGCGTTGGATCCGAGCGGGACGAGCGCGCCGTTGCGCTACGGCGAACTGGCGAAGGTACTGGGCGCGGGCGACGGCGAGACCCGTCCGGTCGAGCAGGTGCGCGCGCACGTGCTGCGCCTGCGGGCAGGCAAGGGCATGGTTCTCGATCCGGCCGATCACGACACCTGGAGCGCCGGTTCGTTCTTCACCAACCCCGTCGTCACCGACGAGCAGCTGCCGCGAGTACTGGCCGCGATCGCCGCCCACGTCGGCGCCGACATCACGGTGCCCACCTATCCCGCGCCCGACGGCACCAAGCTGTCGGCTGGCTGGCTCATCGAACGAGCCGGTTTCGCGAAGGGCTTCCCCGGCGAAACCGCCGCCGCGCGCCTGTCGACCAAGCACACCCTGGCGCTGACCAACCGCGGCGCCGCGACCGCCGCCGACATCGTCGCCCTTGCCCGCACGGTTCGCGCCGGCGTCCAGCAACGATTCGGCGTGCCGCTGGAGCCCGAACCGGTGACCGTCGGCGTCGTTTTATAGGACCGAGCACAGACAACCCACCACTTCCCTCCGTCCGCGGCCCCACCACGTAACGTGTCCTGCCATGGCACGCAGACTGGATTACTCCGCTCGCTACCCCCTGCACACCACCGAAGAGCTGTACGCAGCCCTCCAGAGCAGGGACTACTGGGAAGCCCGCGTCGCCGAAATGCGCAAGTACGCCCCCAACAACGAAGTGGTCAGCCTCGACGTCACCGACGACGGCATCGACGTGGTCCTGCACCACACCCTGCCCCGCGAGATGCTGCCCGAGATCGCCCAGACCGTGATGCGCAAAGACATGGTGATCACCCGCAAGGAGAGCTGGGGCCCCTTCGCCCACGACGAGACCGAGGGCAAGTTCTCCGCCTCGATCCCCGCGGGCCCCGGCAGCCTCACCGGCACCATCCGCCTGTTTCCCACCGAGACCGGCGCCACCATGCGCTTCTCCCCCACCGCCAAGGTCTTCATCCCCATGGTCGGCCCGCGCCTGGAGCAGTTGATGCTGGTGAACCTGGTCGACCTGTTCCGCGCCGAGCAGGAGGAAACCGTGCGCTACCTGGATCGCCTGACCGCCGACAAGTCGGTCTGACGCACCCCGAGAGCCCGCGCACCAGTGGCCCCGAGCCGCAAGGCCATCCCCCCGGTCGGCACCATCACCCGCGGCACCACCGGCGTCAACCGCCTGCGGCGCAGCGATCGCTGGCTCGTCAACGACGAACTCGTCAGCACGACCCTGCGTGCGTCCCCGGCACCCCTTGTCGTCGATCTCGGCTACGGCGCCGCCCCCTGGACCACCTTCGAACTCGCCGCCCGCCTGCGAACGGTCCGTCCCGACGTCGAGGTGGTCGGCCTCGAGATCGACCCGGCCCGGGTCGTCGCAGCCCGCGACGGTGTCCGCTTCGCCCGTGGTGGCTTCGAACTGGCGGGCCTGCGCCCGACCCTGGTCCGCGCGTTCAACGTCCTTCGGCAATACCCCGAGGACGCGGTCGGCGACGCGTGGTCGCGTATGCAGTCCAATCTGGCCCCCGACGGCTTGCTCGTCGACGGCACCTGCGACGAACTCGGCCGCCGCTGCGCCTGGGTGCTGCTCGACCGCCACCGCCCGGTTTCCCTGACCCTGGCCTGGGACCCCTTCACCGTGGACCGCCCCTCCGACATCGCCGAGCGCCTGCCGAAGGCGTTGATCCACCGCAACATTCCCGGCGAGCGCGTGCACACCCTGCTCACCGCGGCCGACCGAGCCTGGGAGCGTTGCGCGCCCATGGCGCCGTACGGCCCACGGATCCGCTGGCGCGAGGCGGCGGACATCTTGCGCGCCAACGGCTTCCCGCTACAGACCTATCGCCGACGAATGCGCGATTGCGTGCTGTCGGTCCCCTGGGACGTGGTCGCCCCGTCAGGCCCGGCTTAACGCCCGCCGCACCCGCGCCGACGCCCGCGGCGCCAGTTGCTGTCCACCCCACCAGATCTCGTCGGTATCGCACCGGTGAATCGCCACCGCGTCGGCGACCACCTCGTCCAACGCCGACTGCGAGATCTCGGTCTCGGCCAGGTCCAGGACCGTCCGTACCGGCGTCGTCACCAGAAACGGCCCCGCCGACTCCACGTCCCCGGCGGCGAGCTTGCGCCGCGTCAGCACCAACCGCGGCGTGACCGGTGGGCGCCCCGCCGACACCGACAGATGCAGAAACCGCGGCTGCAACCGCCCGATCCCGTGTAGTTCCGCCGCGCTCTGATACGACACCGCGGCCGCGCCGTCGAACCACGCCGCCCACATCGCGTACTCGTCCAGCGGCCCCACCCGCCACTGCCCCAGCCGCATCATCCCGACCCCGGCCCTGGTCACCGACCCGTCCCCGAGGGCGGCCCTGACCTGCGATTCGCAGCCGGTGCGCAACACCTGACGCGTGGTGAAGAAGCCCGCGTGCCGCCCGGCGAGGCGCCGCAGCACTCGCCACCGATGCTCCGCTGTCCCCGCCACCCGGCGCGCGCCCTCGCCAGTCATGAGCCCAGGCTACGCCCGCTCCAGTGCGCCAGGTCACATTTTGCTGGGAAGGCTTTCACCCCGTCCTCAGAGCAGACTCATAAAGATCGGGAAGAATCCGATGCCATGACCACGTACAAGCCCCCACGCCCCAGGATCGGTCGGCGCCCGCTGGTGATCGCGTTGGCCGTGGTCGCAGTCCTTCTCGTCGCGGCCATCGGTGGAACCGAAGCCTATGCCCGGCACCAGATCTCCCGCTGCATCAGCGGCGCGTTCGAACAGCAGATGGGTTCGAGCATCGACGTGGGCTTCGGCCCCAAACCCATGCTGCTGTCCTACGTGGACGGCAAGGTCGGCTCGGTCACCGTCGACAGCGAGGACAACAAGTTCGGTCCCGCGATCGGCATGGTGGTGCACGCGAAGTTCAACAACATCGAACTCGTCGACCGCGGCCGTGGCGGCGGCACCATCGAGAGCTCGACCGCCGACGTGACCTGGAACAACGACGGCATCCGCCAGACGCTCGGCACCATGGTCAGCGGCGTGCGCTCCTCGGCGAGCACCGGCGTGCTCACTCTCGACGTGCTCGGCGGTCTCGCCCAACTCGAGGTGCAGCCGCTGGTCCGCGACGGCAACATCACCGTGGAAACCAAGTCGGCGCAGTTCCTCGGCATCGGCCTGCCCACCGATCTCGTGCAGGGCATCGTCGAAACCTTCACCCAGAGCTTGCAGAGCTACCCGCTCGGCCTGCGCGCCCAAGAGGTCGAGGTCACCGACGACGGTGTCACGGTGCACCTTTCGGGCGGAAAGACCGCACTGGAGTCCGCGAGCGATCCGTCCGGCAGGCAGGCCGACTTCACCTGCTGAGCGCGCGGCGGCAGCTACTCGGGAAATCCCGCGAGCACCGCGGCCGATTTCGAGAGCCCGAGCCGCGTGGCACCGGCTTCGATCATCGCGGCGGCGTCCTCGGCGGTGCGAATTCCGCCGCTGGCCTTCACCCCGAGTCGTCCGCCGACGGTCTCGGCCATCAACCGCACCGCGTGCGCGCTCGCACCGCCCGCGGGATGAAAACCGGTGGAGGTCTTCACGAAATCGGCGCCCGCCTGCTCGGCCGCCCGGCACGCGCCGACGATCGCCTCGTCGGTGAGCGCGCCGGATTCGATGATCACCTTGAGCACGGCCCGATCCGCGGTCGCCTCGCGCACGGTGATGATGTCGGCGAGTACGGCGTTGAAATCACCGGCCAGCGCGGCGCCCACGTCGATCACCATGTCGACCTCGGCGGCGCCCTGGTCCACGGCCAGTCGCGCCTCGGCACCCTTCACCAGCGAATGGTGCTTGCCGGAGGGGAAACCCGCGACGGTGGCCACCACCAGCCCCGGTGCGCGCACCGGCAGCATCGAGGGCGACAGGCAGACCGCGTACACCCCGAGCTTGCGCGCCTCGGCGACCAGCGCGTCGACCTCGGCCGGAGTCGCTTCCGGGGCGAGCAGGGTGTGGTCGATCATGTCGGCCACGTCGGCCCGGGTCAGCGGCGCGGAAGTCATTTCCCGAGCATGGCACACCCGCGGCCGAGTCCGGCAGCGAGGGCGTCGACGCATCCTCGAACATCGAGCGCCGCACATCATTGCGCTCACGTACCCAAATCCTGGACACTTGAACCTGTGCTGATCCGTCGCGAGACCCCAGCGGACGCCGTGGCGATCGCCGCGATCCACCACGCCGCCTTCGCCCCGCATTACGCGGGCGATCCCGACGTCACCGAACCCCCCGAACCCGCCCTCGTCGAGACGCTACGCAGCGACGAGTCGTGGATGCCGACCCTGTCGCTGGTGGCGCTCGAATACGACACCGTCGTCGGGCACATCTGCCTCACCAGAGCGGGCATCGGCCCGTTCCCCGTGCTCGCCCTCGGCCCGCTCGGCGTCAACCCGGAACAGCAGAAATCCGGCGTCGGCTCGGCGCTGGTCCATGCCGCCCTCGGCGCCGCCGACGCTCTCGACGAATCGGTCGTCGGCCTGGTCGGCGACCCCGACTACTACGCCCGGTTCGGTTTCGTCCCGGGCCCCCGCCTGGGCATCGTGCCCGACGAAGCCGACTGGGCGCCGCACTTCCAGGTTCGCGCGCTCACGGCCTACGATTCCGCGGTCATCGGCGAGTTCCGTTATCCCGCACCGTTTTACAACCTGTAGGTCACTCGAAGACAACCGTGCGCCGTCCGTGCACGAGCACCCGGCCTTCGAGGTGCCAGCGCAGGCCACGCGCGAGAACGACTCGTTCGATGTCGCGACCCTGACGCACCATGTCGCGCACGTCGTCGGCGTGATCGACCCGGATCACGTCCTGCTCGATGATGGGCCCGGCATCGAGTTCGGCGGTGACGTAGTGGCAGGTGGCCCCGATCAGCTTCACCCCGCGCGCGTAGGCCTGGTGATAGGGCCGCGCGCCGACGAACGAGGGCAGGAAGCTGTGGTGGATATTGATCGCGCGCCCGGCCCAGTGCTCGCACAGCTGTGCCGGTAGTACCTGCATGAAGCGGGCAAGCACCACCGCGTGGGGATCATGGGAGTCGACGAGTTCGCGCACCTGCTCGAAGGCAGGCCCGCGCTCGGCCGGGTCCTTCGGGAACGGCACGTAGTGGAATTTCACCCCGTGCGCCTCGGTCATGCCCGCCAGGTCGGGATGGTTGCCGATCACCGCCTCGATCGTCGCAGGCAGCTCACCGGCCTGCGCGCGACCCAGCAGATCGTGCAGGCAGTGCCCGTCTTTGCTCACCAACAGCACCGCCCGCCGCGGCGCCCCGGAATCGTGGAGCTGCCAGTCGGTCTCGGGACCGAACTCCGCGGCCACCACCGCGAAGCGCTCGCGCAGTTCGTCGATCGAGAACGGCACCGTCGAGGCCTTGACGGCCTGCCGGGTGAAGAACCAGCCGATGTCGCCGTCGGAGTGGTACCCGGCTTCTACGATCGAGCCGCCGAATTCGGCGATGAACGACGAGATCCGGGCGATGATGCCCGGCCGGTCCGGGCACCCGAGCGAGAGCACGAACCGGCGGTCGTCCGAGGTCGGCGAGGTAGAACTCATCCGCCAATACTCGCAGGCTGTCAGGCCAGGGCGCGCACGGGCTCGCTGACGGCGGCGAGTACCTCGGCCACCTCGGCGTTGAACAGGTCGAAGCGTTCGACGTTGCCCAGATGGCCGGTCGGCAGCACCTTGAACGCGGCGAGCGTGCCCGCTTCCTGCAGCAGCGCGGCCAAGCGTTCGGCGTGGATCGCCGGGGTCATGTCGTCACGGTCGCCCGCGAGCACGGTGGTGGGCACCGAGAAGTTCTTCGCGTCATCGCCCAGATGCAGTCCGGTGAGCAGGAACCCGTAGCGCGATCGCGTCATCATCGGGCACCCGCGCACCACCGACAGCGCGTAGTTCAGCTTCTCGCGCGAGGTGTCGAGGGTCATCACCTGCCGAGCGAAGATCCAGCGCACCGGCTTGATGGGCGGCAGGACCACCGGGGTACCGAGGATGAGCTTGCCGAGCCAGTCCGGCGTCGGCATCGACCGGCCGCGCAGAATCCGCAGCGGCACGTTGAGTCCGGGAACCATGGTCGACACCTCGACCAGCGAGTGCGCGCCGGTATTGGTGAGGATCACCGCGGCGGCCTGTTCGGCGACCCGCTCCGGGTAGCGGCCCGCCCATGCGATGAGCGTCATTCCGCCCATGCTGTGCCCGGCCAGCACCGCGCGTTGTCCCGGCAGCAGGACGGCGTCGAGCACGTCGCACAGATCGTCGGCGAGCAGGTTCGTGCTCGGGCGGGCGTACCCGTTGGTGCTCTCGCCGTGGCCGCGCTGGTCGTAGGCGACCACGCGGTACTCGCCGGCGAAGGCGTTGATCTGAGCGTTCCAGTACTCGAGCGAGCACGTCCAGCCGTGGGCGAACACGATCACGGGGGCGTCGACCGGGCCGTAGGCGTGCACCCGCAGGCGGGCCCCGTCGGCGGTGGTCACCGGGATCACGTCGTGGGGCATTCGCGGCGGATCGAAAGCCGCGATCCCGTGGGACCGTGTCCGCAGGTCGGCCCGGTGGGCCGCGAGGGTGGTCTCGACCACCGTGGACGCCTGCGCGATCAGGTTCCGCAGGGCCGTCGGCAACGTTGCACGCATCGGCACACTCCTTCGTGTTACTGCTAGATACAGTAACACTGCGTACCACTCACCCGCGAGCCCTTCGTCGGACCGATTACCAGCGCGGGCCGCGCTGCACCTCGTCGACCTTCGGGCGCACGTCCGCCAGATACACACCGGTCGCGACGATCCCGATTATCGCGATGAACCCCAACCCACCCGCGCCCAGCAGCAGAAACACCAGCGCACCGCCGAGAATGGCCAGCCAGATCGGCTTGCTCAACTTGTCGACGGCGGTGAAGGCGTCCGAACGCTGCCGAACCGCGTGAACGAGCGCGAACACCGTCGCACCAAGGGCACAGGCCCACAGGACCAGCAAGATCAACGAGGTCATCCCATTCACGATGTTCACGCCCCCATCATACGAACAGCGGCCCCGCACACGCAGGTGTGCGGGGCCGCTGTCAGCGGTGATGCTCGAAGGCTTTAGACCTTCTTGGCAGGGGCGGCCTTCTTGGCCGGCGCCTTCCTGGGGGCCGGAACCTTCTTGGCCGCGGGAGCCTTGGCCGGAGCCGGCTCGGTGGTGACGGCGACGACCTCGGCCTCGACTACGGCCTCGACCTTGTCGGCCACAGCCTCGGCCTCGGCCTTGCCACGGCCCAGCAGGTCGTTGACCTTGACGAGGGCGTCCTCGGCGCGAGCGGAGGCATCCTTGTAGAGGGTCTCGACGCGACCGATCTGCTCGTCGACGGCCTGGTTGGCACGCAGCCGGTCGACGGTCTCCTCACCGCGAACGGCGAGGTCGGCGTAGATGTCGAGCGCCTGGCGGTAGTACTGCTCGGCCAGCTTGCGCAGCTCTTCGGGGGTGAACTTCTCGCGCAGCTCGGCGAGGTCCTCCGGCAGCTCCGACGGCAGGCCGGAGATGCGGTCACGCAGGGTGTCGAACTGGGCCTGCACGTCGGCGGGCACGTTCGCGATGCGCTCGCGGGCCTCTTCGACGCGGGCCTTGGCATCGGTGGCGACAACGCGGCCACGGACGTCGGCGACGACGTCGTTCACGGCGGCGTAGAGGGCGTCACCGGCGCCGACGGTGGCGAACAGCGGCTTGGTCACAGTGGCGGTCTTCTCGGTCATCAGTCTTCATTCTCCTGGTGTGGCGGAGTGTCAGTTGTCGTGAACGAAACGTCAGTGTCTCGTTCGTTCCCCCCTGAGCCGGCTACTTCCCCGTTTTCCCGGCGAAACGACTCATAGATTTCCAGCAACACCTGTTTCTGCCGCTCGGACACCGAAGTGTCGGCCAACAGGGCGTCACGGACCGGGCTGTGCGGACGCTGTTCCAGAAATCCTGCCCGCACATACAACACCTCCGAGGAAACTCGCAGCGCCTTGGCGATCTGCGCGAGTACTTCGGCGGAGGGATTACGTAATCCGCGTTCGATTTGGCTCAGATACGGATTACTTACCCCCGCCAGAGCGGCGAGCTGACGCAGGGACACCTGCGCACCTTCGCGCTGTGCCCTGATGAAACCTCCGATGTCTTGAGCCGCGTGCGCTACACGACTCTCGGGTTGGTCTGTCATCGCTCACCTTCTGGCGTTGTAAGGCCAATACTAGAACAGGGTGCTAGCTATTGCAAGCACTACAGTTAGCACCGGTCGGCTAACCCTCGATCAGTGGAACAGCAGCTGCGAGATCGAGTAGATGGCCAGGCCGGCGAGCGAGCCGACGACCGTGCCGTTGATCCTGATGAACTGCAGATCCCGACCGACCTGCAATTCGATCTTCCTGCTCGCCTCGTCGGCGTCCCAGCGCGCGACCGTGTCGGTCACCAGGGTCGTGATCTCCGCGGAGTAGTTACCGACCAGATAGCGAGCACCTCGATCGATCCACCCGTCCACTTTGCCACGCATCGACGAGTCGTCACGCAGACGCTCGCCGAGCTGTTGCACATTCTCGGCCACCTTGCGCCGAAGTGTGGAATCGGGATCGTCGGCTGATTCCAAGATCAACCGCTTCGCCGCCCGCCAGGTGGCCTCGGCCATTCCGGTGATCTGCTCGCGGCCCATGATCTCGGCCTTGACCTTTTCCGCCTTGGCGATCATCGCGTCGTCGTTTTGCAGGTCGTCGGCGAAATCCTGCAGAAAACGATCGGCGGCTCGACGCAATTCATGATCGGGATCGGAGCGCACCTTCCAGGTGAACTCCACGAGCTCCCGATAGATTCGCTCGGAAAGCAACGTGTTCACGAATTTCGGTGCCCACTGCGGCGCGTCGCGCACCACGATCCGGTCGATCGTGTCCTGTGAGCCCAATGCCCACTGATGCGCGCGCTCGGCCAGCAGATCGATCAGCGGCCGCTGCCGGTTGTCGGCGATCATCTCCGAGAGCACCCGGCCCAGCGGCGGCCCCCACAGTGGTTCGGCGATCCGCTTGACGATGGTGTTGTCGATGATCTGCTCGACGTCCTCGTCGCGCAGCGTGTTCACGACCGCGGTCAGGATCGTCGCGCTCTCCTGCGCCACCCGGGACGCGTGCGCCGGATCGGCCATCCACCGACCCACCCGCAGCGAGATCTGCGCCGAGTCCAGGCGTGCCGAGACCACGTCGGGGGCGAGGAAGTTGGTGCCGACGAAGGCGCCGAGGCTCTCGCCGAGCTGGTCTTTCTTCTTGCGGATGATCGCGGTGTGCGGGATCGGCAGGCCCATCGGGTGCTTGAACAGCGCGGTCACCGCGAACCAGTCGGCCAGCGCGCCGACCATGCCCGCCTCCGAGGCCGCGCGCACATAGCCCACCCACTCGCCCCCGCCGCCGCGCGATTCCAGCCAGCGGCACAGCAGGTAGATCACGCTGGCCACCAGCAGGAAACTGGTCGCCAGCGCCTTCATCTTGAACAGGTCGCGTTTCTTGCCCGCCTCGTCGGCCATCACCGCGAAGCCGACGGGCTGGGCGGCGGGCTCGGTGCGCGGCGTGAGAACCGCCGTGTTGCCGGGAGATTTCTCCATAGCCCCCATTCTGCTGTGCGCGCGGCGAGTGCGCCGCCGCCAACCCCGCGTGGCGTCTCCCACGACACGGCGAACCGTCCGGTTTGTCGTACGCGCGGGTAGCGACCGGAGTGTGGTAAATGCCGCAACGTGGGCCAAAGGAGCGCCACCCCACACCCGCACGCCTAAGCTGTTCGCTAGAGACGCCAACAACGATCGCAAGGGGGCTGTTCTGTCCACCGAAGACCTTGTCGAGATCGGCGAGCAGTCGAGCCGAGCCACCCCCGTGCGCGGCGGCGGCCCGGCCGACGGCCGCAAACGGCGGTGGCGACAGCACAAGATCGACCGCCGCGAGGAACTGGTCGACGGCACTCTCAATGCCATCCGCGCGCGCGGCAGCCAGGCGGGCATGGACGAGATCGCCACCGAGATCGGCGTGTCCAAGACGGTGCTGTACCGCTACTTCGCGGACAAGAACGACCTGGTCCACGCCACCATGCAGCGCTTCATCGAGACCACTCTGCTGCCGCGGGTGTACGGCGCGATCAGCCTCGACGCCGACGAATACCAACTCGTGCGCGCCGCGATGACCGAATACGTCGGCACCGTCGACGACGACCCCGAGGTCTACCGGTTCATCATGAGCAACTCGGCGGGCGACAAGTCCTCGCTGGCGGAGTTCGAGCGGCTGTTCGCCGAAGTGGTCACCACGGTGCTGGTCGAACGGGCGGGCGACAAGGGTGTGCGCACCGACGGCGCGATGCTGTGGTCCTACGTGCTGGTCGGCGGCATCCAGCTGGCCACGCACTGGTGGACGACAACCGAGAAGGCCATGCCCCGCCAGGACGTCATCGACTACCTCACGATGATGGCGTGGAGCGCGCTGGAGGGCATCGTGCGCGCAGGCGGCTCACCGGCGTACTTCACCGCGCAGCCGCACCTGTTCCCTGAGGTTCCCGAACAGCTGTCCTGACCGGCACTTTCGAACGTTGACGGGAGCCGGACTCGACAATCCGGCGCGGTTGGCTACGCTGAACCCGGGCGGGACGCTGTGGCTTGTGTCACCGCCGTGCGCGTCGGCACCAACGGAGGTACCTCGATGGCGAAAAACGTGCCGACTTCCCGGCTTGCCCGCGGGACGAAGCTGGGGGCGGTCGCGGCGGGTTCGGTCATCCGCTCGAAGAAGACCAGGCTATCGATGCGCGGACGCTCGGAGGCGGTGCGCGCGCGGATGGCCGAGGAGTCGATGATCCGCACCACCGAACAGGTGGTCATGGTGCTGGGCACCATGAAGGGCGTCGCCATGAAACTGGGCCAGATGATGTCGGTGCTCGACCTCGACCTGGTGCCCGAGAACCATCGCGAGCGTTTCCAGCAGCGCCTGGCCGTGCTGCGCAACGCGGCGCCCACGGTCTCGTTCGAGTCCATGCGCGAGGTGATCGAGCAGGATTTCGGTGCCCCGCTGGCGGAGGTCTTCGCCGAGTTCGACCCGGAGCCGATCGCCGCCGCCTCGATCGGCCAGGTCTACCGGGCCACCCTGCACGACGGCCGCGCTGTCGCGGTGAAGGTCCAGTACCCCGGGGTCGACGCCGCCGTGCGCGCCGATCTGAAGAACCTCACCATGTTTCGCCGGGTGCTGGCCTCGGCGATGCCGTGGATCACCCCCGCGGTGCTCGACGAGCTGAAACTGAACATGGAGAGCGAGCTCGACTACCAGGCCGAAGCCGCCACGCAGGCCGAGATCGCGCACCTGTACCGCGACCACCCGTTCATCGTGGTGCCCTCCTCGGTGCCCGAGCTGTCGACCACCCGCGTGCTGGTGAGTGAGTTCATCGACGGCGACGGTTTCGACGAGATCCGTAAGATGCCCGCCGCGCAACGCGATCGAATCGGCGAGATCATCTACCGCTTCTACGTGGGATCGCTGTTCAACTTCAACGAGTTCTGCGGCGACCCACACCCGGGCAATGTGCTGCTCGCCCGCGACGGCCGGGTCGCCTTCCTCGACTTCGGGCTGTTCAACCGGATGGACCCCAAGCTGGTCGGTTTCGAGATCCTGTGCTTGCGCGCGGCCGCCGAAGACCGCGCGGAAGACTTGCGGCAGTTGATGATCGAGCGCGGCGTGATCGATTCGCCCGAGGAGATCGGCGCCGAGGAATGCCTCGAATACGTGCTGTCCGCCTCGGAGTGGTGCCTGGTCGACGAGGAACTCACCATCACCCCCGAACTGGCCAGCGGCGCGTTCCTGCTCGCCGTCGACCCGAGGGCCAGCGAATTCACCGGTATGAAGCAGCAGAATCTGCCGCCCGAACACCTGTTCTCCCGCCGTGCCGACTTCCTCACCTTCGGCATGCTCGGCCAGCTCGACAGCACCAACAATTGGCATCTGATCGCCAGGGAATGGCTCTACGGCGATGAGCCGGTCACCGAACTCGGCCTGGCCCATCGTGATTGGCTCAGCGCCCATCCACCGAAACCACCGAAGAAGACCCGCGCGCGCAAAGCCGGCGCACCCGCCATCAAGCCCTGATCACCTTTCGAAAGGCACGTCATGCCGCAGCACCGTGAGTTCGACCTGATCCTTTTCGGCGCCACCGGTTTCGTCGGCAAACTCACCGCCGAATACCTCATCACCGCGGCCCCGGCCGACGCCAAAATCGCCCTGGCCGGTCGCTCGGCGGCCAAGCTCGCCGCCACCCGCGCCGAGTTGGGCCCGGCCGCCGCGCAGTGGGAACTCGTCGTCGCCGATTCCAGCGACCCGGCCTCGCTCGCGGCGATGGCCGAGCGCACCAAGGTCGTGGTCACCACCGTCGGCCCGTACCTGCGCTACGGGCTGCCGCTGCTCGGTGCGTGCGCCGCGGCGGGCACCCATTACGCCGATCTCACCGGTGAGCCGTTGTTCATCCACGACGCCATCGAGAAGTACGAACAGGCCGCCGTCGACTCGGGCGCCAAGATCGTGAATTCCTGTGGCTACGACTCGATTCCGTCGGATCTGAGTGTGTACGAGATCTACCGCGCCACCATCGCCGACGACACCGGCGAGCTCGAGGACACCACCCTGGTCGCCTACCTCAAGGGCGGTATGAGCGGTGGCACCATCGATTCCGGGCGCGCCATGATGGAAGACGTCGCGGCCGATTCCGCGCGCGGCAAGATCCTGGCCCATCCGTATTCGCTGAGCCCGGACCGCAGCATGGAGCCCGATGTCGGCCGTCAGTCCGATCAGGCGCTGGCCCGCGCCGACAGCATCGACGCCAGCCTGGACGGCTGGGTCACCACGTTCGTGATGGCCTCGCACAACACCAAGGTCGTGCGCCGCACCAACGGCCTGCTCGGCTGGGCCTACGGTAAGCAGTTCCGCTACCGCGAGGTGATGAACGCGGGCACCTCGGCCGCCGCACCGTTGGTGGCGGCGGGGATCGCGGGCGGCATCGTGGCCGGAATGGCCTCGGGTGCGGTTCTTTCGCGCGTGTCGCTCGGGCGCAAGCTGCTCGACCGGATCCTGCCCAAGCCCGGCACCGGCCCCGACGAAAAGGCCCGCCGCAGTGGATGGTTCACCATGAAGACCTTCGCGCGCACCAGCTCCGGCGCCAAGTACCAGGCCACCTTCTCCGGCACCGGCGATCCCGGCTACCAGGCCACTGCCGTGCTGCTCGGCCAGAGCGGCCTGAGCCTGGCCTTCGACACCCTGCCCGAACGCGCGGGCGTGCTCACCCCCGCGTCAGCGATGGGCGAGGCACTCACCGCGCGGTTGCGCGAGGCGGGTATGACCATCGAGGTTGCACGACAGTGAATCTCGCCCGCAAGACCATGAACGCCCCGGCGCTGGCGGCGGTGTACGAGCACGCGTGGCGACCCACGCTGTTCTACCTCGCCAGCGGCCGGACCACCGGCACCGACCGCCGCGACGCGGTCGACACCCTGCGCCTGAGCGGCCCCATGAAGGTGCTCGACTTGGCTTGCGGCCCAGGGAATTTCACCCGCTACCTCAGCGAGTACCTGACCAAGGGCGGCTTCGTCACGGGCCTGGACTATTCGGCGCCGATGCTGGCCAAGGCCGCCACCGACAACGCGAGCCCCCGCGTCGGCTACGTCCGCGGCGACGCCCGCACGCTGCCGTTCGCCGACGGAACCTTCGACGCCGTCTGCTGTTTCGGCGCCCTCTACCTGATCCCCGACCCGCTGGTCGCCACCCGCGAGATGATCCGCGTGCTCGCCCCCGGCGGCCGAATCGCGATCAGCACCAGCTACGCCGAGGACAACCTCTTCGGCTCGGCGAGCAGCCTGGCCGCGAGCCTGAGCGGCCTGCGCCTGTTCGACCGCGACACCTTCCCGAAGCTGTTCGCCCGCGCCGGCCTGACCGACATCGACCAACGCGTCCACCGCTTCATGCAATACGTGGACGCCACCAAGCCGGCGTGACCCGGCCGCGCTACGTATGCCCGACCTCTCGCCTACCGCGGCCCCGCAGAGCTCAGCTGCGACCGGCAGACGCGACGCATCGGGTTACGTGCCGAAACCTGAATCGTTGAAGTGCACCTGTGGTGCGATTCCCGCTGAAAGCGCGCATCGGTTTGTCGTAGATGTGCTGCCGTAACTATCGGGCAATCTGGTGGGCCCGACGAGGTGGAATGGCGCGGACGACACGGATGGCCGTCCCATCCTGCAATCTCCCAATTCGGGACTCAGCTCAACCCTGAGTAGTCCCGATCGGGTGGTTTTCCGATGCATCGCAGTCACTCTGGGGCAACGTATTCGACGACCGCTCGTGGATGGAAGTCACGGCATGGTCGCCTCGACAGCGAGTTGCTCACTGTTGGTCCGTCTGCTTGGATTGCCGAAAGTTGTTCGGTCCGTTCCTACTAGGGGGAAGTCCAGTGACCCGTCCCGCGCCAGCCATATTCGGACTGGCCGTAGTGGTGTCCATTGCGAGTTTGACAGCTGGTTGTGGGGCCGACGAATCTGGCGGCAGCGCACAGACATCGAGCTCGACTGTCACCGTCGAGGGTCAACCTGCGTCCGCCATACCAGCTGTGTTCGAAGGCGTGGACCCGTGTGCACTGTTGACAGGCGATGATGCAAGCAATGCCATCGGAGTACCAAGTGTCCGACCCCCCAGACGAATGACCGGCACTGGAGAATCCAGCGCACTAGCCGACTGCGCATGGAGACCCCCCGAGGAAAGCCTGGGAGTGCACCTCGGGTTCACTACACCGCCTACGTTGCCAGTCACCGATAAGGTGGAGGCTTGGACGATGGAGATCGGGCATCCGGCCCGGGTTTCTACGATCTCGGGGGCGTGTCACGCGTTCGTTTGGTACAGCAACGATCGCATGGTTGATCTGAAGATCTACCCGCCTGAGCGGCAACGGGCGTCATCCCTGAACGACGACGTGTGCGCTCGGTCCAAGCCATTGATCAAACAGGTATTCGACAAAATTCCCTGGAAATAGCATCAACGCTTGGCGTTATACCCAATTTTGCGGAGGGGAAGAATAATGGGGATAGCATTCAAAGTCGAGGCTGGCGAAGTCGCCGGGCTTGGCAAGCTGATCGACGAGATCGGCATTAATGCCGACTATCTCACACGCACAACCGGAGTTATGGGTGGCCCCGCTACCGATGGCTACACCGGCATTATGCAATTGCTTATTACGCCGCTGAATTCGCTTCGAGATACGACGAGTGATCGCCAGCGAAAGATGACGACGATCCTCCAGAACACAGGTGTCGAGCTCAACAAAGCCGCGTGGATGTACGTCGACCAAGACGCTAAAAACTACGCTGCGCTGAACGCTCACACCAATGGGATCGAGACCGGTGACCCAAACACGGAAGAGCAGGGAACCACTGAAGCTTTCGTGAATGCCGTGCCGTACAGTGGCCCGGAGACCCTCTCGATCCCACTCTGCACAGTATCGGTACCTCCAAATCTCAATGAGATTCTGGCACAGGGCAACGAGTGGATACAGGATATCCTGGATTACTTCTCCGAGATCGGCTACAACCCGCTCACCGATGTCCTTGAGAAGATTGGCGGGAACTGGAACGACCTGAGACGTATCGGTGAGGTTTACAAAGAGGTCGGGGATAACTTCGAAAAGGGCGGACTAAATCTGGAATGGGGGAGAACCACAGTTGACTCGCATTGGGATGGGCAAGCTTCGACCAACTTCCAGGACTTTGCAGGTCGACTGTCCGCCGGTATGCAATGGGAAGGGCCGATAGGCAGATTGATCTGCACGGCACTCGAACGAGTTGCCGACGAGATCGAAAAGGCTGTCACCGAGGCTATCAACAAGATCATTGAGGTTCTGAAGAGCCAGGTCGTGGTCGATGGCGTCAAGTCGGGCCTCAAGTTCGCCCTGAAGAAGGTCCCGGTCGCCGGATGGGCATACCAGCTCGTCGACATCGCCGTACAACTCAAATCGGTAATGAACCATGTCATGACATTGGTTGAATCCATTCAAACAACCGTTAATTCAGTGAAGGATTTTGTCGAATTCGTCAAGGACCCGGTCGGCAATGTCGAAGAAGGGCTCGAAGCCAAGCTGAAACCGATCACCGACAAGATCGAAGACGCTCAGCAGAAGGCCGAAATGGCTCAGGATATTGCCGATGCGGGGAATATCGAAACGGTCAGAAACAAACCGGATTCGGCCTATGAGGTAGGCTCCGGATCGCAACCTTGGGGTTCGTGATGAATATTCCGGTAGGAGACGCAGACCCGCAACATTTGCGAGCATTCCAGCGCTTGATGGGAGCGGTAGACGCTCTGGCGACCCTGCGAATCCGCAGCGAGAACACCACCATTGACGAGCTGTGCGCTGTTCCGGTCACCGATGAGTTCATGAATCTCTTGGCAGCCTCTCCGACTGCGTCCGTGGAGTTGCAGACCTATGCCCGGCGAGTGGCATTCGGGGAAGCACGCTGGAACGACATCGAGCTTTGGGCCAACCCTGTGCCGCCGGAGGTCGCCGAGTTGAAGGCGTCACCGCGCCATGAGTGGCTGTATTGTCCCGTCGCGAAACCGACGCCGCCCGCTGAACCCGTTCGAGCTCTGACCTATGGGTCAGTCTTCCGCCGCGGCGAAATCGTCGGACCGAGCGACGATGATGATGATGGCGACGACAACAACACACCCCGATCTTGGCTCGTATAGCGCCTGATCGGGGATAGTCAGGCATTGCGGCGCGGCCGTTCGGCGGGCGTCGCCAACTTGACCGAAACGAGCACCCGATAGGCTGACGTGGCTGGTGACACCGAACGAAGGGGGCTACGGTGGCATTCGCTCAGTCGTGGCAAATGTTCAAGACCTCGGCCTCAGTGCTGAAGCAACGCAGGGAACTTGCGATCTTCCCGCTCTTGTCCGGCGCGGCCAGCGTGGCGGTGACCGTCACCTTCTTCGTGCCGATTGTGGCGACCGACGTGTGGGACAAATCGTCGGCGCTGACTTACATCTTGTTCGGGCTGATGTACCTGACGTCGGCATTCGTCACCCTCTTCTTCAACGCGGCGCTGATCTCACAGGCCGACGTGGCAATGCGCGGCGGCGATCCGAGCGTCGCGGGCGGAGTCCGTGCTGCGGCCGGGAGATGGCCGCGAATCCTGGGCTGGGCGTTGGTGACGGCAACGGTGTCCCAGCTGTTGCGGATGGCGCAGGACCGGGTGCCTTTCCTCGGCTCGATCCTGTTGGGGCTCATGGGTGCAGCCTGGCAGGTGGTGACCTTTCTGGTGCTGCCGAAGATGGTGCTCGCCGATCGTGGCCTGGTCGACGCGGTGAAGGATTCCGCCGAATCGATGAAGCGCACCTGGGGCGAGAATGTTGTCGGCAACGCCGGTCTCGGCCTACTCGGCTTCCTACTCGCCATCCCCGGTGCGGCTGTCGGCATTCTCGGCATCACCCTGATCGGCACCAGCATCGCACTGGCGATCCTGTTGTTCCTCGTGGGAGCGGCCATGCTAATCGCCGCCGCCGTCATAGTTTCCGCCCTGTCCGGGATCTACCAGACCGCCCTCTACCGCTACACCGTCGACGGTGTAGTACCCGCCGCGTTCACCGACGTGGACCTCGCCCACGCTTTTCACCAGCGCTGACCTACTACCGACGCCGATTCAGGTCAGGCCCGAGCAGTCAGCAAGCTCCGGCTTGCCGCCACCCGCCGACTGAGCTCGGTCTACCCAGCTAGACCAGGCTCAGCCAGTAGTCCTGGAACTTCAGGAACACCAGCAGCAGCACCACCGCGTAGAACACCACCACCAGGGTCCAGCGCCATTCGGCGAGGATTCCCATCGCCCCGCGCGAGCGGCCCCACAGTTCCTGGGTGGTCACCGCGAACAGCACCGGCACCGCCACCCACACCACCATGCAGTACGGGCACAGCGCGTTGATCCGGTACAGGCTCTGGAAGATCAGCCAGCACAGTCCGGCCATGCCGAGCACGGTGCCGATCCACAGCCCGCCCCAGATCCAGCGCGGGAAACCGACGCCGAGCACCGACAGCAACGCCAGCGTCACCACCACCGAGAACCCGACGACGCCGATCAGCGGGTTCGGGAAACCGAATACCGCGGCCTGGTCGGTCTTCATGATCGACCCGCACGACAGCACCGAGTTGATGCTGCACGAGGTGACGTAGTCCGGGTCGACGAACAGCTTGAACCGTTCGACGGTGAGGGTGAACGACGCCAGCCAGCCCGCCAGCCCGGCGATCAGCAACAGCCAGGCCGAGCGGGCGGGGGCGGTGATCACTTGGCCGCGTCAGCGATCACGGCGGCGAGGCCGTTCTCGGTGAAGATCGCGTCGGACTGGTTCAGTTGACCGTTGACGAACACCGACGGCGTCGACTTCACGCCGCTCTGCAGCGTGGTCTGGGTGACCTGCTGGATGTAGTCGTTGTACGGCTTGCCCTCGATGCAGGTGGCGACGGCCGGATCGGTGTAGCCGGCGTCGGCGGCGATCGTGATGAGCTCGTCGTTGCTCAGGCCGGCACCGCCCTCTTCGGGCTGCTTTTCGAACATGGCCTGCAACCAGGACTGGTACTTGGTCGTATCGGACTTCGCCACGCAGAACGACGCGTTGGCCGCGCGCGAGGAGTACTGGTTGGTCGAGGCCCTGTCGAGGAACGAGATGATCTGGTATTCCACCGAGGCGGTGCCGTCGGCGGCGGCCTTGGCCAGCGCCTCCCCGTTGGCGGCCTCGAACTGCTTGCAGGCCGGGCACTGGAGGTCGGCGACCACGCGCACCTTGACCTTCGCATCGGGATTGCCGATGACCACCGTGCCGGTCTCGGTGACCGCCCCGCCCGTCGCGGGCAACTGCGCCGCCGAAATAGTCGACGATTCCGTGTCGGAATCGGACTTGTTCACGGCGATTCCGATGCCGATGGCCGCGACCAGCGCCACCAGGACCGCGGCGACGCCGACCTGGATCGCGATCTTGCGCTTCTTGTCGGCCGCCTCGGCCGCCGCCAGCGGATTCTTGCCCGAGGGGCTCTTGCCCGTGCTCACCGTCGTCACACGCCTTTCGCTCGTTTGCTCCCCACCACCGAACATCATGCGGGCCGAACCTGAGAGTTTCCGCAAAGCTCGTTCAGGACTCGTCGAGTCGCCGTAACTGCTCGGCGATATCGAAGTCGGCGGGCGGCCAGTCGAGTTCCATTTCGGCCAGCGCGGCGATCAGCAATTCGGTGACCGCGAGGCGTGAGTACCACTTGTGGTCCGACGGCAGCACGTGCCAGGGCGCGTATTCGGTGTTGGTGCGGTCGAGAACGGCCTGGTAGGCCTTCTGATATTCGGGCCAGTAGGCGCGTTCGGTGATGTCGGAGGGGTTGAACTTCCAGTATTTGTCCGGGCGCTCCAGCCGTTCGCGCAGCCGGCGCTTCTGTTCGTCGAGGGAGACGAACATGGCGACCTTCACGATGGTGGTGCCCGCGTCGGCGATCTCCTTCTCGAAGGCGTTGATCAGGTCGTAGCGCTTCTCCCACTCCGCCTGCGGCACGAGATCGTGCACCCGCACCACCAGCACGTCCTCGTAGTGGGAGCGGTCGAAGACGCCGAGCTGACCGTGCGCGGGCAGTTTGTTGCGGATGCGCCACAGGAAATCGTGCTGGGCCTCCAGTTCGGTCGGCACGCCGAAGGACGCGTGATCCACGCCCTGCGGGTCGACCGAACCGATGACGTGGCGCACGATGCCGCCCTTACCCGCGGTATCCATGCCCTGCAGGATCAGCAGCACGCTGCGCTGGCCGCCGGTGCGACCGTGCGCGAACAGCTTCTCCTGCAAGGCCGACAGCACCGTCGCGCGTTCGGCGAGCAGGTCCTTGCCGAGTCGCTTGTCGCCGGTGAAACCCGGCGTGCTCGAGGTGTCGAGATCGGCGACGCGGTGACCGTCGGCGCGTAGTGCGATATCAGCCGATTCGGCCCAGTATTTCGCCATTTCCCATGCCTACCACTAGTGGGTGGGTTTACCGGGCAAGCTCGACGAAATCGTTGCCTGCCAGCACTGCACGCCCGCCGGGTCGGCGATGTCGGCGCTGTGTACGTACACGGGGTCCTTGCCCGCGCGGCGCTGGGCACGGTAGTCGGCGAGCAGGCGGAACGCGATGACGCCGAGCGGGATGATCGCGGCCAGGTTGACCAGTGCCATCACGCCCATGAACACGTCGGCCAGGTTCCAGATCAGGCTCACCGAACCGAGCGCGCCACCGAAGACCGCCACCAGCACCAGCACCCGGAAGGTCGTGAGCGCCTGGGGACGGCCGGTGATGAATTCGATGTTGGAACGGCCGTAGTAGAAATTGCCGATCATCGAGCTGAACGCGAGCATGAACACCACCGCGGTGAGCACGTGGCCGGCCCAGGAGCCCAGTGAGGTCTGGAGGGCGTTCTGGGTGAGGTCGGCGCTGCGACGCTCGGACAGGTCGGGGTCGCTGGTGAGGATGATGAACGCGGTGATCGAGCAGATCAGCAGGGTGTCGAAGTAGACGCCGAGCGACTGCACCAGCCCCTGCTTCACCGGGTGCGACACGTCCGCGGCCGCGGCGGCGTTGGGAGCGGAGCCGAGACCGGCCTCGTTGGAGAACATGCCACGCCGGATTCCCTGGGTGATAGCGACACCGATACCGCCGCCGACCACCTCACGCAGCCCGAACGCCCCGCCGACGATATCGGCGAACACCCGCGGCAGATCACCGATGTTCAACACGACCACCGCGATACCGAGCAACAGGTACACCAGGGCCATCACGGGAACGAGCACCTCGGTGATGCGGCTGATCCGGCGCACCCCACCGAAGATCACCAGCCCGAGCAGCACGACCAATCCGAGCCCGACCATCGGGGCGTACCAGTCACCGTCGAGCCCCGACAGCGAGGCGCGACTGGTGACCACGATGGTGTTGGCCTGCACGGCGTTGAACACGAAGCCGAAGGTCAGCGTGATGATCACCGCGAACGCCAACCCCTGCCAGCGGCGCCGCAGCCCGTGCTCCATGTAGTACGCGGGGCCGCCGCGAAAGGTCCCCGGCTCGCCTTCTCGCCGCTTGTAGAGCTGGGCGAGCGTGGATTCCACGAACGCCGACGCGGCGCCGACCGTGGCCATCGCCCACATCCAGAACACCGCCCCGGGTCCACCGACACTGATCGCTGTCGCGACACCCGCGATATTGCCGGTCCCCACCCGCGCGGCCGCGGAGATACTGAACGCCCCGAACGCCGACACCGACTTCTTCCCGTCGGGCGCGGTCGGCCCCTTCTCCGTGACCACCCGCAACATCTCGGGCAGCATCCGCAGCTGCACCACGCCGCTACGCACGGTGAAGTACAACCCGGCCACGATGACCAGCGGGATCAGCAACCAGTTCCAGAACGCGTCGTTGATGTCGACGATCACCGAGTTCAGGGTGTCCATCCGGCGAACGCTACCGCCGCCGCCCACCTCGACCGGTCAGGCCCCGGCTCATGTTGCCGGATCAGTGCGCCGGGAGCCGGGCTGTTCGTCGGCGGAGGCGGTGCCGGACTCGGCCTTCTTACGCTTTTTCTTCTTCGGCGGCGGGGCGTCGGCCTCTTCGGTGACTTCGTATCGCCGCACGTAGGCGCCCGCGAAACCCTGCAGTGTGGCGGTCACGGGAATCGCTAGCAGGGCGCCGGTCGGCCCGAGTAGCGCGGCGCCCGCGATCACCGCCCCGAAAGCCACCGCCGGGTGCATGTCCAGGGTGGTCGCGGTGATCCGCGGTTGCAGGACATAGTTCTCGAACTGCTGATAGGCCACGATGAACAGCAGGATCCACAGGGCGCTGATCGGATCGTGCACCAGCGCGACCAGCACCGGCAGCGCTCCGGCCATATACGTGCCGACAGTCGGGATGAACTGGGAGACGACGCCGACCCACAACGCCAGGGCGAACGCCGACGGCACATCGAGCACTCGCAGCGCGACGTAGTGCGCGATGGCCGAGCACAGGGCGAGCAGCGCCCGAGAATAGATGTAGCCACCGGTCTTGTCGACCGCGATGTCCCAGGCCCGCAGCACATGTTTCTGCTGTCTCGGAGGCAACAGCGAACACACCCAGGTGCGAAAGCGCGGTCCGTCGGCCGCGAAGTAGAACGTGAACAGCAGCACCCCGAGCAGCTGGAACAGCGCCCCGATCGCGACGGTGCCGATGCCCCAAACGTTTCCGGCCAGGCCCACCAGGTACTTCTCGATCGTGGAGCTCCACTCCGAGGCGTACTTGGTCAGGTCGTCGCCCGAAAGATCCTGGTGAAAGGTCGAGTTCACCCAGTCGACCAGGTCCTGGACGTAGTCGGGCGCGTTCTTCACCAGCATGGTCACCTGGTTGACGAGCAGCGCGCCCAGCGTCCACACGAACGCGACGATCAGCACCAGCACCACCAGGAACACCGCGCCGGTGCCTGCCCCACGCCGCACACCGCGCGCCGCGAGCCAGTTCACCGCGGGCTCGATCGCGAACGCCAGGAAGATCGACACCAGCAGCACTGTGAGCAGGCCCTGCATCTTGCCAAGCACCCAGAACGCCGCGATCAACCCGGCCACCGCGAGCACGGCGTACAGCAGCGCGCGCGGCAGCCAGCGCGGCGGTGTTCGCACCGTCCAGAAGGCGGGCAGGGCGTTCACGTCGGCAGGCTGTGCGGCAGGTAGAGCGGATTCGTCCTCGGCGACCACGAATGTCACGGTACCCAGGACCAACGCTCACGGCCCGTCGGCGCGCGTACCGCCGACCCGGTCGACTACACCGTGGCGGTGTCGATCACGAACCGGTACTGGACATCGCTGGCGACCACGCGGTCGTAGGCGGAGTCGATCTCATCGGCGGAGATCAGTTCGATCTCCGCGCCGATCCCGTGCGCGGCGCAGAAGTTCAGCATCTCCTGGGTCTGCGCGAGGCCACCGATCATCGATCCCGCCAGTGAGCGACGGAATCCGGCGAGGTTGCGCCCGCTCACGCTCATCGGGTGCTCCGGCAGGCCCAGGATGACCAGTGTGCCGTCGAGGGCGAGCAGGCGCAGGTAGTTGTCGATGGGCAGGTCGGCCGAGACGGTGTTGATGATCAGGTCGAACCGGCCGCGCAGCTGACGGAAGGTTTCCTTCTCGCTGGTGGCGTAGTAGTGGTCGGCTCCCATGCGCAGACCGTCGTCGCGCTTGCGCAGTGACTGGCTCAGGACCGTCACCTCCGCGCCGAGCGCCGCGGCGATCTTCACACCGACGTGCCCGAGCCCGCCCATCCCGATGATCGCGACCTTCTTGCCCGGTCCCGCGTTCCAGTGCTTCAACGGCGAGAACAGCGTGATGCCCGCGCACAGCAGCGGCGCGGCGACATCGAGACCGATGCCTTCGGGGATCGACACCACGAAGCTCTCGTCGACCACGATCTGGGTGGAGTACCCGCCCATCGTGTACCCGCCGGGCTGCGCGGTTTCGGGGACGGGCGAGTTGTAGGTCCAGGTGGGGCCGTTGGTGCAGTACTGCTCCTCGCCCGCCAGGCACGGCACGCACTTGCCGCACGAGTTCACCAGGCAGCCGACGCCGACCCGGTCACCGACCTGGTATTTGCGCACCGACGAGCCCACCGCGGCGACGATGCCCGCGATCTCGTGGCCGGGCACGCACGGATACTGCGCGCCGCCCCACTCGTTGCGCGCGGTGTGGATATCGGAATGGCAGATACCCGCGTATTTGATGTCGATCAACACATCGTCGGGTCCGACTTCGCGGCGTTCGATCGTGACCTTCTCGAAGGCCCCGTCGGGGGAGGGCTTGGCGTAGGCGGCAGCGGTGCTCATGGCTACATGCCTACAGCCGCATGCGTGCTTTGCCAAGTAGGCCGCGTCCGTATCGAGACCGGCGGAGGCGAAAAACCGGTCACAATGGATTGGTCGGCTCGCGAGAGAGGACATGTGCGGTGAAGCGTGTCGGACGAGTGCTGGTGACGATGGTGGTGGCGTTGCTCGGGGTGTGCGCGTTTCTCGGGTTTCGCGGGGAATTCGTCCTGGTCGAGCCGGAATTCGTGGCGCAGGCGCAGCCGCCGGTGCTGGTGCCGCTGGATCCGGTGCTGGTCGCCGGGCAGATGGAGTCGGTGCTGGTGAACATCGACGTCGACGCGGGCGGTGTCGGGATCGGGGCGGCCGGGTCGGGGATCGTGCTCACCGCCGACGGGCAGATTCTGACCAGTCATCACGTGATCAAAGGGGCCGAGGCGCTGCGCGTCACCGATATCGCCACCGGGCTGATCTACGAGGCCACCGTGCTCGGCTACGACTCCGGCGCCGACATCGCGCTGCTGTCGCTCGGCGGGGCCCGAGATCTCCCGACCGCGCGCCTGGGCACCTCCGCCGACCTGCGGATCAGCCAGGATGTGCTGGCCATCGGCGACGCGGGCGGCGACGGCGGAGCACCGACCTCGGTCGCCGGTCCGATCACCGATCTGAACGCGACGATCGTGGCCATGAACTCCGCCGACCTGACCCGCAAGGCGCTCGACGGGATGGTGGAGATCGCCGCGCCGGTGATGGGCGGGCAGTCCGGCGGCGCGCTGGCCGACGCCTCGGGGGCGGTGGTCGGGGTGATCACGGCGGCCTCGGGCGAGAACTCCCGCGCCGAAGGTAAACCGGCCAACGGGTACGCCGTGCCGATCGACACCGCCATGCGGATCGTGGCACAGATCCGCTCCGGCACTCCCACCGACACCGTCCACATCGGCCCCACCGCCACCCTCGGCGTACAGGTCATCGACGCCCGCCCGGCCGGCGCCCAGGTGAGCTGGGCCTTCTACGGCAAACCCGCGCGCGAGGCCGGAATCAGCATCGGCGATGTGATCACCGCGGTCGACGGCGTCTCGATCACCACCGCCAAGGCCCTGGCCGCGGCGATCAACATCCGCAAACCCGCCGACCCAATCCGACTCGACGTCACCTCCCCCGACGGCGCCACCCGAACCGTCGAAGCGGTGCTGGCAAAGGGAACACCCAGCTAGCCCCCTCACTCGAGGGTTTGCAGCATTTCGCCGAGGGTCAGGCGCAGTTTTTCCATGGAGGCTCGGCGGTAGAGGGCGGTGTCGTATTCGAGTTGGAGGGTGAGGCGACCCCCGATGGTGAAGGCGGTGAGTTTCGGGGGCATGGCGGGGCCCATGGCGTAGACGTCGTCGCGGACGAAGGCGATGTGCTCGGGGATCGAATGGGGTTGCAGGCGACCGATATTGGAGACGGCGATGGTGGGGGGTGCGGCGAGCAGGGCCGCGGTGACGTCGTCGTCGACGAGTTGGGCGGCGAGGGGAAAGAGGGCGGGTTCGCGGCGCTGCGAACCGGCGCGCAGGCCTGCCTCGACCGAGTGAGCCAGTTCGAGTTGGGTGGTGTCGCCGTTCGCCCGGACCGCGACGCCCGCGCCCGAGGCGAAGTTGACCATGGTGTCGGCGGGCACCGGCGGATCGAACTCCGCACGCACGTCGGCCGCGTACCCGCAGAACATCGGCACGCCGCCCGACTCAGGGAAGCGGGTCCGGATGGCGGCCAGGGCCGCACCGGTGAGCACGCTGTTCACCGAAAGGCCGTGCGAGCGCGCCGATGCCACGAGTTCAGCGGTCTCCTCGGCCGTCAGTTCGATGCGCTGCATCGCGAATCGGCCGAGCGGATCGGCGTCGGAGCCGTCGCGGGGCAGTGTTCGTGGCGCGTCCTGCGGACTCATCGTCGCCGCCCCCGCTCGGATCTCGGCCAGCCACGCCCGTGCCTGCTCGACCGAAACCACTTCGGCCAGGCGGGTGTCCATGGCTTCGGGCAGTCGCTGATCCGAATCCGGTTCCGGCACAGCGGTGCCCCTCGCATGGGCGGTGTAATGCCGCCACAGCTGCCCCAGCAGCGCGAATCCCGATCTGCCATCGGAGATTCCGTGATGGACGACCAACACGATCTGCTGCCGTAGCCCCGCCCGCAGCAGGTACGCGCGGAACAGTCCCTCACTCCAGTCCCGCGGGTCGTTGACCAGCGCCAGATACTCGGCTTCGCCGCCTTCGACGATGTCGAGCCGAGGCCGGAACTCGTCGTCGCGAACGAAGTATCCCCCGCCGCCCTCGGTCACCACCCGGCTGCGCAGCAGCGGATGCGCGGCGGCGAGTTCGTCGAGCACCGTCCGCAGGATCGCGGGGTCGAGCACGCCGTGCACGGTGGTGCCGAGAAACAGCGGCATCCCACCGGCAGGCACGCTGCCGATGGTCGTGTCGGTGCCGAAAAAGCTGGATTCGAACGCGGAGATACGTCGCCGAGAGGTCATGTTCGAAACATACATCCGTTTCATACACTTGTCACTGACGCTTGTTTGAAACGAGTGTCACGAACACGCGTATGCACCTTGCTATGGTGCGCGGGTGGGAACGCGAGAAGATCTCCTGGAAGCCGCCAAGCAGTGCCTGGCCGAACGCGGCTACGCCCGCACCACGGTGCGCGATATCGTCGCCGCCTCCGGCACCAACCTCGCGGCCATCAACTACCACTTCGGCACCCGCGACAAGCTGCTACAACAGGCCATGCTCGAATCCAGCGCGACCGCGGTGACGCAGATCCTCGACGCGCTACCCGCCACCGACCCGACCGATCCCGCCGCCCGCCTCGAAGCGTTCTGGCAGAGCCTGATCACCTCGTTCGTCGAGAACGCGCCGCTGTGGCACGCCAACGCCGAATGCCTCAACCAGGCACTGCACTCCCCCGAACTGCGCGCCGAACTGGCCGACGCGCAGGCCCGCGCCCGCGCAGGCCTCACCGAGGCCTTCGGCAACGGCGACCGCAATGTGGGCGCGATCCTGCAAACGATGATCGGCGGCCTACTCCTGCAATGGCTGATCGACCCGGCCAACGCCCCCACCGCGACCGAGCTCACCGCCGGCGCCCACGCCATGATCCGACGCTCCTGACCCCTGGCAATCACTCCGGTCCTTCGGTGAGAGGCCCCGCGAGGGCCGCGATCTCACCCGACATGGGCGATGTGCGTCGATCCGACATCGGCGAATGCTGGTATCGCGCGGTCCGATCATGGTCGCGCGACGCGTACGCCAGGACGAGGAGCGCTCATGCCGCATCAGAACGTGCCCGAACTGACCGCACAGGCCTACCTGTACGGGTTTCCGCTCGTTTTCAACCTTGATTCGATCGAGCGATTCATCCGCGAGGGCATCGGTGCGAGCCCAGCGACGCCGTTCAACAGCTTCTCGCACGCCCGCACCCTGTCCGACGCCTCGGCGAAGTTCGTCTCGGTCAACAACGACACCGTGTACTCGATCGCCCCGATAGACGTTTCCGCGGGCCCGGTGATCCTGCACGTGCCCGACACCGGCGACCGGTACTACGTCATGCAGTTCATCGACGCGTGGACCGACAACTTCGCCTACGTGGGCAAGCGCGCCACCGGCAACCGGGCAGGCGACTATCTGCTCGTACCACCGGGATGGGACGGCACCGTCCCCGAGGACACCACCGTCATCCGATTTCCCACCGCGGTCGGCGTGATCGTCGGGCGATGGGCGTGCGCGGGCGAGGCCGACCTCCCCGCCGTGCATGCCCTGCAGGACGCGACGACCTTGACGCCCGTCGACCGCGCGGCGCAACCTTCGGGACTGCCGTCGCCGGATCCGACCGTCGCCCCTGACCTGATGTTTCTGGAAAAGGTCCGGGTCTGGTCGCAGGCATATCCCCCGGCCGAACGCGATCGCGCACTTCAGGATTCGTTGGCTGAGATCGGCCTGACGACCGCGGGCGCCTCTCCCTACCTGTCGCCCGCCCCGGACCGAGCATCCACCCTGCGCGCCGGGCTCGGCGAAGGGCAGGAAGAACTGTCGAAGGCGATGACGGGCGGGGGCATCGACAAGCAGAACGGTTGGCACCTGATGCTGCACATCTTCGACTACAACGTCGACTTCTTCGAGGTCGGCACACTCGACGACGAGAATTTCAAGATCACCGACCCGGCGCGGCGGATCGTCGCTCGCGCCGTGGCGGCCAAGGCCGGCCTCTGGGGCAACCACGGTTACGAGGCCGCCTACGCCATGATCTACGCGGACGACGCAGGACAGCCGTTGAACGGCACGAACACCTACACCCTGCGCTTGGACCCCACCCCGCCGGTCAACGCCTTCTGGTCGGTCACGATGTACTCGACGCCGGACTTCTACCTGTGCGCCAACCCGATCGACCGCTACTCGATCGGCGACCGCACCCCGGGCCTGGTCTACGACGACAACGGCGCACTCACGATCACCATCAGCCACGCCGAGCCCGCCGACCCCAAGGCCCGCGCGAACTGGCTCCCCGCCCCCGAAGGCGGCTTCCGCCCCTGCATGCGCATGTACGAGCCGCGCCAGGCCGTCCTCGACCAGACTTACGTCCTCCCCCCGATCACCAGGACCTGACCCACCGGCACGCTGGTGGGTGTCCCACCTCGTGCGGTCGAGTACCGCGGCCTCCAGCGGCTTCGGTGGCCCGCGGGGCTCGGTTCGGTTCCGCCCAGCGGGCTCAGGCGCCGAAATCGGGAATGGTGATCGAACCGTCCGCGGCCAGTGGGAAACCCGGGTTGTGCGCGACCTCCCAGGGATGGCCGTCCGGATCGAGGAAGACGCCCGAGTGGAAGCCGAGGGGGTTGGTGGCCGGGGGCTTGGTGATCGTGGCGCCCGCTGCCTGTGCCAGCGCCAGCAGTTCCTCGACCTCGGCGTCGGACCGCACGTTGTGCGCCAGGGCGATCCCGCCGAATCCCGTGCCCTCCTCGGGCACACCGGAATCCGCGGCGAGCTTGTCCCGGCCCCACAACACCAGGCCGAGCCCGCCTGCCTGGAAGAAGACCGTCTGCTCGACCTCCTGGCCACGCCAGCCGAGTGCTTCGTAGAAGGCGCGCGCTCGCGCCAGATCGGCCACACCCAGGGTGATCAGGCTGATTCGCTGTTCCATTCACCCACGGTAGAGCTCGACCGCGGCCGAACACGGCGATCTCGGCCGTGTCGGCGCGACAGACGAAACGGGCGCACCGATTTCGGTGCGCCCGTTCGACATTCAGATCATTGCGAGGCGGTCGCCGCCGCGGCTTCCGCGGCAGCTGCCCGCCGGCGCACCCGTCGAGCGGCGGCCACCATGTTGCGCAACGACGGCTCCAACTGCCAGTAGTGGCGCGTCTTGAGCCCACCGTCGGGATTGGCCCACAACCGTTGCGGGCTCACGGCATTCGCGGCCTGGGTGAGCAGCTCGTCGAACTCGTCGATGTCGGGGATGCGGGCCGAGCGGCTCTCGTACACGCCGGGGCCGACACCGTGGGTGAGGCCGTGGCCGGAGGAAAGGTCCTCGGTGAGCGCGTCGATGACCCATTCGATCGAGCGGGTCGCCACGATCGCGGTGACGTCGGCGTCGAGCTGATCGATCGCGTCGACCACCTCGGTGCGGCCGGAATAGCCGATGTGCGTGTGGATCTGGGTGTCCGATCGCACGCCGGAGGTGGCCAGCTTGAACGCGCCGACCGCCCAGCGCAGGTACTCCTCGCGGCCACGCGGACGGGCGGGCAGCAGCTCACGGATGGCGGGTTCGTCGACCTGGATGATCGCGATCCCGGCCTTCTCCAGGTCCACCACTTCGTCCCGGATGGCCAGTGCCACCTGGTCGGCAGTCTCGTAGAGCGGCTGATCCTGGCGGACGAACGAGCGCGCCAGCATCGTGACCGGCCCGGTGACCATGCCCTTCACCGGTTTGTCGGTCAGCGACTGCGCGTAGGTGGTCCACTCCACCGACATCGGCGCGGGCCGGGCGACGTCGCCGTAGACGATCGGCGGTCGCACACAACGGGATCCGTACACCTGCACCCAGCCGAAACGGGTGGTGGCGAAACCGTCGAGCTGCTCGGCGAAGAACTGGATCATGTCGTTGCGCTCGTGCTCACCGTGCACGAACACATCGAGGCCGATGTCTTCCTGGAGTCGGATCGTGGCTTCGATCTCGGCTTCGACCAGCTTGCGGTAGTCGTCGTCGGACAGCCGTCCGGAGGACACCTCGTGACGGGCCTGACGCAGCTTGCCGCTCTGCGGGAACGAGCCGAGCGTGGTGGCGGGCACCAGCGGCAGGTTCAACCGCTCCTGCTGCGCGGCCGCGCGCACATCGTAGGGCGCGCGTTCACGCATCTCGGGCGTCACCGCGTACACCCGCTGGCGCACCGCGTGCTTCTGCTTGAAATGCACCTCGGTGGGCCGCTTACGCCAGTTCTCCGAAGGGCCCTCGGTGAGCGCCTTGGCGAGTGAGACGACCTCGCCCACCTTCTGTTTCGCGAAGGCGAGCCGGTCGGCGACATTGCCTTCGATGTCGTATTCGGCGAGCACGTCGTAGGGCACGTGCAGCAGCGTGGTGCCGGTCGAGACCACCAGGTCCGGGCACACCTCGGCGATCGCGTTCAGGTAGTTCAGCGTGACCACCCGGTCGGCCCGCCACACGTTCTGGCCGCTGATGACACCCGCGTAGATCCGCTTGCGCTTGATCCCCGGGATCGCCGCCAGTTCCTCCGGCTGCATCCGGTACGAGGCCAGATCGAGCCCGATCGCCTCGACATTGCTCGCGGCCAGGATGCGCAGCGCCTCACCGAAATCGCCGTACTGCCCGGTGACCAGGATGCGCGGACGCAGCGGCGCCTTCGCCAGCTGGTTGTAGGCCTTCTCGAACGCGGCCAGCTCGGCGGGCGTGCGCTCACCGGTGAAGCAGGGTTCGTCGAGCTGCACGCAGGTGGACCCGCGCTTGGCGAGGATCTCGAACAGCTCCTCGTAGAAGGGCAGCAGCTGATCGAGCAGGCTCAACGTGTCGAACTCGGTCTCGCCCGGCACGTGCCCGGCCTTCGACAGCAGCAGCAGCGACACCGGGCCGAGCACCACCGGACGCAGCTCGATCCCGCGGGCAGCCGCCCGGTCCCACTCGTCGAGCAGAGCCTCGGGATGCAGCGAGAAGGTGGTGTCGGCGTCGAGTTCGGGCTGCCGGTAGTGGTAGTTGGTGCCGAAGAAGCGCACCAGCTCGAGCGGCGGCGTGTCCGGGTTGCCGCGCGCCATCAGGAAGTAGAAGTCCAGCGGGTCGAGCCCGTCGGAGAACTTCTTGAAACGCGAGGGCACCGCGCCGAACAGCAGCGCGTTGTCGAGGATGTGGTCGTAGAAGGAGAAGGTGTTGCCCGGCACCTGCGAGAGTCCGGTCGCGGCCAGCTCGTTGAACTGGCGCTCCTGGATGTCGCGGCCTACCGCGAGCAGTTCTTCGCGTTCGAGCGATCCGCGCCAGTACGACTCGAGCGCACGCTTGAGCTCTCGGTGCGGGCCGATCCTCGGGTAACCGAGAACGCTCGACCCGAATCCATCGGTGACGTTGACCATGACCGCCGATACTCCCTTTCGATCACACGCTGCACTCGACATAACACCGGGTGCGCAAGCGCGTCCGGCTACAGCAGCTTATGCCTGGAGAACGACCCTTCGCCGTTCCCCCTGCAAACCACCCGGAAAAGCCGAAGGCCACCGGCATCGCGTCGTAGCTGATGTCGGTGGCCTCCGGTGAGCAACTCTTATTTGCCGTACTGGTAGAAACCGGCTCCGGTCTTCTTGCCGAGCAGCCCGGCTTCGACCATGCGCATCAGCAGCGGCGGGGCGGAGTACAGCGGCTCCTTGAACTCGGAGTACATCGAGTCCGCGATCGACTTCACGGTGTCGAGGCCGACGAGGTCGGTCAGCGCCAGCGGGCCCATCGGGTGCGCACAGCCGAGCACCATCGCCTTGTCGACGTCGTCCTTGGTGGCGAAGCCCGACTCGACCATCCGGATGGCCGAGAGCAGGTAGGGCACCAGCAGCGCGTTGACGACGAAACCGGAGCGGTCGGCCGAGCGCACGATCTGCTTGCCCAGGATCTCGGCGGCGAACTGCTCGGCGCGCTTGGCGACCGGCTCGCTGGTCTTGAGCGTGGTGACCAGCTCGACCAGCGGCAGCACCGGCACCGGGTTGAAGAAGTGCAGTCCGACCACGCGCTCGGGGTTCGCGGTGGCGACGGCGATCTTCATGATCGGGATGGAGGAGGTGTTGGAGGCGAGCACGGCGTCGGGGTCGGTGACGACCTTGTCCAGCTCGCTGAAGATCGCCGTCTTGACGTCTTCGTTCTCGACAACGGCCTCGACCACCAGCTGACGGTCGGCGAAGTCGCTGAGATCGGAGGTGAACCGCAGCCGCCAGGCGGCCTGCTCCCGCTCACGCTCGGTGATCTTGCCGCTGCTCACGCCACGGTCCAGCGAACGCAGGATCCGCGCGCGGCCTGCGGCGGCGAGTTCACGGGTGGTCTCGTAGACGAGGACATCGACGTGCGCGCGTGCGCACACTTCGGCGATGCCGGCGCCCATCTGTCCCGCGCCGATGATGCCAACGCGCTGAATCTTCTCGCTCGTGCTCACGTCCCGCTCCTGCTGTATGTCTGGCTGTGGGGTGGCTGGGGAGGTCATAGCGACCAAAGTATAGGGATGCCCTCCCTCGCCGAGGGCTGATCGGCGAGGGAGGGCGTGGCGGTGGCGGAGCCACCACACCCCTACCGGAGTAGAGGAAAGGCGTTGCCGGTCAGAGCAACTCCGAGGGGGATCAGTGGAACTGGCCCTCTTCGGTGGAGCCCTTCAGGGCGGCGGTCGACGTGTTGGGGTCGACGGTGGTGGCGATGGTGTCGAAGTAGCCGGCACCGACCTCACGCTGGTGCTTGATGGCGGTGAAGCCACGCTCGGCGGCGGCCTTGAACTCGCGCTCCTGCAGGTCGACGAACGCGGTCATGCCCTCGCGAGCGTAGCCGTGCGCCAGGTCGAACATGCCGTAGTTGAGCGAGTGGAAGCCCGCCAGGGTGATGAACTGGAACTTGAAGCCCATCGCGCCGAGCTCACGCTGGAACTTCGCGATGGTCGCGTCGTCCAGGTGCGCCTTCCAGTTGAACGAAGGCGAGCAGTTGTAGGCCAGCAGCTGGTCCGGGAACTCGCTGCGAACCGACTCGGCGAACTTGCGCGCGACCTCGAGATCCGGGATACCGGTCTCCATCCAGATGAGGTCGGCGAAGGGGGCGTAGGCCTTGGCACGCGCGATGCAGGGCTCGATGCCGTTCTTCACACCGAAGAAGCCCTCGGCGGTACGGGTGCCGTCGAGGAACTCACGGTCGCGCTCGTCCACATCGGAGGTGATGAGGGTGGCGGCCTCGGCGTCGGTGCGGGCGATGATCACCGACGGCACGTCGGCGACGTCAGCGGCCAGACGCGCGGAGGTCAGGGTGCGGATGTGCTGCTGGGTGGGGATCAGCACCTTGCCACCGAGGTGGCCGCACTTCTTCTCCGAAGCCAGCTGGTCTTCCCAGTGCACACCGGCGGCACCGGCCACGATCATGGCCTTCTGCAGCTCGTAGGCGTTCAGGGCGCCACCGAAGCCGGCCTCGGCGTCGGCCACGATCGGGGCCAGCCAGTTCTTGACCGACTCGTCGCCCTCGACCTTGGAGATCTCGTCGGCGCGCGAGAGCGCGTTGTTGATGCGACGCACGACCGCGGGAACCGAGTTCGCCGGGTACAGCGACTGGTCCGGGTAGGTGTGGCCGGACAGGTTGGCGTCACCGGCGACCTGCCAACCGGACAGGTAGATGGCCTTCAGGCCGGCGCGAACCTGCTGCACGGCCTGGTTGCCGGTGAGGGCGCCCAGCGAGTTGATGTAGTCCTCGTTGTTCACGAGGTCCCACAGGATCTCCGAACCACGACGGGCGAGGGTGTGCTCCTCGACGACGTTGCCCTGCAGCTTGGAAACCTGCTCAGCGGAGTAGGTGCGGGTCAGACCCTTCCAACGCGGGTTGGTGTCCCAATCCTGCTGGATTTCCGCTGCGGTCTTCGGGGTGCCGGGGAGAGACATCTCTTGACTCCACTTCCTCGTGTGGTCGGTGCGCCGCGCAGTCGGCGTGCGAATCAACCGGCGGCTGAACGCTTTCGGTTGCACATCTCGTACTACTGGCGCAATTTGCAGGCTTGCTAGGACTTACTAGGGCCCAAGGGGTGTACTTCCAAACAATGGCACACCCAGAAATGGCCGTCTACCTGTTGGTTGTGTGAATCTCAGCTAGTTTTGCCGACACGTTTGCTAACTTTGCGAAATTAGCGGGCCGATTGCAAGCATCGGGCCTACCAGCGGGTAGTGCTGACCAGGAGTTTTAGCATAACGCCCGTACTGTTAGCGATCATCCAGTGGGCGCGCTCCGACACTCCCGAGCCTTGCAGTGTGTGAGTCGTTTCACACCCCACGCCGGACACGAATGATGTGCGTGTCGTCACTCGATTCGGTCACGACGCGGGCATCTCCCCATCACCCCCCAGAAGTGGGTGCACAGTACGGCGTGCGCGACACTCGTCCACCGAGACGTCTGGACGCCCGGAGGCGGGCACATGTCCTGGATGTTCGGCCACGAAGACGAAAGAGTGGGGCCATGAGGATTTCGAGGATCGCGGCGACATCGCTGACCGTGTTGGCGGCGGCACTGAGCCTGGTGCCGGTGGCGAGTGCGCAACCCACCGAGACGGCAGGCACCGTAGTCGGCGTCGAGTCACTGTCGGCCGCGGCGACCCTGCCCGGTTCCGCCCGCGCCGAGCGCCTGCTCTACCGATCGACCACCGCGGGCGACCAGCCGACGACAACCGGTGCGGCCGTGTACTTCCCCGCGGGCGAGGCCCCACAGGGCGGGTGGCCGGTGATCGCGTGGGCGCACGGCACCGTGGGACTCGGCGACGACTGCGCCTACAGCCTGGCCGGACCCGCCGCTGTCGAGCGCGACTGGGCCTACCTCGGAACCTGGCTGAACCAGGGCTACGCGATCGTCGCCGCCGACTACGCCGGCCTCGGCGGCCCCGGCGAACATCCCTACCTCAACGGCACCGCCGAAGCGCACAACGTGGTCGACGCGGTGAAGGCCGCGACCGAGCAGTACCCGTCCCTGTCGAACAAGTGGGCCGTGGTCGGCCAGTCCCAGGGCGCGGGCGCCGCGGTGTTCACCGCCCGCTACGCCACCGAATTCGGCGGCCCCGGCCTGGACTACCGAGGCGCGGTGGGCACCGGCGTCCCCGCCTACATCGAAGACGTCATCGGGCTGCTCGGCCCCGGCGTGCCCCCCATCGCCCTGAGCTCCCACCTCACCGCCTACGTCCTCTACATCCTCAGCGGCCTGCGCACCACCTACCCCGACCTGAACATCGACAGCTTCCTCACCGACACCGGCCGCACCTGGCTCGCCCGCGCCCAAACCGCCTGCATCGGCCCCCTCGGCGACGAACTCGCCGCGGCGAAGCCCTCGATCGGCAGCATGTTCGCCCGCCCCCTGTCGTCGATCCCCGACGCTCACGGCCTCCTCGCCCGCTACATGGGCCTGCCCGAAACCGGCTACGACCGCCCGCTCTTCCTGGCCCAGGGCCTCCTCGACACCGACGTGGTAACCCCCGAAACCCTGCGCTACTTCGCCGTCCTCGAAGCCAACAACCAACCCGCCTCCCTGCATACCTACCCCACCGACCACAACGGCACCGTCAGCGCCTCCCTGGTCGACTCGGTGCCGTTCGTCGAAACCCTGTTCGCCTGACCCGAGGCCGTAGCGGGCATCCCGAACAGGCTGTGGTCTGTATTCCTCTCGCCCACAGCCTGTTCGATCGTCGGCGATCGCGTCCACGCTCGAGATCTGCGTACAGTCGCCGGTGTGAGAATCGTCAGATCAGCCGTCCTCGCCGCTTTCGCGCTGCTGCTCGCGCCCGCCTTCGCGCACGCCGACCCGCCGCCGATCTTCACCCAGGAAGAGCAGTGCGACACCACTCGCGCCCTGGTGGACAATGTTCGCGCCAGCAAGCCCGACGCGACGCCGGAGGAGATCGCCGACGTGTTCGTCACCTACATGGACTCCATGGGCGCCTACCACCGCGTCCCCCAGGCCAAGGAATCCGACCGTCAGATCACCCTGACCAACATCGAACGCTGCGGGCTGGCCTAAGCCCATTCGGCGCGGGTCAGTTCGTATTCGACCTCGCCGTGCTCGGTGCCGGGAAGCGGGTCGTCGAACTGGGGGTGGAAGGTCCGGACGTAGGTGAGACCGGATTTCTCCAGCACGCGTCGTGAGGCGATGTTGACCGCCATCGTCTGGGCCCACACCCGCCCGACGCCGAGTTCGGTGAAGCCCTTCCTGATCAACGCCCGCGCCCCCTCGGTGGCGTATCCCCGGCCCCAGGCCGACGCGGCGAGCCGGTAGCCGAGTTCCACGTCGGCGACGCTGCCGTCCTCGGGAGGCCGCAGGGACAACCAGCCCACGAACGCGCCAGTGGATCGCTCGACGGCGGCGAAACGACCCGCCGGACCGCGCTGGTAGTCGCGCAGGATCGTGGGCAACACTTCGTGCTCGATCACCGATCGCGGGGTGGGCACACCGGTCAGGAAGCGCATGACCGCGGGATCGCTGTCCAAGCGGACCAGGTTGTCGCAGTCGGTGTCGGTGAACCGACGCAGCACCAACCGATCGGTCTCCAGAAAGACCTCTCTCACGGTTCTCGCGGGTCTGCCGGGTGCACCTTTCGCCAGTGTTCGGCGATGTCGATGCGGCGGGTTGTCCACACGTTGTCGTGGGACAAGACGTGGTCGAGGAAGCGTTCCAGGGCGGCGGTGCGCGCGGGGCGTCCCGCTATGCGGCAGTGCAGGCCGACGGAGAGCATCTTCGGGGCGCCTTCGGCACCTTCGCGGTAGAGGACGTCGAAGGCGTCGCGGAGGTGGGCGTAGAACTCGTCGCCGTTGGCGAAGCCCGCGGCGGAGGCGAAGCGCATGTCGTTGGTGTCGAGGGTGTACGGAACGACGAGGTGGTTGTGGCCGTCGACCTCGGTCCAGTAGGGCAGGTCGTCGGCGTAGGAGTCGGAGTCGTAGACGAATCCGCCGTGTTCTACGACCAATTCGCGGGTGCGGGGCGAGTCGCGACCGGTGTACCAGCCCAGCGGGGCGGCGCCGGTCAGGTCGGTGAGTATGCGCACCGCTTCGGCCATGTCGGCACGTTCGGCTTCCTCGTCGACCAACTGGTAGGACTTCCACCGCAATCCGTGGCAGGCGATTTCGTATCCGAGTTCCGAGAACGCCGCCACCGCTTCGGGATTGCGTTGCATGGCGCGCGCGACAGCGAAGACGGTGAGCGGAATCGCGCGCCGTTCGAAGGCGCGCAGCACTCGCCACAGGCCCGCGCGCGCACCGTATTCGTAGAGCGATTCCATGCTCATGTGCCGGTTCGGGAAGGCCTCGGCGGGCGTCATCTCCGACAGGAACGTCTCCGAGTGCGGGGAGCCGTCCAGCACGTTGTTCTCCCCGCCCTCTTCGTAATTGAGCACGAATTGCACCGCGATCCGCGCACCGTCGGGCCACTGCGGATCGGGCGGGGTCGGGCCGTAGCCGATGAAGTCACGTTCCCCGGTCATGCCGACTCCTTCGGGCGTCGGCCGATCATGCGGAGAGCTCGCCGTAGAGCCGCAGGCGGGCGAGGCCGCCGTCGGGGTAGATGTCGAGCCGGACTTCCACCACCGACGCCGCCGCGGGGGTGAGCGCGAAGCGGTGGCGGGTGTCGGGCAGCAGGTCGGTGCGCGCCAGCAGCTCGACTTCGGTTCCGTCACTGGTGAAACCGGTGAGCGAGGCCGCGCCGGGGCTGTTGCCGAGGAAGCAGGAGGTGTCTATCTCGGCGAGCCGGATCGCGCCGGGGCCCGCCAATTTGACGCGCACCCAGTCGTTTCCGTCGTCGCGGCGACGCGCTGTCTCCCAGCCGTCGCCCATTTCCCTTGCCAGGCCGGGGTAGAGCAGCTGGTTCGGGGAACTGTAGAACCGGTTGGAGCAGTCGAGCACGACAGCCCCGTTCTCCAGCGCCGCCAGGTCGAGCGGGCCCAGGCCGAGCAGCGCGGTATCGGGGCGACCTTCACCGTGCACGCGCAGTCGGGCGATGCCGCCATCCGGGTGCATGGTGAGTTTCACATGGGTCCACCGGTTCTCGTTGTCGACGGCGAACGGATGGCGGCTGTCCCCGCCGACCTTCACCCGGTCGAGCAGGCTCACCCAGTCGGTGCGGGCGGCGATCTCCTCGGCGGGCGGGTAACCCTCGACAGCCAGGGCCGACAGCGATACCTCGGGCGGATAGTTGCCCGTGAACCAGGCGGTGTCGACCACGACACCGCGGATCACGCCGGGCACACCGAGGCGAACGACGGCCGCGTCGTCGCCGGGCCTACCGCGATGCCTGCGGGTCTCCCAGCCGTCGTAGACCTGACCCTTGTGACCGAACGTCGCGGGCTGGTACCGCGCCGGATTCGGGCTGACGAGGTTCTCCTTCTCCGCGAAGAACTCGTCGTTCGCCCAGATCACCGAACCACCCAGGGTGCGGACGGCCAGATCCGGGAGCAGGGTGAAATCGTCGCCGCCGATGCATCGGCTCACGGGTACCTCCTGGGGTCGGGTGCCCCGCGACCGAAGTCGCGCGGGCACCTCGTCTGCGATTCTGCGCCGGAGGCGCGACGGCGCGCGCCCTCATCGACGGGGTGGGACCTCCTTCGATATTACTGGTATACCGCTATTTGTGGCGTTTCACGTCGCACGCACCCGGCGAGCGACGAGATCGAGCAGAACTTCGCTGGTCAGACCAGGTGCTGTGGCCAGCACTTCGGCTTCGGTGAACGCCTCGGCGCGCAGGCCGCGCAGCACGGTGCTCGCCAGCGCTTCGGCGGTCGCGGGCTCGTCCATGACACCACCGGCGCGCCGGTCCAGATAGGCCACCAGGCGCGGTACCGCCACCTCTGACGCGCTACGGAAGAAGTCGTAGGTGGCGAGCCAGCGGGTGATCAGGTGGCCGGGGTGCATGTCCCAGCCCTGGTAGTAGCCACGGCGCAGTGCTCGATCGACCAGGCGGTGATGGTTGGCCATGGCCCCTTCGGGATCGACATCGGGAACGATCTGGGTCGAACCGTCGCAGACCCACACCCCGGTCTGCGCGGCCGCGACCTGCATCACCGACTTGGCATAGTCGGCGGCGGGATGGTCGAGTGCCTGGTCGGTGGCCGCGATGCCGCACGCGGCGGTGTAGTCGTAGGTGCCGAAATGCAGTGCGCTACACCGGCCGTCGGCCCGCTGGATCATCGCGACGATGGGCGCGGTGCCGTCGGGGGCGATGATCGCCTGCGGGCTCTCGATCTGCAGTTCGAAACGCAGCGACCGTTCGGGCAGTCCGTGGCCGTGTTCGAGTCCGGTGCACAGGTCGACGATGGCCGATACCTGTTCGGCGGCACGGATCTTCGGCACCGTGAACACGAAGCCGGGCAGCGCGCCGCCCGCCCCGTCGAGGACGAGCTCGAGGGTCCGCAGCGCACGCCGCCGTTCGTTCGCGGCCAGCCCTTTCGTGCGAACCCCGAACGAGACCGGTGCGCCCGGCTTTTCGGCCCACGCGGCGAGCGCCTCGCCCGCCGCCTTCGCCGCCGTGTCCTCCTCTTCGTCGGTACGGAACCCGTAACCGTCCTCGAAGTCGATGCGCATGTCCTGGATCGGGCGCTGCGTGAGTCGACGCCGAACCGCCGGTAGCGACCCGGTGACATCGAGGCCGACGAGGAAGTCGGCGTGGCGATGCAACAGCTCCAAGGCGGTAGCGCCCCATTCGGCGGGGGTCGCCGCGGTGGCACGGTCGGCGGGAACGTAGGCGGTGTGCACGGGCTGGACCCGGTCCCCGGCTCCGGGATAGCGCCCGCGCAACTCGGCGTCGACGGAGTCGAGCACGGAGTCGATTCGGGCTCGAATATGTTCGGGCAGGCGAGTATTCACCCGGCGGTTCCTTCCTGGACGGCCCGCCACACACGGTCGGCGGTCATCGGCAATCGGTTCGGGCGGGCACCGACGGCGTCGCGGATCGCGTTCGCCAGGGCCGGGGCCACCGGGTTGTAGGGGGACTCACTCATCGATTTGGCACCCAGCGGGCCCAGCGCGTCACTGGTTTCGGCGAAATAGACCTCGGTGCGGGGCAGATCGGCGAACTGTGGAACGTGATAGTGGCGCAGCGTCTCGGTGACCACCACACCGTGCTCGGATCGCATGTCCTCATAGAGCGCGGTGCCGACGGCCTGGGCCACCCCGCCTTCCACCTGCCCGCGCAGTTGCACCGGGTTGAGCACGGTGCCGGCGTCGGCGACCTGGATCGATTGCAGGATCCGCACCACACCGGTCGACGGCTGGACCGCCACCCGGAACGCGTGGACATTGAAACTCACCGAGCGCGGGGTGCCGGCGTGGGTGCCGTGCGCGACGAGCTCGCCGTCGGCGAGCAGCTGGGCCGCGGTGATCAGCTCGTCGCCGCAGCGCACGCCGTCCGGTTCGAGCAGGCAGTCGCGCTCGGGGTGTCCGCTCACCTTCGCCGCCCTGGCCAGCAGCATCGCGTGCAGTTCGAGTGCCGCCGCGTAGGACGCTTTGCCCGCGACCATGGTGCCGGTGGAGCCGAACGCTCCGGTGTCGTGCCCGACGACATCGGTGTCGGATTGACGGATGACGATCCGGTCGGCGGCGGTGGCCAGTGCCGTCGCCGCGAGTTGGGCGTGGACGGTGGTGGTGCCGTTGCCGAATTCCGCGGTACCGACGCCGAGTTCGTACCGGCCGTCGGGCAGCAGACTCGCGGTGGCGTCGGCATGGTGTCCGCGCGGTGGCACGGTCGCGATCATCGCCACGGCCGTTCCCACACCCACGCGCCAGTGCGGACCGGGTGCGCCGACACCGTTGCCCCGGCGTAGCGCCTGCTGGGCGGTGTCGAGGCACTGGTCGAGGCCGTAACTGCCGAAAGTCAGGTCGGAGTCGTCGGTTTCGGCTCCGGTGAACCGGTCGCCCGGGACCACCACATTGCGGCGACGGAATTCGAAGGGATCGATGCCGAGTTCGCGGGCCAGTTCGTCGATCGCCGATTCGACGCCGAAGATCACCTGTCCGAGCCCGTAGCCCCGGAAGGCGCCGGAGGGAACGTTGTTGGTGTACACCGCCTGTGCGTCGACGCGCTTGTTCGGGCAGCGGTACACGGCCACCGATTCGCCGACGGAATGGAACAGCACGCCCGCGCTGTGGTTGCCGTAGGCGCCGGCGTCGGCCAGGACGTCCACCGAGAGGGCGGTGAGGGTGCCCGCCGCGTCGGCCGCCGCGGTGACCGCGACGCGCATCGGATGACGGCAGGTTGCCGAGGTGAACTCGTCGGTGCGAGTGAATTCGTACTGCACCGGGTGCCCGGTGCGTAGCACGGCCAGCGCGATCAGGTCCTCGGCCAGCATCTCCTGCTTCGCCCCGAACCCGCCACCGACGCGAGCCGCGAACACCCGCACGCGATCTCGCGCCAATCCGAAGACATGACAGAGTTCGTCACGCACGAGAAACGGCACCTGTGTGCTCGACCGGACGACAAGCCTGCCCGCGTCGTCGAGCCAGCCGATCCCGCCGTGGGTCTCGAGGTGCACGTGTTGCACGCGCGGCGAATTCCACACCCCGCGCACAACCTTCGCGGCCCGCGCGATGCCTGCCTCGACATCGCCGACACCGCCGTGGATCTCGGCGATCAAGTTGCGTTGCGCGTCGGCGATCCGCGCCGACTCCGGCTTGTCGGCGTGCAGCTTCGGCGCGCTGTCGGCCAAGGCGGCCTCGGGTTCGAACACCGCGGGCAGCACCTCGTACTCCACACGGAGCGCCCGCACTCCGGCGCGCGCGGCATGCAGGGTCTCCCCCACCACGGCGGCCACCCGCTGCCCCACGAACCGGACCGTTCGGTCGAGCACGAAGGTGTCGTCCGGATCGTCCTCACGCAGCTCGTGCCGGGCCGTGGAAAACGCGGTTCGCGGTCCATCCACATGCGTCAACACCTCGCGCACGCCCGCGACCGCACGCGCCGCGGTGACGTCGATGGCCACGATTCGCGCGTGCGCGTGTGGACTGGCCAGTACCGCCAGATGCCACGGGGCCACCGGCGGCATCTGCTCGTCGGCCCCGGGCACCACATCCATCGTGAACGGCTCCGCACCCCGCACGATCCGGCCCCCCGCGGGCGCTCCCACCCCGTCCCCGATCTGCCCCGCCCGGTACTTCCGCCGCATCACCCCGCCGACGCGTGCCTCCACCCCCAGCACAGCGGACGCTGTGACCTGTGGCCCCTGCTCGGCGGACACCGTGGTGACCTCGCCGGACAGTCGACCGGGCCGACCGGCGACATAGGACTCGACAGCGGGCCCCTCGGCAACGAGCGGTTCCTCCGATCGCACCACGTCGTTCCCGCCCGACCGCACGGCACCGGCACCCGTGGGCCCCGCGAGCTCATCGAACTCGGCAGTTGTGCACAGCGATGCACAGGGGGGCGCCAAGGCGTCGGCGATGGCGCGATAACCCGTGCAGCGGCACAGGTTTCCCTTCATCAGTTCGGCGCGTTCGGCGTCGACAACCACCTGAGCAGGCAAGTTGTCCACAGGTGTGTCGGGTCGGGCCGCGGCCAGACCTGATGCCGTCACCACCATTCCGGCGGTGCAGAAACCGCATTGGAAACCGGCGTTCTCGACGATGCCGCGTTGCACGGCATTCGGGCCGTCGCCATCGCCGAGACCCGCGGCCGTCGTCACCGCACGATCGGCCGCGCGGTGGGCGGGGATCAGGCAGGAGTGGACGGGATCGCCGTCGAGCAGCACCGAGCAGGCACCGCAATCGCCGGAGTCACACCCCTTTTTGACCGCCAGCGCACCGTGCTCGCGCAGCAGCGTGCGCAGGCACTGGCCGGGGCGCGCGGTCACTTCGACCGCGCGGCCGTCGATATCGAGCCTCATGAACCACCTCCCGCCTCCCGGATCTCGGCGGCCACCTCGGCGGCCAGCAGCCCGGTCACGTGTGCGCGCCAGTCCGGCGCACCGTGGGGATCGTCGAACCACACGTCGGGGTCCAGGTCGGCCAGCGCGTCGGACAGGTCGGATCGTGTGGGGACGGAAGCGAAGTCGAGCACGATCGGGCGCAGCGTCGCCGCGGTGACGGTGATCGCGCACCGGTCGTCGGCATCGCGCCTGCCCATCACCACCGACCCGGAGCGCCCGAGTGGAGCCAGGGCGATCTTGCGAAAACTGGTGCGTGCCAACAGGCTCGCGGTGGGCACCAGGAACGAGCGCACGACCGCACCCGGGGCCAACAGGTTCTCACCCGGTCCGGTGACGAAGTCGCGCAAGGGGATTCGCCGCTCGCCGCCGCCTCGTGGCCAGATCACCACCGTGGCGTCCAAGGCGACGAGCGCGCCGAGTACCGCACCGGCGGGCAGTGACAGGCACACGTTCCCGCCGACGGTCGCCGTACGCCAGACCTTGTGGGAGGCCAGCAGTGCCCGGCAGGACTGGGCGAACAGCGCGGTGCCCGGCCACTGCGGGCGCAGCGTCGGTGTACCGAGTTCGCGGCCGGGCGCGGCGCCGGCGAATTCCGCCAACGTGCAGGTCGCGGCGATCTCCAGCCCCTGCGCGGACGCCGTCAGCGGCGCCCAGCCGAGGGTGGTGATGTCGACGAGCCGGTCGAGGTGATCGTGCGGTTCGGAGTACAGGAAGGTGCCGCCCGCCAGCACCGCGCTCCCCGCGCCGACCTGCGCCAGATCGGCGCGTTCGCGGGCGAGCACGACCTCGGAGACCGTATCCAGATCCACGTTCACCTCGTTTCGCTCCTCACCGGCCACAGTAGGGGCCGGGAGTTGCCGCGATGTTGCACGAAACCCGCGCCGGATTGCGCCGCGGTTAACCCGGTGTACGTCATCCAGTGTGCGCTGATCCGGGCAAAGCCGCAGTTCAGCACGCCGGAGCTGCCGACGAACCCGTGCGATCACGATCAGGACGCGCTCGAGATCACGCTCCGGCCAGCAGAAGGGCCTGCGCTCGGGCGACCTCGGCACCGACCGACGCCTCGTCCACCGTCAGCACCACATCGTCGCGAACCACCTCGCGCCCGTTCACCAGCAACGCGGCCAGCGGCGGCGCCGACCCGAGAATCACCGCGACGACGGGGTCCTCGATACCGGCGTGAGCGGGCGTATCGAGCCGCCACAGGGCCAGATCGGCCACCTTGCCCGGCTCGATCGACCCGATCTCGTCCGCCCGCCCGAGCACCCGCGCCCCACCCATGGTCGCCAGTTCCAGCGCCGTGCGCACCGTCATCGCCCGCGGGCCGCCGACCGCCCGCGCGTACAGCAACGCGTTGCGCGGCTCCTCGATGATCGAACTCGACTCGTTGCTGGCCGCACCGTCTACCCCGAGGCCGACCCGAACCCCCGCCGCCACCAGGTCGGCGGTCCGCGCGATCCCGGCGCCCAACCGGCCGTTGGAGGTCGGGCAGTGCGCCACGCCGGTTCCGGTGCGAGCCATCGCCGAGATCGCCGGGTCGTCGAGGTGCACGGCGTGGGCGAACCAGACATCGTCGCCCAGCCAACCGAGCTGTTCCATGTATTCGGCAGGCGTGCAGCCGAAGCTCTCCCGGCAGAAGTCCTGCTCATCGAGAGTTTCGGCGAGGTGGGTGTGCAGTCGGACGCCGGCGGAACGAGCCAGCGCCGCGGACTCGCGCATGAGGTCGGCGGTGACCGAGAAGGGCGAGCAGGGGGCAAGGGCGATCCGCACCATCGCGCCGAAGGACGGGTCGTGCCAGTCCGTGATGGCCGCGGCACTCGCGGCGAGGATGTCGTCGATCGACTCCACCACGGTGTCCGGCGGCAGCCCACCCTTGCTCTGGCCCAGATCCATCGACCCGCGTGCGGGGTGGAACCGCAGTCCCACCTCCGCCGCCGCACCGATCTCGGCGGCGAGCAGGTCGCCGCCGCCGCGCGGGAACACGTAATGGTGATCCGACGACGTCGTGCACCCACTGCGTGCCAGCGAGACCAACGCACCGGTGGCAGCCGTGCGCACCGACTTCTCGTCGATCCGCGCCCACACCGGGTACAGCTTGTTCAGCCACTCGAACAGCGTGTTGTCGGCGGCCAGCCCCCGGGTGATCCACTGGTACAAATGGTGGTGGGTGTTCACCAGACCGGGCGTGAGCACGCAGCCACGCCCGTCGATCCGCACGACCTCGCGGCCGGACTCCGGCGGCTCACCCTCGCCGACGGCGTCGATCCTGTTGCCACGCACGGTGACCCAGCCCCTGCGGTACTCGGTGCCCGCCGCGTCGACGGTCACCACCGCACACCCGTGGATCAGCAGATCGGGCGCGCTCACGGCAGCCACGCGATCCCCGCGTCGGGAGCGTCCGCGCGCGCCAGGGTGGCGTGGATCGAACCGTAGGGACGGTCGGCCGCCCAGAAGACCTCACCGGAGTTCTCGATCCCGAACTGCGCCAGGTCGTACTCGAAGTGGTGCTTGTTCGGCGCCGCCAAACGGATCTCGGCCAGCATCGGAAAACGTTCCAGCACAGCGGTTCCCATCGCGTGCAGCGTCTGCTGCAAGGCTTTCGAGTAGGTGGTCGCGAACAGCTCGAGCAGGGTGGCGCGGATACCCTCGTACACCTCGTCCCAATCGAATCCCCCGATCTCGGCGAACCGCCACTGGACCACCAGCGAACTGGCGAGCACCCGATCACGGGTCGGCGCGAGGGTGGTGTACTCGTCGGTGAGGAAGTCGGCGAACTCCGAGCCCGTCGATTTGAGCAGCACCAGGTCCTTGATCCCGCCGATCACCCACCGCGACTGCTCGCCACCCTCGCCCGCCACCGTCACCGCGGCGGTGCGCGCCTCGGGCCCCTGGCGCACCCAGGTGTGATCGTGTTCGGCGCCATCGATCGAAACACGCTGCCAGCCATAGCAGTCCACGTCGATGCGCGCACTCGCCACCGGCGCGACCGTCTCGACGAAGTGCTTCGCCAGCGCGATCGCGTACTCCTCGATCGTGTCGAGCCCGGGCTTCTTCGCATAGACGAAGGCGGTGTGTTTCTGGGTGTCGGTGGGCAGGACGTGACTCTGGTCACCGTCGGTGTAGGCCGCCTCGAAATCGCCGCGCAGGGTGGTCGAGACGTTCACGTCGCGAATCTCGTGGCGCGTGCGCTCTTTGTAGAAACGCACAATCCGATTCTCGGCCTTGCCATATCGGTTGTCGGTCGACACGATCGGACCGCTCAGTGCCATCTCAGCTCCCTCGGTAGGTCGAATAGGCGAACGGCGACAGCAACAGCGGCACATGCAGATGCGACTGCTCACCCACCGTGAACGCGACGCAGACTTCCGGATAGAAGGTCTCGGTGCCCTGCGCCGCGAAATAGCTGCCGGTGTCGAAATACAGCCGGTAGTCACCCGGATTCAGTCCGGCGGCAAGCTCTTTCACCCGGCCGTCGACATCGGTGAGCGCTTCGGTGAGCCGCTGATCGTCGCGCACGAGCCACATGGCGACACCCGCGGCGGGCACCCCACGCACGGCATCGAGGACATGGGTGCTCAGGCTCGTCACGGCGCCACCAGCCCCGCCAGGCGCAGCCGGTTGATCTTCGCCAGTTCTGCTCGCATGACCTGCCTTTCGGTTGACGAATCGTTGTCCAGGCGCGCCCGCAGCACCGCGAGCAACTCCTCCCCACTGCGGCCTGCCGCGCACACCAGGTAGATGTGGCCGAACTTCGCCTCGTAGGCCCGATTGCCCTCGGCCAGCGCCGAGCGCACCTCCGCGCCCGCCACACCGGACTGTTCGCGCGCCGACGCCGCCGAGGTCGGGCTGTCGCCGATGCGCGGGTGACCGGCCAGCGCCTCGGCGATTTCGGCGTCATCGAGTGCCGCCGATGCCGCGTCGGCCACCTCCAGCAGCGATTCCGTGGACGCGTAGGGGCGCGCGCCCGCGATCACCCGGGCCCAGCGTGGCGCCGAGCAACAGGCGAGCAAGGCCTCCTCGGCGGTCGTCGCAGGTAGATCGTTGAAACCCGCCAGGCTCAACGCTTCGCTCGTCATCGATCCAGCATCGCGCGATCCCCGCCCTGCCGCCACCGATGTGCAGTCCATCACGTCGGCGTGTCGTCGCCGCCGCGCTCCCCTGTCGTAATCGAGCGGCAACATTGCGTCATTACCTTCGCTCACATGCCCTCAGCGGACCGTCGCGCGCACTCCTCGTGCACCGGCGTCGTCCTCGCGGCGGGTGCGGGTACGCGCTACGGCAAACCCAAGGCACTCGCCGAGAACGGCGCGTGGTTGCGCTCGGCGATCACCGCGTTGCGCGAGGGGGGCTGCGATCCGGTGATCGTCGCGCTGGGTGCGACCGGACCCGATCCGGCCGCCCTCGGACTGCCCGACGGCACCGGATGGCGATGGGTTGCCGACTGGGCCACCGGGCTCTCCGCGACGGTGCGCGCCGGACTGCGCGCGGCCACCGAAACAGACAGTCGGTACGTGGCTTTTCTGCCCGTCGACACCCCTGATATCGGGGCCGATGTCGTCGCCAGAGTGCTCGCCGCGGCGCGTTCGAGCCAGAGCGGAATCGCTCGCGCTGTGTTTCACGACACACCTGGACACCCCGTTGTGATCGAGTACAAGCACTGGGAAGCCATTTCGGAGACAGCCGCAGGTGATATCGGAGCCGGTTCCTATTTGGGCAGTCGACAGGATATGGTGTGCGTCACGTGCGACGACTTGGCGACAGGGACCGATCGCGATTTCCCGGGAGTCGGCGCACGCTGATCGGAGTTGTGAGATATGCGCGATATCGTCGATGACCTTCTGCGAGTGTGGCATTCGGGCCGCACCGGCGGCCTGGCCACCGTGGTCCGTACCATCGGCACCAATTCCCTGCCCATCGGCTCTTCCATGCTGGTCACCCCCAATGGCGGCGTCTTCGGATCGATCGCCTCCGGTCGACTGGAAGAGACCGTCTACGAGGCGGCGCTGGAAGCGGGCCGCACCGGTGTTCGGCAACTGCGCCGCTACAGCATGCTCACCGGAATGGAATCGAGCGCCGACGACGGCACGCTCGTCGATATTTTCGTAGAACCGTTCTCCTGCCGCGACTTTCCCGAATTCCCCACCATCGCCGCTGATATCCAAGCCCATCGCCGGGTCACCGTGTTCACCGTGGTGTGGAATCAGGATCCCGATGTCATCGGCCAGCATCTGGTCACCGACCGCAAGCACGCGACCGAACTCGTCGCGCTGCCCGAGTCCGATCTGTTCGTCGCCTCGTATTGCCCGCCGCCGCGCCTGATCATCTTCGGCGCCAACGCCTATGCGGCCACCCTCGTCGCCCAGGCGCGAATGATCGGCTATCGGGTGAGCATCTGCGACTCACGCCCGGAGTTCGCCGACCCGGCCTCGTTCCCCGGCGCCGAAGTGGTCGTCGACTGGCCGCATCGCTACCTCAACACGCTCTCCGCCGCCGGCGAGGTCGACAGCACCACCGCCATCGTCGTGCTGGCCAACGAGCCGCGATTCGAGATCCCGCTGCTCACCGTCGCGCTGCGCCTGCCCGAACTCGGGTATCTCGCGGCCCTCGGCACCCCGGCCGATCAGGCCCGGCGCCTCGAAGACCTGCGCGCAGGCGGCTTCGACGAGCCGACCCTGGCCCGCGTGCACGTGCCCGCCGGCCTGGAATCGGGCCCGCGCACACCCGCCGAAACCGCGGTCTTCATCACCGCCGACTTCCTCGCCTCGCGCGCGGGCATTCGCCTCTCCGCCCGCCGCGACTTCGGCTCGAACGCCGCCGTCGGCATGGCCATTTGATAGGCGTTGTTACTTCAAGCTCGGCTTCTCCGCGTAGAACAGCGAATACTCCCCCGCGAATTCGGTGTCGCTCGATAAACACCGGCGGCCACACGACCAGGGCGACGGCATTTCCGGACCGGGGTGCGGATCGCGTTCCTCGTGAAGATCGTGGGCGAGGTCACCCACGAATGTGAACCGGTAACGATTATGTCCTGTGAGAGGACATAGAGTGACGGAGGATCTGACAGCCCTGCAGGCGTCGAGCGCATATGCTCTCGACGACCGGGGGAAGCACTGCGATGACGTGCCCGACAGGGCCGTGGACTGGAACCGACTGTTCGATGAAGCTCTCTGCACTACGTACCGTGGCCGCGCTGCGAACCACCGCCGTGGCTCTGACCGCCGCATTGTCGGTGGCCGTTGTCGCCGGTGGCGCCGCGTCCGCCGAACCCGAGACGCCCTCAGCCGTGTCGTCCATCGTCAAGGATGGCCGCACCTGGCACCTGAAGGTGTACTCGGCATCGATGAAGAAGGACATCACCGTCGACGTGCAGCGTCCCGTCGACGAGTCCAAGCCCGCTCCCAACTTCTACATGCTCAACGGCCTCGACGCCGGTGAGGGCACGGCCAGCTGGGCCGCCCAGACCAACGCGCTCGGCTTCCTGGCCGACAAGCAGGTCAATGTGATCCAGCCGATCGGCGGCCGCGGCAGCTACTACGCCGACTGGAAGCAGGAAGACCCCAAGCTGGGCCTGAACAAGTGGAACACCTTCTTCACCCAGGAACTCCCGCCGCTGCTCGACAGCGCCCTCAACTCGACGGGCCTCAACGCGCTGGCCGGGCTGTCCACCTCCGGCACCTCGGTGCTGCAGCTGGCCGAGGCCAAGCCGGGCCTGTTCAAGTCCGTCGCCGCCTACAGTGGCTGCGCGCAGATCGCCGACCCGCTGGGCAAGCAGGCCGTCAAGTTCTCCGTGGAGACCTGGGCGGGCGGCAAGACCGTCAACATGTACGGCCCGGACAACGATCCGGCCTGGGTCGAGAACGACCCGGTCATCAACGCCGAGAAGCTGCGTGGCACCAACCTCTACATCTCCAGCGGTAGCGGCATGCCGAGCAACGCCGACGTCGCCTACTACCTCAACGGCTCCCCCGGGCCGATGGGCGTGGTGAACCTCGGTCTCGGTGTCGGCATCGAGGCCGCGACCAACGCGTGCAGCCAGAACCTGAAGGCCAAGCTGGACTCGCTGGGTATCCCCGCGACCTACCAGTTCACCCCGATGGGCACCCACTACTGGCCGTACTGGGAGCAGGCGCTGCACGAGTCGTGGCCGCTGCTCGCCCAGGGCATGGGTATCTGATCTCCCACTGAAAGCGGGAGGCGTCCGGATTCGGATGCCTCCCGCTTTTTCGTGTTGTGGGCAGCTAGGTGGTCGGCGCGACCGCGGTGCGGACCGTGAGCCCGGAGTGGATGAAATAGGCGATCTCCTCGCAGATCTCGTCGACCGAGATCGCGTCACCGGGAACGGTGGCGTGCACCATCTCCTGGGCAAGCGAATTCACCGCGCCGATGACCGCGAGGCCGAACAGGTGCAGGCTGCGTGATTCCGCCTCGCCGCGCTCGGCGGCGCGTTGCGCTTCCCGGGTGAGCAGTGCCGAAATGGACCGTCGCTGCGCGCGCCGCCATTCCTCCACCACCGGGCTCACTCCGACGACCTCGACATAGAACACCCGCGCCGCCCGGCGGTCACGGCAGGTCACCGCGAGAAACGCGCGGAAACTCTCCACCACGCGCACCACCAACGGCTGCTCACTGGTCAGTTCCAATACCTCGTCGAGGTGGCGCAGCGCGGCCGCGTTCAAGCGGTCGACGACAGCGATCAGTAATGCTTCGCGGCTACCGATGTCTTCGTAGAAACTGCGCGTCGACACGTTCGCGGTCGAACACAGTCGCTCGATCGAAGTCGACGAATATCCCTGGGTGCCGAATAGTTCCAGTGCCGCGTCGGTCAACCTGTTGCGGCGTAGCGCGACTCGCTGCTGGCGCGACAATCCACCGTAACTACGACCACTATCGGTTACATCCGCACGCCGAACCACGGATGCATGCTAGCGCGCGGTGGCCGGGCAGCCAGGCGATTCGCCATTGTCGAAGTGAATTGCGCTGCCCCTGGGGAATTGTCGAGGCCGGGCGATCAATTCTGTTCGGTAGTGGGTTCGCCGTCGTCGAGCGGTTCGGCCAACGGCCAGCCACCGGCCGCCAGATGCGAAGCCACCCGCGAGACATCATCGGGTGCGGGCTGTTCCTTCGCGAAATCGGCTATGGCCGCTTCGATTTCGGCCTCGCTGATCGATTCCCGATTGGGATTCGCCTCCACCAGTTTCTCCCCGATCACCACCACCTCGTAGTCGGTGAGATGACGGTGCAGCACAGCGAACAGGGCGACGTAATCCGACTGCGGAATGCCCTGCGGGTACCCCGCGCGCAGCCAGCCGAGCACCCGCGAGAGCAGATTGCCCCGGACCGAGTGGCCATCGGGGGTGGGGTTCGGATCGGTCATGGCGTCCTCACTCATGATTGGCCGAACAGGTGGATACCGAACTGGTGGGCGATGAATGCCTTGGCGGTGAACAGGATTCCGGTGATCACCACGACCACGATGAGGATCAGGCACAGCAGCGCACCCGCCAGCGGCGCGTAGTTGCGGTGGATGCGGCCCTCGGCGTCGACGACCTCGGACTTGCCCCACCATCGCACGGCGAAGGCGAAGACCGTTGGCACGCCCGCGCCGAAGATCAACGCGGCGAGCAGCACTTCCCACAGTGAACTCAGATTGGTGATGACGGTGTGCATGATCGCTCCCCTCTACCCGGCGTGGTTCTGGTCGATCGGCGCCTGCACCGAGTCGGGCGGCTGCTGACCCTCGGGCCATTCGTTCACATTGTGGGTGCCGACCGGGTCCCGGCGCGACCGGAGGTAGATGCCGAGCGAGCCTGAGATCAGCACGCCGAACACCACGAGCACACCGGCGAGGCCACCGATGACGTGCGCGACCGCCCAGCAGATCGCGCCGACGATGCCCGCCATCGGCAGGGTCAGCAGCCAGGCGACGGCCATCCGGCCCATCACCCGCCAGCGCACTTCCGCGCCCTTGCCGATGCCCGTGCCCAGGATCGCGCCGGTCGCGGTCTGGGTGGTCGACAGTGGCAGCCCGAAGTGCGCCGAGGTGAGGATGATCGCCGCCGAGGTCGACTCGGCGGCCAGACCCTGCGGCGATTCGATCTCGACCAAACCTTTGCCGAGAGTCCTGATGATCCGCCAGCCGCCGAGATAGGTACCGAGGGCGATCGCGACCGCACAGGCGGCCATCACCCACAGCGGCATGTGGTCGTCCTGGTCGAGCGAGCCGTAGGCGACCAGGGCGAGGAAGATGACGCCCATCGTCTTCTGCGCGTCGTTGGTCCCGTGCGCCAGCGAGACCAGCGACGCCGAGCCGATCTGGCCCCAGCGAAAACCCTCCTCGGTCTTGTCCCGGTCGACGCCGTGGGTGATCCGGTACACCAGGTAGGTGCCGATGGCCGCGACCGCCGCCGCGATCACCGGCGCGAGGAAGGCGGGCAGAACGATCTTGGTCAGCACGCCGTCCGAGCCCGACGCCCAGATCACGCCGTTCCAGCCGAGCGCGGCGATCGTCGAGCCGATCAGCCCGCCGAACAGCGCGTGCGAGGAACTGGACGGCAGGCCGAGCAGCCAGGTCAACAGATTCCACAGGATGCCGCCGACCAGGCCGGCGAAGACGATGACGAGGAGATCCTGCCCGCTCACTTCGTTCAACTGCACGATGCCCTTGGCCACCGTCGCGGCCACCGACACCGACAGAAACGCACCGATCAGATTCAGCACACCCGAGAGCGCGACCGCCGTCTTCGGCTTCAACGCACCGGTGGCGATCGAGGTCGCCATGGCGTTGGCCGTGTCGTGGAATCCGTTGGTGAAGTCGAATGCGAGAGCTGTGACGATGACGATCAACAGGATCAGTAGTTCGGCGCTCACCCGAACAGTGTGTCGCATGCCTTCGCCGGATTGCCGAACTGTTGCGGGTAAGTCTTACGAAGCCGCGGCTGACCTCAGCCGGACCGCACGCCGAGTGCGCGCACCGCGTCGATCGTGTCGGCCTGCGGGGGTTCTTTGTCCGGCCGATATCGCACCACCCTGGCGAACCGCAGTGCCACCCCGCCCGGATATCGGGTACTGGTTTGCACTCCGTCGAGCGCGACCTCGACGACGAGTTCGGGGCGCAGGTACACGGTCTGGCCGTCGCGGTGGGTTTCGTGGCGCGGGAATTCCTCGGTCTGCCACCGCAGCAGTTCGTCGGTGAGGCCCTTGAAGGTCTTGCCGACCATCAGGGGTTCGCCCGTGTCCGGATCGACGGCGGCCAGGTGCAGATTCGACAGGAAACCGGTGCGACGGCCGTACCCCCACTCCGCGCCGATCACCAGCAGGTCGAGGGTGTGCGCGGGTTTGATCTTCTGCCAGGCCTTGCCGCGTCGGCCCGCGGCGTACGGGGCGTCGAGCGCCTTGATCATCACGCCCTCGTTGCCCACCGCCAAGGCGTCGTCGTAGCAGTCGGCGGCGGCCTCGGGGGTCGGCGCGATGAGCGCGGGGATGCTGTGCTCGCCGGCGACCCGCTCGAGCGCGGCGCGGCGGACCCGCAGTGGTTCGTCGAGGAGGTCGACACCGTCGAGGTGCAGGCAGTCGAAGAAATAGGGGTGCAACTGGCGTGGATCGCCGATGGTGGCGAATCTGCTCATCGTCTCCTGGAACGGGCGGGGGCGGCCGGCGTCGGTGAGGGCGAGTGTTTCGCCGTCCAGGACAACGGTGGCGCAGTCGAGAGTCCTGACGAGGTCGACGAGTTCGGGGACGCCCGCGGTGATGTCGCGCAGAGTTCTGGTGAAGACCCAGACCCGGTCGCCGTCGCGGTGCACTTGGATGCGGGCGCCGTCGAGCTTGTGTTCGACACTGATGTCGGAGCCGAGTTCGGCGAGCGCCTCGTCCAGCGCGCCGCCGGGTGAGGCGAGCATCGGCGCGACGGGGCGTCCTACTTCCAGGCGGAACGCCGACAGTGCCTGTTCGCCGCCGGTGAGCGCGGCGATCGCGGTGACGGGGAGCCGGCCGGAGAGCATGTGGGCTCGGCGCACGACGTCGACGGGGATGCCGGTGGACCGGGCGAGGGCCTCGACGACGAGCGCGGCCAGCGCGCCCTGGCGCAGTTCGCCGGTGAGCAGCCGGACGAGGAAGGACTGCTCCTGCTCGGTCGCGGCGGCGAAGAGCGCGGTGAGCACAGCGCGGCGGCGGGTGGTCGATCCCTTGCCGTTCAGGCTGGTGAGCTGCGAGAAGGTGTCGTCCACCGCGGCGACCGTGAGACTCGCATCGCTGCTGGGCGGCGTGTCGAGCCCGGCCACCGTGCGCCAGCCCGCCCCGATCCGACCCTGCACCAGCTCACCGGACAACCACGCCACCACGGTGCCGATTTCGGACGGTCCCGCGGCATCGAAGAGCTCGGCCAGCGCGGCGGTTTTCGCCTTGCGCGACCTGGTCGCTCGTACAGCCTCGGAGGCCGTGACGACATCGCTGAACAGCACCTCACGACACTATCTCGAAGGTGTGACACAGAGCTCGAGCCCGTTGTCAACAATCCTTTGGCAAGCCTGCGAAACGGCCCTAAACTGGACATATGGCCAAGACCTATGTCGGAGGGCGGCTGCGCCAGCTGCGCACCGAGCGTGGGCTGAGCCAGGTCGCGCTCGCGCAGAAGCTGGAGATCTCGGCCAGCTACCTGAACCAGATCGAACACGACGTACGCCCCCTCACCGTGCCGGTGCTCACGCGCATCAACGAGGTCTTCGGCGTCGACCCCACCTTCTTCTCCGCCCAGGACGACACTCGCCTCATCGCCGAGTTGTCCGAGGTCGTGATGGACGCCGAGCTCGGCATCGAGGCCGACACCCAGCAGATCGCCGACATGGTCTCCGCGCATCCGTCGATGGCGCGTGCCCTGGTGGCCATGCACAACCGCTACCGCAACACCAGCGCGCAGCTGGCCGCCGCCACCGAGGACCGCTTCGCCGACGGTTCCGGCAGCGCCGCGATCAGCAAGCCGCACGAGGAAGTGCGCGACTACTTCTATCAGCGCCAGAACTACATCCACGAATTGGATACCGCCGCGGAGGATCTCACCGCGCGCATCCGATTCCACGGTGGCGAGGTGAGCACCGAGATCGTGCGCCTGCTGCGCGCGCACGGCGTGCGGATCAGCGAGCGCATCGACCTCGGCGAGGGCGTACTGCACCACTTCCACCCCGAGACCAAACAGCTCGAGATCTCCCCGCACCTGTCCGGCGGACAGCGCACCTTCAAACTCGCCGCCGAGCTCGCCTACCTCGAGTGCGACGCGCTGCTCGAGAAATTGGTCGACGAAGGCAATTTCGCCTCCGAATCCTCGCGCAAGCTGGCGCTGCTCGGCCTGGCGAACTACTTCGCCGCCGCGATGGTCTTGCCCTACACACACTTTCACGAGGTCGCCGAGAACTTTCGCTACGACATCGAGCGACTGTCGGCCTTCTTCTCGCAGAGTTTCGAAACCATCTGCCACCGCCTGTCGACCCTGCAACGACCGACCCTGCGCGGGGTGCCCTTCTCCTTCGTCCGCGTCGACCGCGCGGGCAACATGTCCAAACGGCAGTCGGCCACCGGTTTCCATTTCTCCGCCAGCGGCGGCACCTGCCCGCTGTGGAACGTCTACGAGACCTTCGCCTACCCCGGCAAGATCATGACCCAGATCGCCCAGATGCCCGACGGCCGCAAATACCTCTGGATCGCGCGCACCGTCGAACGTCGCGCCACCCGCTACGGCCAACCCGGCAAGACCTTCGCCATCGGCCTCGGCTGCGAACTGCGCCACGCGAGCCGCGTGGTCTACGCCGACGGCATCGACCTGGGCGAAGCCAACGCCACCCCCATCGGGGCGGGCTGCCGAGTGTGCGTGCGCTCCAACTGCCCCCAGCGCGCCTTCCCACCCCTGGGCAAAGCCCTCGACATCAGCGAACACCGCAGCTCGGTATCGCCGTACCTCATCAAGTAACAGGCACTTCCCCGTCTGCTCGGTCCGCCCGGGTCGAACAATTCACATGGATGAAACAGACGAAACGGGCACGTGACCGGGAGACATTCGGGTGCAACAAGTTCCATCTACTGTCTCGAATCACGAATACAGCAGCTGTATACAACTCGGTGTACATCCAGTCGCCGGGGTGGCAGCGGTGGTGTTCGTCGTGGCGCGTACGGCGCCGCCGTTACACCTGATGAGGAGAACCGCCCCATGTCTGAATCCCGTTTGGTCAAGGCACTTGTCGTGCCTGCCGCGGTGGCCGTCGCCGGCCTGCTGCTCACCGGCTGTGGCGCTCGCGACGACGCGTCGACCGGCTCGACCGCCGCCTCCTGCGTCGACACCAGCAAGGACACCATCAAGGTGGGCTCGCTGCACTCGCTGTCGGGCACGATGGCCATTTCCGAAGTGACCGTGGCCAATTCGACCAAGCTGGCGATCGACCAGATCAACGCGGCGGGCGGTGTGCTCGGCAAGAAGATCGAGATCGTCCTCGAAGACGGCGCCTCCGACCCCAAGACCTTCGCCGAGAAGGCCGAGAAGCTGATCAGCTCCGACTGTGTCGCTTCGGTATTCGGCGGCTGGACCTCGTCGAGCCGCAAGGCCATGAAGCCCAAGTTCGAGAGCCTGAACTCGCTGCTCTACTACCCCGTGCAGTACGAGGGCCTGGAAGATTCCAAGAACATCTTCTACACCGGCGCCACCACCAACCAGCAGATCGTCCCCGCGCTGGACTACCTGAAGCAGAAGGGCGTCACCTCCCTCTACCTGGTCGGCTCGGACTACGTCTTCCCGCAGACCGCCAACCGCGAGATCAAGGCCTACGCCGCGGCCAACGGCATCGAGATCAAGGGCGAGGACTACACCCCGCTCGGCTCCACCGACTTCTCCACCATCATCAACAAGGTGCGCGCCGCCAAGGCGGGCGCGGTGTTCAACACCCTCAACGGTGACTCCAACGTCGCCTTCTTCCGCGAGTACACCAACGCGGGCCTGAAGGCCGCCGAGATGCCGGTGGTCTCGGTGTCGATCGCCGAGGAAGAGGTCGCCGGTATCGGCGCGCAGAACATCGCGGGCCAGCTCACCGCCTGGAACTACTACCAGACCGTCGACTCCCCGGCGAACAAGAAGTTCGTCGCCGACTACAAGGCCGCCTTCGGCGCCGACAAGCCCACCTCCGACCCGATGGAAGCCGCATACGCCTCGGTCTACCTGTGGAAGAACACCGTCGAGAAGGCGAAGTCGTTCGCGGTGGCCGATATTCAGGCCGCGGCCGACGGGGTGAGCTTCGAGGCGCCGGAGGGCACCGTCACCATCGACGGCTCCAACCACCACATCACCAAGACCGCCCGGATCGGTGAGATCCGCCCCGACGGCCTGATCTACACCGTCTGGGATTCCGGCAAGGCCATCACCCCGGACCCGTACCTGAAGTCCTACGAGTGGGCCAAGGGCCTCAAGTAAGTAGCCCGACAGAGGTGGGACGCGCCCAGCGCACTGGGCGCGTCCCCCTCGCCCCCCTCCCAAGGAGTCCACTGCAATGGACGTGCTGATCAGTCAGCTCTTCACCGGGCTGAGTCTGGGATCCATTCTTCTGCTCGCCGCGCTCGGCCTGTCATTGACCTTCGGCCAGATGGGCGTCATCAATATGGCGCACGGCGAATTCATCATGGCCGGTTGTTACACCACCTACGTTGTGCAGCAGGTTTTCTCGTCTGCCGGCGTCTCGCTGGTCGTTTCCCTGCTGATGGGCTTTCTCATCGGCGGCCTGCTCGGCGCCGCGCTGGAAATGGGCCTGATCCGCTACATGTACGACCGCCCGCTGGACACGCTGCTGGTCACCTTCGGTGTCGGGCTGGTGCTGCAGCAGGCCGCGCGTGACATCTTCGGAGCACCCGCCAAGAACGTGCTGGTGCCCGAATGGCTCAGTGGTGGAATCACTATCGCGGGTGCGGTCGTGCCGAAGACGCGCATTTTCATCCTCGTGCTGGCGATCGTCGCGGTGACCACCTTGGCCGCCGTGCTCAAGACCACCCCCATGGGCCGACGGATTCGCGCGGTCGTGCAGAACCGGGGGCTTGCCGAAACCAGCGGCATCTCCAGCAGATTCACCGATATCAGCACGTTCTTCATCGGTTCGGGGCTGGCCGGTGTGGCCGGTGTGGCACTCACCCTGATCGGTTCCACGAGCCCCACCATCGGCCAGAGCTACCTGATCGATGCGTTCCTGGTGGTCGTGATCGGTGGCCTCGGCCAGATCAAGGGCACCGTGATCGCGGCCTTCGCGCTCGGCCTGCTCAACTCGTTCATCGAATACTCCACCACCGCGTCCATCGCGAAGGTGATCGTGTTCGTGCTGATCGTCGTCTTCCTGCAGGTCCGCCCGCAGGGCCTGTTCACCGTGCGGACGAGGAGCCTGGCATGAGCGGTCAGCGGCCGGAGGCGGCAGCGCAGGGTATTCACGCAGGCCGCCCGGTCATGCCAGAAAGGACTCAGCCATGACCGCACTCACCGAACGTCTCCGCGAATATCCGCGGCTCACACCACTGCTCGGCTTCGGCGTGGCCGCGATCGTGCTGTTCGCCGTCGCCCCGGCGGTGCTGAGCGATTTCCGCCTGAACCTACTGGCCAAGTTCCTCTGCTTCGCCATCGTGGCCGCGGGCATCGGATTGGCGTGGGGCCGTGGCGGAATGCTCACCCTCGGCCAGGGCGTGTTCTTCGGCATCGGCGCCTACCTCATGGCCATGCACATGCAACTCGCCGACGCCGCCCGCCTCGGCAACGACGTCCCGGAGTTCATGGAGATCTCCGGCATCAGCGAACTCCCCGGTTTCTGGCAGCCGTTCAGTTCCGCGCCGGTCACCCTGCTGGCCATTCTGGTGCTGCCCGCACTCGTCGCCGCCGTGCTCGGCTACGGGGTGTTCAAGCGTCGGGTGCGCGGCGCCTACTTCGCCATCCTGAGCCAGGCACTGGCCGCGGCGCTGGCGATCCTGCTCACCGGTCAGCAGGCCATCGGCGGCTTCACCGGCCTGTCGGACTTCCGGGCCTTCTTCGGCTTCAAGCTGTCCGATCCGGCCAATCGGCAGATGCTGTTCTTCATCGCGTCGGGCACGCTGCTGCTGGTGGTGGCGCTGATCCGCCAGCTCAACCGCAGCCGCTACGGCGAACTGCTCGTCGCGGTGCGCGACGCGGAGGAGCGGGTGCGCTTCCTCGGCTACGACCCGGCAAATATCAAGATCGTCGCCTATGTGGTCGCGGCTTTCCTGGCCGGTATCGCGGGTGCGCTGTTCACTCCGATCGTCGGCATCATCTCCCCCGCCGACATCGGCGTCATCCCGTCGATCGCCTTCCTGATCGGGGTGGCCATCGGTGGCCGCACCACCCTGCTCGGGCCGATTCTCGGCGCCATCGGGGTGGCCTGGGCGCAGACCTCGCTGTCGGAGTCGTTCCCGTCGGGGTGGACCTACATGCAGGGCGTGCTGTTCATCGTGGTCGTCGGGTTCATCCCCGCCGGTCTGGCCGGGCTGTGGCCGATGTTCAAGGGTTGGCTCGACAGCCGCAGGAAGCCGCCACCCGCACCGGAAGAACCCGCCGCCGTCGTCACCGAGGAGAAGGTGCAAGCGCGATGACACTCGAACCCAAAGCAGGCGGCAACGCCGGCATGGACAGCGACTACCTCGAAGTCCGTGGCCTGTCGGTGAGTTTCGACGGTTTCAAGGCCGTCACCGAGGTCGATCTCACCGTCTTGCAGGGCGACCTGCGGTTCCTGATCGGCCCGAACGGGGCGGGCAAGACCACGCTGATCGACGCCATCACCGGCCTCGTCCCGGCCACCGGTTCGGCACAGAAGTCGGGCACCGAACTGCTCGGCAAGAAGGTGCATCAGATCGCGCGTCTCGGCGTCGGGCGCACCTTCCAGACGGCCAGCGTGTTCGAGCAGCTCACGGTGCTGCAGAACCTGGATATCGCGGCGGGCGCCCGGCGTTCGGCGCTCTCCCTGCTGCGTACCCGCAAGTCGGTGCTGCCCAGCATCGAAGAGGCTTTGGAGACAACGGGTCTCACGGCGTTGCGCGACCAGCCCGCCGGCGTGCTCGCGCACGGCCAGAAGCAGTGGCTCGAGATCGGCATGCTGCTCGTGCAGAACGCGTCGGTGCTGCTGCTCGACGAGCCCGTCGCAGGCATGAGCGGCGAGGAACGCGAGGAGACCGGAAACCTGTTGCGCCGCATCGGCAGTGATCGTGTGGTGATCGTCGTCGAGCACGACATGGACTTCATGCGGTCCTTCGCCACCTCGGTCACCGTGCTCGCGGGCGGCAAGGTGCTCAGTGAGGGCAGCGTCGAACAGGTGCAGGCCGATCCGAAGGTGCAGGAGGTCTATCTCGGCACCGCGAATCTCGCTGCGACAGACAAGGAGTCGGCCGATGCTTGAACTACACGACATCCGTTCCGGATACGGGCGCACCGAGGTCGTCCACGGCGTCAGCATGACCGTGCCCGACAACAGCGTCGTCGCGATCATGGGCCACAACGGCGCGGGCAAGACCACGCTGCTGCGCGCCGCGGTGGGCCTGCTGCCCACCAAGTCGGGGACCATCACCTTCGACGGCGAGAAGATCACCAAGCTCTCGCCCTCGCAGCGGGTCAAGCGCGGTATCGGTTACGTGCCGCAGGGCCAGCAGAGCTTCGGGCAGTTGACCACCGCCGAAAACCTGCAGGTGGTGGCGGACGGGCGCAAACGGGGCAAGGCACTGATCGACGAATCCCTCGACCTGTTCCCCGCCCTGCGTGAACTGCTCACCCGCAAGGCGGGCCTGCTCTCGGGCGGGCAGCGCCAGCAACTGGCCATCGCGCGGGCACTGATCACCGAGCCGAAGCTGCTCATCCTCGACGAACCGACCGAGGGCATCCAGCCCTCGGTGGTGGCCGAAATCGAGCGCACCATCATCGAATTGACGCGGCGCGGCGGTTTGAGCGTGCTGTTGGTGGAGCAGCACATCGGCTTCGCGCTGCAGGCCGCGCAGCAGTACTACGTGCTGCACTCAGGCCATCTCGGCTCGACCGGGGCAGGCGGGGCCGGGGCGGAATCCGCGGTTCGCGCGGCGATGGCGATCTGATCGCGGCGGCGCACGTGACCGGGAGGGGATCGGGCGAGGACACGGGCCTCGCCGGTGCGCGTCGGCGGGTCCCGTTGGCCGCGCGCGTCTACGACGAACTGCGCCACGACCTCGCCACCGGAGAACTGGCGCCGACCGAACGGCTGCGCGCCGAACGACTGGCCCGGCGCTACGGCGTCTCGCGTACCCCGGTGCGCGAGGCGCTGGCCCGGCTGCAGGCCGACGGGCTCGTGCAGCGCCACCCCGATGGGCTCTACCTGTACCGGCCGCGCCTGAACGAACTCGACGAGCTCTACGAACTCCGCACGGTGCTGGAATCACGGGGATTCCAGCGCATCTGCGCCGGTGGCACCGTGCAGGTCCACGTGCCGGCCGAGCACGACCCGCCCACCGTGCGCGCCGAACTGGCGCGCTGGCTCGAATACCGCGACACCCCACCGGAACCCGGACCCGATCTGGTCGCCGCCGACGAGCGGTTTCACACCGAACTGCTCAGGGCGGCCGGGAATTCCGCTCTCGCCGACGCGCTGTCCGCTGTCTACCTGCGGGTTCGCCCGGTTCGTACCATGGATATGCCCACTGCCGCACGGGTCGCGGCCATGACCGCCGAGCACATCACCATCGCCGAGCAGGTGCTGGCCGGCGACGACGACCAGGCGCTGCGTACCCTCACCGCCCACATCGATTCCTCCCGCGCCCACGTTCGCGTGCGGGCCGAACAGGCGATCGCCTTCACCAAACTGGGTCGGGCGGTGCGAGATTGATCAGCACTGCGGCTGGAACGGCCAGCACTCCGTCTTGCGCGGAGTCGTCGACATCGGCGCGCGGGTCGTCGTTGTGGTCTGCGACGTGTCCGACATCGGGCGCGAATTCGGCGAATCCTGCAGCAGTGCCGCACCGACCATGACGAAGACGACGAGGATCCCCAGCAGCGCGGCGGCGAACAGTGCGATGCCGACGAGCTTTCCCCGGCGTGTGGGATCAGCGGGCGGGGCGGGCTCGCTGAACTTGCGTACCTGCGGCACCGCCGGGGGCCGCGCGGGCCGACCGTCGGCGAAACCCTCCTCGCTCAACACCGCACGCGAGGGCACATCGACCACACCGAGGGTGGTGCAGGTGTTGAGCACCCGATCGATCGTCCATTCGCGTGGCCCCGCCGAGAACCCTTCCAGGTATACCCGCAGCTCATGGGCGTCGACGCTGTTCGCGACCAGCACGTCGAGACCCGGGCGCAGCGTGGTGCGCGCGGGTCGGACGACCACGCCCCGATACGGCACGAGCACCACCGCGCCGCAGACGTGCCTGCCGTCCTGCAATGCCCGCTCCAGCGCGACCCGTACCGCGTGCACCCCGTGCTCGACCCGGTCGGTGAGACCGTTCGACGGTTGGGCGTCCAAATCGAGCGGACTGTCGCTGATCATCCAGGAGCCGTCGGCGGTAGCGGTGAGCAGCCCGCTCTGCCGCCGCCGGAAACCCTTGACCTCGAGCACCGTGATCCCGCGTGGCGTCACGACCACCGCGCCGAGCCGCCGGTCGCCCACCCGGCAATCCACCAGCGCGAGCCCCGGCGTCGGATAGGCGCGCAGGCAATCCACGAGCTCACGCTCGGCGCCGGTGAGCTCGGCACCCGGTCTGATCCGAACCAGCATGTGCGATGTTCCCCTACCAGTGCTGCGACCTCACACCGCCGCTGCGCGCTGCGGTACCCACCGATCATGACGCGCAACTGTTCCGAAAACCACTGGAAAGCAAAGAAAACCGGCACGAATACAGGAGTGGCCCCTCGATCCGATACCGGCGAGTACGCTCCGATCCTGGCCGAGGATGTTCGAGAAGACAGGTGGACCAGAGATGGATTCAGCGCCCCTACCACGCGTTTCGCCGGGACGGTTCGGTGAGCTCGGACCGATCAACTGGGTTGTCTGGCAGGTACTTTCCCGCGCGGCGGGCACCGATGACGCGCATCTTTTCAGCACGCTCGGTCGCACGGGCGGACTCTTTCGCGGCTGGCTGCATTTCTCCGGCAAGCTGATGCCGGGTGGCCGGTTGCCCCGCGCCGAGGCCGAGCTGGCGATCCTGCGCGTCGCACAGTTGCGCGAATGCGACTACGAGGCCGACCACCATCGTCGGCTCGGGCGCAAGGCGGGGTTGTCCGCCGTGGAGATCGAGCGGGTCGCCGCAGGTCCCGAGGCGCAGGGCTGGACACCTCGGCAGCGGGCATTGCTGCATGTCGTCGATCGCCTGGTGACCACCAGGGATGTGGACGACGCGGCGTGGGCCGAGTTGGCCGCGCACTACGACGAACGGGTGCTGATCGAGATCGTGCTGCTGATCAACCAGTACGAAGGCCTGGCCTCGACCATCACCGCGCTGCGGATCGAGCGCGACAAGTTCTGATGGTGTGACTCAGGTCATATAGCGAGCGGACGGGTAACCTCGCACAGTAAAGGCGTACAACGTACGGAGTTCATCGCCACCGAGGAGAACCCATGCAGATCACCGCTTCCGCTCTCTCGCTCAACGTCGCCGACCCGCAGACCTCGGCCCAGTTCCTGATCGACCACCTCGGCTTCACCGAGAAGATGGCCGCCGACGGGTTCATCGCGCTGACCCGGGCCGACGCGGGCATGGAGGTCATCTTCCTGCGCACCGGTCTCGGCTCGTTCAAGCCCGCGCGGATCGCGGGCAGCGCGGGCGAGGGCCTGCTCGTCGTGTTCGTCGTCGACGACATCGACCGCGAATACGACCGACTGCGGGCCGAGGGCGTCCCGATCGAGACGCCCATCGAAACCGAGGAATGGGGCGAGCGTTACTTCCAGATGACCGACCCCAACGGGATCGTCATCCAGCTCGTGCAGTGGGTCTGATCAGCGGCGCGCGACGCGCAACGCGGCCACGATCATCGGGATCTGCAGCGGCAACCGCGCCAGCACCCCGGCCTTGAAAACCTTGGACGCCTTCGGATTACCGACCACGTCCACGGTCATCTGGATATTGGCCGGGAAGACGCCGACGAACAGCGCCACGGCCAGCCAGCCACCGAGCCGACGGGTGCGCGGCACCGCCAGCGCGGTGGCCACACCCAGCTCGGCGACCCCGGACCCGTACGTGTAGGTCCGCGGGTTGCCGGGCAGCTGCGGCGGCACGATCTTGTCGAACGGCTTCGGCGCGACGAAGTGCAGGGTGCCCATCACGAACAGCAGCCCACTCAACCAGGAGTGCGCACGTCGTCGGGGAAGTTGATCAGCCACAACTCCGACCGTACCGCCACCGCGGGATCACCCGGCAGCCGTGGGGCGAATTCACCCCGAGCACACCTAGGCCTGGAGCGAAGCCTCGGGGAGGAACTGGGCGAAGACGGTGGCCGCCGGGGTTGTCGGACGGCCGAGGATTTTGCCGAGGTCGCCGGAGTTCACCTCGAGCAGACCCTCACCGATGCGGGCGTCGGCGTCGGCGAGGACCGCGGCGGATTGATCGTCGAGGCCCGCCGCGCGCAGCGCTGCCGCGTAGTCGTCCTGGGCGAGGTCGGCGTAGCGAACTTCGGCGCCCGCCGCTTCCGCGACAGCCGCGGCCAGATCCGCGCCGGTCAGCGCCGCGTCACCGCCCAGTTCGTAGACGCGACCCTCGTGCCCCTCACCGGTGAGCACGCGTGCTGCGGCCTCGGCGTAGTCGGCTCGCGCGGCACCGGAGACACGGCCCCCGGCCATCGCGCCGTGCAGGACGCCGCTCTGCGCCGCGTGCGCGACGGCGCCGCCGTAGTTCTCCCAGTACCAGCTGTTTCGCAGCAGCACCGTCGGCACCGAGGCGCTCGCCAGCACCTCTTCGGTGCCCCGGTGCTCGGCGGCGAGCACCATGGCGTTGCTGTCGGCGCGCGGGATGCTGGTGTAGGCGAGCAGCGCGACCCCTGCCCGCTCGGCGGCGCGAATGACATTGGTGTGCTGGGTGATCCGAGCGCCGAACTCATTGCCCGAGATCAGCAGCACCCGGTCGACACCGGCCAGCGCGGCATCGAGGGCGGCCGGGTCGTCATAGGACGCCTGCCGCACGTCGGCGCCGCGCGCGGCCAGGTCGGCCACCTTGCGCGGATCGCGCACGATCGCTACCGGCCGCTCCCCTGCCGCGAGCAGAGCCTCCACGACCAACCGGCCGAGCTTTCCACTTGCCGCTGTCACTGCCACCGTCATTGCTACCTCCGAGATACAAGTACTAACTATTAGTAAGCACTATGCCTTCAGTCAGCACTTGCGTCAAGTAGGTAGACTGGGGCAATGCCCGAGACGCCGCCCGCGGACCACGACCCCACGCTGGAAGCCGACGTCTTCGCGCGCAATTGCGGCTCACGCTCTGTCCTGCAGAACATCGCCGGCCGGTGGGGCGTGCTGGCCCTGGTCGCCCTGCGCGACGGCCCCGTCCGCTTCAGCGCCCTGCGTCGCCGGGTCGACGGGGTGAGCGAGCGCATGCTGTCGCAGACCCTGCAAGCCCTCGAACGCGACGGCATGGTCCATCGCGAGGTGCTCGAAGCGATCCCGCCCCGCGTCGAATACACCCTCACCGAACTGGGTTCCGACGTCGCCGACCACCTGCGCTCGCTGATCGTGGTCCTGGAATCCAACATGGACACCGTTCGCGCGGCACAGGACAGCTACCACCGTGCCGGGAGCATCGGCCAGGATCAGCTCAACGCGTGAGAAGGTCCGAGACAGTGACGAATCGGTAGCCCTGCGCGCGCAATCCGCGCACGATCTCGGGCACCGCCGCGGCGGACTCGCCGCCGTGCATGACGTGGAGCAAGATGATCGAACCCGGCCTGACCTGGGCGAGCGTCTCGGCGACGATGGTCTCGCGCGACGCGCCGCCCGCCGAATCGGGCTCCACATCCCAGGTCACCGTGGTGCGGTCGTGCTCGTCGAGATACCGCGGGAGCGCCCACAGCTTCTTGCCGTAGGGCGGACGGAACGTGATCGGCCCCGGATAACCGGCCCGCCGGATCTCGGCATCGGTCCGTTCGATCTCCTCGCGCACGGTGTCGCCGGAAACCAGCACCATGCGGCGGTGCGAATAGGAGTGGTTCCCGATCTCGTGGCCCGCGCCCACGATCGCCGCACCGTATTCGGGATGGGCGGCCAGGTCGTCGCCGACCAGGTAGAAGGTGGCGCGAACCTGCGATTGCGACAGCATTTGCAGCACTTCCGGCGTGCGCGTGGTCGGGCCGTCGTCGAAGGTCAACGCGACAACCTTCTCGTCGGTCTCGACCCGATCGACCAGCCGCCCCGCCACCTGATAGGTCCGCGAATTCATCAACGCGTAGAGCCCGGCGCACACCGCCAGCACCACAACGAGAGCCACCACCCCGGAGATCACCCAACGACGTCGCACCGCTGCTGTATATCCCGTGACGACCGACCACCGCAAGCGCAGGGACGACTCACCGGGTACGGGAAAACCCGCCCCGGCGAGGACCACCGGTCGCCGACACCGACCAACCTCTGGTCCGGCGTTGTTTGCTCAGGAGAGCGGCTACACGATGACCTGGGTGATGTCGCCCGGGTTCAGGTAGTCGAAGAACCGGTGGGCGCCGTCTTCGGTCATCCGCACACATCCGTGCGATTTCGAATCGACCGGTCCCACGTGGAATGCCATGTCGCCATTGAAGAACGTGGCCCACCGCATCGGCGCATTGTGCATCGTGCTCCAGTGGAATTCCCGCTTGAACGAAATCTTGGTGACGGCGGGCGGGGTTTCGTATCCGGCCATGCCGTGCGAGATCGGAGTGGGTCCGAAAACCACCCGGCCGTTGTCGACCAGCCACGCCTCGTTCGTCGACAGTCGCATGCAGGCCCTGGCTTCGACGACCGGGCACGGCGATGCGGTGGGAACAATGGAGGGAACACCGGGGACATCTGGTCCACCGGGGAAAAGAGGTTCGGCCACAGCCGGTGTCACCGTGCCGAGTCCGGCCACCGCCACCGCGGCAATCGCCGCACATCGTGCTGCCCAACCGAGAATGCGCTTGCTCATCGAGTCGTAACCTCTCAACCGTGCCCGCCACCGCGAGTCAACCCGGGTGAGGGGACCATCTCATGGAACACGAACATGTCGAACACGAGCGTGGAGAAAATACCTGGAGGTGTTGTCGATCATCGGTTATCGAACCCGATTCACCAAATCAACGCCCGGAAGAATACCGAATAGAAACCAAAAGGGCCGGGCTCGCGATCCGCGCGCCCGGCCCGTTCGCCGATATCTCAGAGATTGATCATGTGCCCCGCGAGGCCATGGATCGCTTCCTGCACAGCCTCGCTCAACGTGGGGTGCGTGTGCACATTGCGGGCGAGCTCGTTGACCGTGAGGTCCCACTTCTGCGCCAGCGTGAGCTCCGGCAACAGCTCGGACGCGTCGGGGCCGATCAGGTGTCCACCGAGGAGCTCACCGTGCGCGCCGTCGGAGATCAGCTTCACGAAGCCGGTCGGGTCGCCGAGACCGTGCGCCTTGCCGTTGGCCATGAACGGGAAGGTCGCGACCTGCACGTCGTAGCCCTCGTCGCGGGCCTGCGCCTCGGTGAGACCGAAGCTGGCCACCTGCGGCTGGCAGAAGGTGGCGCGCGGCATCATCCGGTAGTCACCGAGGGTCATGGTCTCGGCGCCGCCGATGGTCTCGGCCGCGACCACGCCCTGCGCCTCCGCCACGTGGGCGAGCTGCAGCTTGGCGGTCACGTCACCGATGGCGTAGATGTGGGCCACATTGGTGCGCATGTGGTCGTCGATCGCGATGGCGCCCCGGTCGGTGAGCTCGACGCCGGTGGTCTCCAGGCCGTAGCCCTCCACCCGCGGTGCGAAGCCGACGGCCTGCAGCACCTTGTCGACCGTGACGGTCTCGATCGCGCCGGACTTGTTGTCCTTGATCTGGACGGTGACCTTGGAGCCGTCGTCGTCGATCGACTGCACGGCCGCACCGGTGCTGATTGTGATGCCGAGCTTCTTGTACTGCTTGGTGATCTCCTTGGAGACGTCGGCGTCCTCGTTGGGCAGCGCGCGGTCGAGGAACTCCACGATCCGCACGTCGACGCCGTAGTTCTTGAGGACGTAGGCGAACTCCATGCCGATGGCGCCCGCGCCGACGATCAGGATCGAGCCGGGCAGCTCACGGGTGAGGATCTGCTCCTCGTAGGTGACCACGTTGTCGGAGAGCTGGGTGCCCGGCAGCAGCTTGGTGGTGGTGCCGGTGGCGATGATGACGTTGTCGAACGTGAGCGTCTCGGCGCCGCCCTTGGTGAGGGCCACGTCGATCGAGTTCGGGCCGGTGAACGTACCGAGACCGTCGAACTCGTCGATCTTGTTCTTCTTCATCAGGAAGTGCACGCCCTTGACCCGACCGTCGGCCACCTTGCGGCTGCGATCGAAGGCGGCGCCGAAGTCGAAGCTGACCTCACCGGAGATGCCGAAGGTCTTGGCTTCCTTGTGGAAGATATGGGCCAGCTCGGCGTTGCGCAGCAGTGCCTTGGACGGGATGCAGCCCACGTTCAGGCACACGCCACCCCAGTATTTCTGCTCGACAATCGCTGTTCGCAGGCCGAGTTGAGAGGCACGGATCGCGGCGACATATCCGCCGGGACCAGCGCCGAGAACGACGACATCGTAGTGGGAAGTCACGTCACCGAGCCTAACTCTGTTTCGAGGAGTTCACCCACCCGTCCCCCACATAGGTGAGATGCGCGCCCGGCCGACCGTCGGCGCGAACGCGTCGGGGCAGGATCGGCAGCGCCCAACATGGCGGCGAGCGCCTCGACTTCTCAGGGCGCCTCCCCCACCAAGATCAACAGGCCAAAGCGTACAAACCTACTCGGGCGATGCCTACGTAGAAGCCTGGTGAACACTCGTCCAGTACTTCACCCACGCCAGACCTGGTCGGCGACGCGGGCGAAGTTGCCGCCGAAGATGGCTTCGCGCTCGGCTGGGGTGAAACCGCGGGCGGCGAGGAGTTCGGCCAAGCCGGGGACGTCGGATTCGGCGAACAAGTCCTCGGGTGGGGTCCATTGGAGTGGGCCCCATTTCGTGTAGGACTCGGAGAACGCGGCGGGGTTGTCGCGGATCTCGTCGTTGAACTCCTGACCGTCGAACGAATAGTCCGACCCGATGCCGATGTGGTCGATTCCCACCAGATCGACGCCGTATCGGATGTGGTCGGCCATCGCGGCGACCCGCTCCGCCCGCGCGGCGGGCTCGTTGCGCCCGAGGAAGATGCCGACGCCGTTGATGCCGATCACCCCACCGGTCGCGGCACACGCCAGGGCCTGTTCGTCGGTGATATTGCGCGGGTGTTCCCACAGTGCGGCGAAATTGGAGTGGCTGTAGATCATCGGAGACCCGGTGTGGGTGGCGATGTCGAGGCCGGTACGGCGGGAGCAGTGCGAGCCGTCCGCGAAGACGCCGACTTCGTTGAGCTTGCGCACCAAGTCTTTTCCGTATCCGGTGAGCCCGGTGTCCTCGACGTCCAGGCAGCCGCAGCCCGCCGGATTCGCGTGGTTGTAGGTGGGCAGCAACGACCGCACGCCGAGGTCGTGGAACAGTTCCACATTGTCGAGGTCACCGTCGAGTGGCCTGGAATCCTCCAGGTCGAAGGCCAGCGAGATCACCTCGGGTGCGCCGATATCGCGCACCCGGTCGACCAGCCGAAACCGCGGATCGGCCCCCGCCTCGTCCCGGAACTGGTGCAGCAGGGCCAGCGAATCATCCTTGGCCTGGGCCGAATAGCCCACATTCACCGACAGATACGACCCCAGCGGATACCGAGCCAGGTCCGAGACCCGCGCCGTGGGCCGCAACGGCAGACAACAGTGCTGCTCCCATAGGAACACATCCACCTCCGGTTGATTCGTGACCTGCGATCGTACGTTTCGCCGCGCGTTCGACGCCGAACCGACGCTAACGCGATGTCTGATTCGTCCGATAAGTCAGTACTGCGTTCCCGCTCCAAAGGCTCTTGATCCAAGGTGGTGCGACATGCGTCGCTTCCTCGTCCTGCTCGCCTCCGTCGCGACCTGCCTCGGCCTGTCGACGCTGCCCGCGGCCGCGACCCCGTCCTACTGCGGACTCACCTGGGGCTCACTGGACAAGTCGTCCGCGAACTACTCCACCGCCACCGTCGCGGGAGTCCGCGCGGGCCGACACGAGTGCTTCGACCGCCTCGTCGTCGACCTGACCGGTCCCCCCGCCGGCTATCACGTCGGTTACGTCGGCACTGTCACCCAGGACGGTTCCGGTGCCGCTGTTCCCCTACGCGGCGGCGCTTTCCTGCAGATCACAGTCATGGCCCCCGCCTACGACAACGCGGGCAACGCCACCTTCAACCCGCCGAGCCGCACCGAACTCGTCACCGTGAGCGGCTATCCGACCTTCCGGCAGGCGGCCTCGGCAGGCTCGTTCGAAGGCCGGACCACCTTCGGACTCGGCGTCCGCGCCCGCCTCCCGTTCCGCGTGAGCACCCTCGACGGTCCCGCCCGCGTGGTCGTCGACGTCGCCCATCACTGGTGATTCACCAACCCGGGCGATCCGGACGCGAACCGATCAGCTCGTCGGGCTTCGCGCTCGCTCGGGACCGGTACACGATGTAGGGCCGGTAGAAGTAGCTGAACGGTGCGCTGAAGGCGTGCACCAGCCGGGTGAACGGCCAGAGCGCGAACAAGATCAACGCGATCGTCACGTGGATGTGGAACGACAGCGGCGCTTCGGCCATCAGGTCACCCCGCGGTTGCAGGATCCAGATCGAACGGAACCACGGCGACACCGTTTCCCGGTAGTTGTGCTCGGGCCCGACCGCGCCCGAGCCGATCAAGGTGGTCGCCAGCCCGGTGACCAACGCGCAGACCAGGACCAGGTACATGAGCTTGTCGTTGACCGTGGTCGCGGTGAATACCGGACCGTTGCGGCGCCGACGGTAGATCAGCAACACGATGCCGGTGAGGGTGGCGACGCCCGCGATGCCGCCGAGCGCGATGGCTTGGATGTGATACACGTGCTGGCTCATGCCGATGGCGTCGGTCCAGGATTCCGGGATGACCAGCCCGATGATGTGGCCCACGATCACCACCAGCATCCCGTAGTGGAACAGCGGACTGCCGATGCGAAGCAGTCTCGACTCGTACAGCTGTGAGGACCGGGTGGTCCAGCCGAACTTGTCGTATCGGTAGCGCCACCAGGTGCCGACGATCAGGATCGCCAGACTCACATACGGGACGATGTCCCAGTAGATCTCGCCCGCCGACACATCGTTGGCTGCCATGTCACCGAAGTCCTTTCGCTACAGCGGGTTCGCGGTCGTGTGCGCTGCGGCGCGGCGGCACGGTGAGGGTGCCCCGGCCGCGCCACCCCGTTGTAGCGAGGTCACCCGATCAGGAGACCACATCGCACACAGCGGAAGAACGCGAACACGCAACAACCCGGCAACTCGACGAAAAACCTTGTGAACACTGTGTTCGATCCGAAAATGCGACGCGATCCCGCGCCGCCGCCGTCCCCGGCAAACGGCGCAGGGCGATCGCGGCGCTGAGGTGATCGAGGACATCGGCAACAATGTGGGGATGAGCGGCGTTGAGCGAAGCGTGACCGATCCCTATCTCTGGCTAGAGGACGTGACCGACGAGGGCGCGCTGGACTGGGCGCGCGCCCGCAACGACGTGGTGGCGCGGCGGTTCGCCGCCACCGACCGATTCGCCGACATGGAGCGTCGCGTACTGGCGATGCTCGACGACGACACCAAGATCGCCTACCCCGGCCGCCGGGGGCCATGGCTGTACAACTTCTGGCGTGACGCGCGGCATCAGCGCGGGCTGTGGCGGCGCACGACCTTCGAGTCCTACGCCACCGACGAGCCCGAGTGGGATGTGCTGATCGACGTCGACGCGCTGGCCGAGGCGGACGGCGAGAACTGGGTGTGGGCAGGCGCCGCTGTGCTGCGTCCGTCGCAGGAACGCGCCATCATCCATCTGTCCCGCGGCGGCGCCGACGCCACCGTCGAACGCGAATTCGACCTGACCACCAGGAAATTCATCGCCCCGCAGGACGGTGGGTTCTATCTGCCGGAGGCCAAGTCGCGCATCGGCTGGATCGACGCCGACACCGTCTACCTCGGCACCGATTTCGGCCCAGGATCGCTCACCGACTCCGGCTACCCGCGCATCGCCAAGCGCTGGCGGCGTGGCACCGAATTGTCCACCGCCGAAACGGTGTACGAGGGCGAGCCGAGCGATGTCTCGATCAGCGCGGGCTACGACCGCCACCCCGGCTACGAGCGGCACTATCTGCACCGGTCGACGGACTTCTTCAACACCGAGGTGTCCCTGCTCGACAACGGTGCGTGGCGCCTGATCGAAACCCCCACCGACGCCGACGTCGACTGGTACCGCGACTGGCTGCTGGTGCGCTTGAAAACCGAGTGGACACCGGCCGAGACCACCTACGCTCCCGGCAGTCTGCTGGTCACCGACCTGAGCGACTTCCTCGCCGGTGCCAGAGAATTCGACGTCCTGTTCACCCCGGATCCGCACACCTCGCTGGAATCGTGGGGCTGGACCGAGAACCACCTGATCCTGACCACGTTGCAGGATGTGCAGACCGGATTCCGCGTGCTCACTCCCGGCCCGGCCGGCTGGGCCGCCAGTACGCTCACCGATTCCCCCGCCATGTCGTCCACCTCGGTGGCCAACCTGGACCCACTGGAGGGCGGCGACGAATTCATGCTCACCACCACCGGTTTCACCACCCCGACCACCCTGCTCAGCAGCGCCATCGGTGAAACCGCGGTGACGTTGAAGCAGGCACCCGGCTATTTCGACGCGACCGGCATCGAGACCGAACAGTTCTTCGCCACCTCCGACGACGGAACCGCGGTGCCCTACTTCGTGATCCGCCATCGCGCCCGGCGCGGCACACCGGGGCCGACGATCATGAACGGCTACGGCGGCTTCGAAGTCTCCAAGACCCCCACCTATCTCGGCTCCGCGGGGATGAACTGGCTCGAACGCGGCGGTACCTACGTGGTGACCAATATTCGCGGCGGCGGCGAGTACGGGCCCGAATGGCACACTGCCGCACTGAAAGAGCACCGCCACCGCGCCTACGAGGACTTCGCCGCCATCGCCGCGGATCTGGTGACCCGCGGCATCACCACCCCCGATCGACTCGGCGCGATCGGCGGCAGCAACGGCGGTCTGCTGATGGGCGTCATGCTCACCCGCTATCCGCAACTGTTCGGCGCCATCGTCTGCCAGGTGCCGCTGCTGGATATGAAGCGCTACCACCTGCTGCTGGCCGGCGCGTCGTGGATCGCCGAATACGGCGACCCGGACAAGCCCGAAGAGTGGGCTTACATCAGCGAGTACTCGCCGTATCAGAACACCGACACCGGCAAGCAGTACCCGCCGATCCTGCTCGCCACCTCGACCCGCGACGACCGAGTCCATCCCGGTCACGCGCGAAAGATGGCCGCGCTGTTGGAGGCTCAAGATCGCACCGTCTGGTACTACGAGAACATCGAAGGCGGCCACGGCGGCGCCGCCGACAACAAGCAGTCGGCGTACCTGTCCGCGCTGGTCTACGAGTTCTTCATCCAGATGCTGATCGAGGGCCGACGCTCGGCCTGAGCGTCAGCGGTCGCGCAACCACTTCTCCACCGTGGCGACGGTGGAGTCGGGATCGGTGATCCAGCCGTTGTGCCCCAGGGCCTGCGGCTGCAACCACCGGGTGATCTGCGCGCCGGGGAGCTTGCCGAGCAGGTGGTCGGCGGAGGTCTGCGGCGCCAGGTCGTCACCGGCGACGGTGATCGACAGCACCGGGAACTTCAGCCGCGACATGCGCTCGTCGTAGTCGATATCGGCGCCGACGGGCACGAAGCGCCCGGTGCGAGCCAGCCGCGCCCAATCCGACATGAGCACCTTGGACTGCCTGCCGTACGCGCGCTTGCCCAGCAGGTCCCCTGGCCAGAACCCGGCCAGGTTCGACGCGACCGCCACCGCCGCGGTACCGACCAGCACGCCCGGACCCAGAACGCCGCGATACCCACGGAAATACGGGGTGCCGGAAGCGACCAGGATCAGGCCGCCGAGCCTGCCGCGCACCCGAGCCGCGTACATCGCCGCGAGCTGCCCGCCCATGCTGTGGCCGAGCAGGTACGGCGTGCTGGCGGGAAACCGGTTGCGTACCGCGGCCAGCATCGCGGGGAAGTCCACCGAGACCAGTTCGTGGTAGCCGTAGGTACTTTCGGCGTCGGGTCGGTGGGTGCTCTCACCCTGACCTCGCAGTTCACCGATGGCGACGTCGAATCCGCAGGCGGCCAACCGGTGTCCGAAGTACTCGTAGAACTCCCCGGGCACGGCCAAGCCTGGCAGGATCACCACGACCGCGCGCGGTGCGTCGGGGGTGACCGGATGCCGGTGGGCGCCGGTGGCCGGAATGAGCCGCACCGGCAGCGTGCTGCCGTCGGGTACCTGGATCTCGACGATCTCGACCCGCGCCATCAAGCCCCGACCGCGCCGAGGATCACCCGGCTCAGCACTTTGATCACCTCGTCGAGCGGGGGCCGGGGGTCGCTGCCACTCCAGCCGTCGACGACGTAGTTCACCGCGCCGATGATCGCGAGCACCCGCAGTTCGTAGTCGCCCGGGGGGATTTCGCCGTGCATGGCCGCGTCCTCGGCGGCACTGGCCAGCAGCGACCCCCAGACGCGACGCAGTTCGAGACGGAACTTCTCGACCTTGGGGCCCGCCCCGACCACTTCGACCAGCGCCACCCGTGCCTTACGGGGGTCGGTGCCGATCGACTCGACGTACGCCCGAACGGCCGCGTCGATCTGCTCGAGCACAGTCGCCTCCGACTTGTCCTCGAGCGCGGTGGCCACCGCCTCGCGCGAATGCCGGTCGATCTGCTCGTACAACTCCAGCAGCAGGGATTCGCGGCCGGTGAACTCCTCGTAGAACTGCCGAGACGAGAGTCCCGCGTCCTTACAGATGGCACCGACCGAACTGTTGGCGTACCCGTCGCGCGCGAAGACCGTCAGGCCTGACTCCAGAAAACGCGCACGCCGCTGGCGTTGCCGGTCCTCTACGGGTTGCCCGGCATACATTCGTCCCGTATTCGCATCCTGTGACATTGTCGCTGACAATACCGAAGGGCCTGATCCCCTCGTCATGGATCAGGCCCTTCGGCCGCCCTTTCGACCAACCGCGCGTTAGCCGAAAGTTGGCTGCAGTTCGATCAGTTCCCGGAGGTCTGCGCCGAACCGCTGCTGAGCGAGCTGCTGAGCAGTCCGAGGAGCAGGGTCAGGATGTTGCCGTCGCTGCCGTCGTCAGTGATGTTGTAAAGCATGTGTCACTCCAAGTCGATGTTTTGTGACTTCGTTGTCACTGGCCATTTGCCATCTCGGACGATACCGAGGGAGAATGTGAAGCGGGAGTGTTTTACAGGAATTTTCTAGAATTTTTTGTCATCGGACACAAGACCTGAGAAGTTCGGTCTCGCCAGGGGGCACCTTCACCCGGAACGACCGACAGGTGAAACGCGATTGTACCGATGTGCGGCACCCACTTTCGCGAAATCCACCCACGGGCGGACGTCGAGTGCCGTCACGGTGCCTATGCTGAGCGTGACCGTCTGTCACGCATACCCGGAGGCAACGTTGCCGAACACTCTCGAAGCCAGTATCGACATCGCCGCATCGCCGGAAAAGGTCTGGTCGGTGCTCTCCGATCTGCGCCGGATGCCCGAATTCAGCCCGACGACGGTGAAGATGGTCGCGGTCGGTGGCGTCCGCGACGGCGCGTTCACCGTCAACGTCAACAAGGTCGGCTGGAAGATCTACCCGACCACCTCGCGGATCGTGCGCCTGGAGCCGAACAAGGCGTTCGCTTTCCGGATGAACGAGAACCGCACGGTCTGGAGCTACGAGCTGTCCCCGACCGCTACCGGCACCCGCCTCGTCGAGACCCGCACCGTCGACGCCAAGGGCCTGCCCGGCTGGCTGCAGAAGGCGATCAAGGTCGCCATGGGTGGCGAGCAGCAGTTCGAGGCCGACCTGGTCGCCGGGATGCAGCAGACGCTGGCCAAGGTGAAGGTCGCCGCCGAGCGCTGAATGCGGTCAGCGGGTTCTGTCGATGAATTCGCCGAGAACGGAGACGAATTCATCCGGCTGCTCGACCTGGGGCGAGTGGCCCGCGTGCTCGACGAGATGGGTCTCGGCACCCGCGGCGGCGAAACGGGCGAGAGTCTCGGTGCTGTCGTAGAGGTTGTCGTGGCGACCGTGGACGGCGAGGACGGGTTGGTCGAGGGCTTGGACGCGCGAGTCCAGTGGTGCCGCGGCGAAATCGTCGGCCCGGCTGCCCACCGCGTAGGCCAGACCGGCGGGCAGGGCTGCGCGGAAATCGCGGACCACGGCGTCGGCCAATCCCGGCGCCGAGTCGTAGCGGAACCTCCGGGCGAAGGACGGGCGGCCGCCCAACCGGATCACGGCTCCGGGTGTCCACCGTTGCGCCAGCCGGACCGACCACGGGCGGACAACCCATTTCGCGACAGCCGGGATGCGGGCAGCCCGGTAGTCGGGGGCTTGGCCGACGACCACGACGCGGGCAATACGGTTCGAGGCGGCGGCCAGCTCGAGGACGAGTTCGGCGCCGAACGAATGGCCTACTGCCGTCACATCGGTGAGGTCGAGGTCGTTCATGAGCGCGATGAGCGGGGCGGTGCGGGCCGCGGCGCTGAACTCGCCGTCGGCGCCGAGTTCGCGCGCGTCTACCCGGATCACCCGGAAGCTGCCTGCCATCCGCTCGGCGACCGCCGCGAACCAGTCGACCGAGCCCGGGATCCCGTGGATGAACACGATCGCCGGTGCGGTGGGCTCGCCTTCGTCGAGAAACAACACGTCAACCACCCTAGTCGGCGCCGTGACGAGCGTTCGGCAGTCTTGCGCGGGCGGCGGCGAAGGCCGATCGGACACGGGCGAGCAGCGTTCACAGTCTGTTGGGGCACAGCCGAATAGGCTCTGTGCATGCCTACCGCCCTGCTGTACGGCCTCGGCACCGCCGTCCCGCTGTTGATCGGGGTGGCGGTGGGGCTGCGGTGGACGCTGCCGAAGGCGTTGCTCGCCGCGATGATGGCGTTCGGCGCGGGCACGATGATCGCGGCGATGTCGGAGGAACTGTTCGCCCCCGCCTTCCGCCGCGACGGTCCACTGATCGCCGGCGCCGCGCTGTTCCTCGGCGCGGGGGTGTACGTGGTCGCCAACCACCTCATCGAGAACAAGCTGGGACCCGCCGCGATCGGCTGGGCGTTGCTGCTGGGCACCGTGCTCGACGGCGTGCCGGAGAATCTCGCACTTGGCGTATCCCTCAGCGGTGGAGGCGGATTGGTGTTGCTGGTCGCGATCGCGGCGGGCAATGTGCCCGAAGCTCTCAGCGGGGCGGTACTCATGCGCGAGCAGCACGGATTCGAGGCGGGCCGGACCTTCGCGCTGTGGGCGGTGACGGCCGCGGTGCTCGTCGCGGTGACCGTGCTGGGGCACGGGTTCGCCGGATCCGTGTCGCCGACGGCGATCAGCGCGGTACAGGCCTTCGCGGGCGGCGCGACGATCGCGGTGCTGGCCGATTCGCTCATTCCCGAGGCCTATCGCGAAGGCGGCTGGTGGGTCGGAATGGCAACCGCGGCGGGATTCTTCGTCGCCTTCGCCATCGGCTGAGCCATTCCACCCGGTCGCGGCCAGAATTTCATCTCCGTACCAGTGGCAATATTCTGCCGGTTCGCATACGCTTCGCCGCGGATGAAAACGCCTCTGGGAGGGACGAGTGATCACTCCGAACAGGCCGGAGGACTTAGCCGAAAGTCGGCATACAGTGCCGTTGACCCAACTGATACACCTGATGGCGGAGTATCAGCACCTCGGCGCGCACCGTGACACCTTTCTCGCCACCCCCGCCGACGACACCTTCGTGCGTGGCTGCGGCATCGTCGCGGGTTGTATCGCCACCATCGGCATCATCGTCGGCGCCGTCGGCGCATGGCAAGGCGGCATCGCACTGCTCGTGATCGCCGCGGCTCCCGTGCTGCTCGCGCTCCACCGCGGAGTCGTCAACCGGCAGAACCGCGCCGCCCGCATCGACCTGTTCGACCACGGCGTCACCGTTTACCGCTCGGGCCAGCGCGTGGCCGGCTTCCGTTGGGACAGTACCGAAGTGCGCCAGCACGAGATCCCCTTCCACGACACCACCCCCGTCACCTACCTGCTGGAGCTGTCGGGCCCCGGCGGTGTCGAAGCGACCGTCGACGAAGAGGGTTTCGCCCGCGCTCGCGAATGGGCCCGCGCCATCCAATCCGCCGTCACCGCAACCCAACTCCCCATCGCGGTAGCAGCCATAGACAACGGCGACACCGTCGCCTTCGGCGACCTCGCCCTCTCCCTCGACGCCCTCACCTACCGCGGCGAGGCCCTGCCCTGGGAAGACATCCAACTCATCGACGCACGCAGCGGCCACATCCGCATCAAGCTCTCGGGCATGTGGATGTCGCTGGCCCCCGTCAGCACCATCCCCAACTTCTACATCTTCAACGAACTTGCCGAACGCCTGCGGTTGACCCCGGTCGGCTGACCTCGCGCGTAGGTCAGCCTATTCGCTCGGGTTGTCCCGCTTGGCCAGTTCGCGTATCGAGGAACAACCTATCCACAACATCGCCGCACCGATGATGACCCGCACCGAGTCCAGGACGTTGTTGATCATTTTCACGTCCGCGTAGTTGGCGAAGCCGGACTTCGACATCGCGCACGAGTTATCGCCTGGTGCCATGTCATAGCTGGTGAAATCCAGGACGAGGGGGCTCCAGTCGTGGCAGGTGACCGTACCGTCGGCCAGATCGAGCAGACCCGACAGAATCACCCAGCCGCAAATTATCCCCATCAGTACACAGAACAACCAGTACTTGCGGACCGTGTGGACGATCGCCATGCGCACTCCCCTATTTCATGCCGAAGACCGGCCCACCGAGTGGTGGGCCGGTCTTCGTGACTTGCGTTGGGCTAGCTGATCAAGAGATCAGAAGTCCATGCCGCCCATGCCGCCGGTGGGGTCGCCGCCCGCGGGGGCGGACTTCTCCGGCTTGTCGGCGACTACTGCCTCGGTGGTGAGGAAGAGCGCGGCGATGGAGGCCGCGTTCTGCAGGGCCGAGCGGGTGACCTTGACCGGGTCGGCAACGCCGGCGGCCAGCAGGTTCTCGTAGACACCGGTGTCGGCGTTCAGGCCTTCGCCCTCGGGGAGGTTGGAGACCTTCTCGGCCACGACGCCGGGCTCGAGGCCCGCGTTGAAGGCGATCTGCTTGAGCGGAGCCGACAGCGCGACGCGCACGATGTTGACACCGGTCGCCTCGTCAGCGGTCAGGCCGCTGAAGCCGTCGAGCGCGGGGGCGGCCTGCAGCAGCGCGACGCCACCACCGGCAACGATGCCCTCTTCGACGGCGGCCTTGGCGTTGCGCACGGCATCTTCGATGCGGTGCTTGCGCTCCTTGAGCTCGACCTCGGTGGCGGCACCGGCCTTGATCACCGCGACGCCGCCGGCCAGCTTGGCCAGACGTTCCTGCAGCTTCTCACGGTCGTAGTCCGAATCCGAGGACTCGATCTCGGCGCGGATCTGCGCCACGCGGCCCTTGATGGCCTCCGCGTCGCCGGCACCCTCGACGATGGTGGTCTCGTCCTTGGTGATGACGACCTTGCGCGCGGTGCCGAGCAGCTCGATGCCGGCGGTCTCCAGGGAGAGGCCGACCTCTTCGCTGATGACCTCGCCACCGGTGAGGATGGCGATATCGGCCAGCTGGGCCTTGCGACGGTCACCGAAGCCGGGCGCCTTGACGGCGACGGACTTGAAGGTGCCACGGATCTTGTTCACGACCAGGGTCGACAGGGCTTCGCCCTCGACGTCCTCGGCGATGATCAGCAGCGGCTTGCCGGCCTGGATGACCTTCTCCAGCAGCGGCAGCAGGTCCTTGACCGTCGAGATCTTGGACGAGACGAGCAGGATGTACGGGTCCTCGAGGACCGCTTCCTGACGCTCGGGGTCGGTCACGAAGTAACCGGAGATGTAGCCCTTGTCGAAGCGCATACCCTCGGTGAGCTCCAGCTGGAGCCCGAAGGTGTTGCTCTCCTCGACGGTGATGACACCTTCCTTGCCGACCTTGTCCATCGCCTCGGCGATGAGCTGGCCGATGGCCGGGTCGCCCGCGGAGATACCAGCGGTAGCAGCGATCTGCTCCTTGGTGTCGATCTCCTTGGCGGTGTCGAGCAGCTTGGCGGTGACGGCCTCGACGGCCTTCTCGATGCCACGCTTGAGCCCGAGCGGGTTCGCGCCGGCCGCGACGTTGCGCAGACCTTCACGCACGAGAGCCTGGGCGAGCACGGTAGCGGTGGTCGTTCCGTCGCCGGCGACGTCATCCGTCTTCTTGGCGACTTCCTTGACCAGCTCGGCGCCGATCTTCTCGTACGGGTCCTCGAGGTCGATCTCCTTGGCGATGGAAACACCATCGTTGGTGATCGTGGGGGCGCCCCACTTCTTCTCGAGCACGACGTTGCGACCCTTCGGGCCCAGCGTCACCTTGACAGCGTCGGCGAGGGCGTTCAGACCCCGCTCGAGACCGCGACGGGCCTCTTCGTCGTACGCAATTGTCTTGGCCATTGCGTTGAGATCCTCCACATGTCTATGGCTGACACACGAGACGACCACAGGTTGGATCGCCCCAAAAGTTACGCCGGCCAGGTGCGGTGCCCGCGACGGACGACCGAGGGTGTCGATGGAACCCGATCTCACCACCCCGACCTGGCACTCAACAGTCACGAGTGCCAAAGCCATTTTTAGCACTCAGGTGGTGAGAGTGCAAGGTCGCCGTCTCAGGCTTCGTCCTCCACCGAGGCCAGGAGCTGATTCAGCAGCTCGACGAGTTCGGCCTCGACGACGGCCTTGTCAAGGCCCAGACCGCTGAGTACGCCGGTGCCGTTCTCCTGTTCCAGCAGAGCCAGCAGGATGTGCTCGGTGCCGATGTAGTTGTGACCGAGGCGCAACGCCTCGCGAAAGGTGAGCTCGAGAACCTTCTTCGTGTCGCCGTCGAACGGGATGAGCGCCGGCACGTCACCGCCGGCGGCAGGCAGCGAGGCGGTCGCGGCAGCGCGTACCGCGTCCAGCGTGACACCCCTGGCCTCGATCTCCTTGGCGGCCAATCCCTCCGACTGGCCGATCAGGCCGAGGATCAGGTGCCCGAGCGCGATCTGACCGCTCCCCGAGGCGCGCGCCGCCTCCTGCGCGCCGACGACCACATGCCGGGCCCGGTCGGTGAACTTGGCGAAGCCGGCCTGCGGGTCCATGGCGGCGGTGTCACTGGGCCCCTTGGGCACGAATCGCTTCTGGACGGCCTGCTTGCTGACGCCCATGCTGGCGCCGATATCGGTCCAGGAGGCGCCGGAGCGGCGGGCCTGGTCGACGAAGTGCCCGATCAGATGGTCGGCCGTCTCACCGAGGTGACCGGCCGCGACCACGGCGTCGGAGAGTTGGTCGAGGACATTGTCGGGGCGGGCTTTCTTGATGCCGTCGATCAGGTCGTCGAGGCGAAAGTTCGGGATGCTCATGCGTCAACTGTAGGTTGACGGAAGCTGATCGTCAACCTTTAGTTGACGATCGATTGCTGGCAGAGTGGTGCCATGGGGAGATTTCGGCGCTGGGCGCCGCGCGGGGTGGGAATCGTCGTGACCGTGGCGTGCCTGATCGGCGTCGGCCGATTGCTGTGGCCGCAGCCGGGGCTCGACGAACAGCCCGGGTCCACCGAACGCCAGTTGGCGTTCGTGCGCGACGCGCTCGACGGCGGGTCGGCCACGGCCGCGCAGGAGCTGTTTCCGGAGGGCTACGTCTTCTCGAACGTGCTCTACGGTCTCGCCTGGGTGCAGGCCGCGCACACCGACGCGGCACTACGCGACCACGCACTGCGCGCGGCACGGTGGGCGCTCGCGCGAGTGGAGTCCGACGAGGGTCGCGCGGTGTTCAGTCCCCGACTACAGCCCGCGTACGGGGTGTTCTGGGCGGGGTGGACCAACTGGTTGCGCGGGGCGATCCTGTCCCTCGATGACGCCGACACCGCAGCGGTACACCAGTTCTCCGAGCGCAGTGCCGAGCTCGCGCAGGCGTTCTCCGCGGCCGACACGCCATTTCTCCAGGCCTATCGGGGTCAGGCGTGGCCGGTCGACTCGACGGTCGCGATAGCGTCGCTTCGCCTGCACGACAAGCTGTTCGGCGCGAAATACAGCGCGGTCGTCGAGCGGTGGCTCACGCAAGCGAAGGCCCGACTCGACCCCGCGACCGGCCTGCTGCCACATCAGGTCTCACCGGCCGACGGCTCGCTGACGACCGGTACGCGGGCGACCTCGCAAACGGTGATCCACCGGTTCCTGCCCGAGATCGATCCGGCGTTCGCGAAGGATCAGTACACGCTGTTTCGCGACCAGTTCCTCGCTTACCCAGGTGGTTTCGGGCCCGCTGTGCGCGAGTACCCGAAAGGGGTGGACGGGAGCGGCGATGTCGACTCCGGCCCGTTGATCGCCGGGATCAGCCTTTCCGCCACCGTGGTCGCGGTCGGCGCGGCCAGGGTGAACGGCGACCGCGCGCTGGCCACGGCGATCGGATCGGAAGGCGAACTGCTCGGGCTGCCGATCGACCTGCCGTGGTCGAAACGCTACGCGTTCGGGCAGTTGCCGATCGGCGACGCGTTCGTGGTGTGGTCGTCGACGGCGCGCCTGCTGACGGAGACGCCGACGGTGAGCGAGCGCCAGGTGCCCTGGTGGTGGCGGCTGCCGTGGCTGGGCACGCTCTGCCTGGTCGCGGTGGCGCCGTGGGGTCGGGTACTTGTCCGGGGGTTGCGTGGCTCCGGGGGTGCCCCGAGCTGAGCGCACACTATTCGCTTCGACCGTCGGCAGATCGACCGATCTCGCGATCAGTATGCGCTCAGCGCGGACTACCGCAGTCCGACCGTGAACGCGGTCCCGCGCACGATCAGCTCCTTCATCACCACACCGATGCGGCCGGTGAACACCGTCTTCGTCGGGGTGTCGTCGGCCTTGACGAGCTGCAGCACCGCGTCGCGGCGGCCGAGGCTGATGCACTGCGCCACGTAGCGACCGTTCATCGGCTCGGGTTCGCGCCCACGCGCCCGCGCCGTGATCGCCCCGACCACATACTGCCCGGCGGGAATCGCTGTCGCACAGGCCATTCGTAGCGGGCGGCCGTCCACCCCGGCCATCAGGGCGGCGTCGCCGACGGCGTAGATGTCGGGGTGCGAGACCGAGCGCAGCGTGTCGTCGGTGCGGATGCGACCGTCGACGGCGACGTCGAGACCCGCGCGACGCGCGAGGTCGGGAACAGTGAAACCGGTGGTCCAGACGGTGGTAGCGGCGGGAACCAGGGTGCCGTCGGCGAGCCGGACCGCATCGGGCAGCACCTCGACGACCTTGACCCCGGAGCGGATCTCGACGCCGAGCCGGGTGAGCGCGGCGCGGATCGCCTGGTGCGCGCGCGGCGAGAGCCAGGCGCCCGGATCCTCGGAGCCGAGCAGGCTGATGCGCGACTGCGGTTGCGACTCGGCGAGTTCGGTGGCCAGCTCGATACCGGTCGGCCCCGATCCGACGACGACGATCTGACCCGACAGTTCGGTCACGTCTTCGGCGGTGGCGACGAACTTCGCGTGCTCGGCGGCGCCGGGGACAGCGTGACGGTCGGCCTGGCTGCCGAGCGCGTAGACGAGGGTGTCGTAGTGCAGCGTCCACGCACCGTCGACGGCGACGATCTTGCGGTCCGGGTCCAGGTCGGTGACCCGTGCCTGGATGAATTCGATGCCCTTGCGCCCCAGCGACTCACGCAGGGCGAGCCGCTTCACCGGCTGGCCCGCGGCGGCCTGGTGCAGGCGCACCCGCTGCACGAATTCGGCGCGACCGTCCACGACGGTGATCTGGGTGTCGCGAGTCTTCTTCGCGAGGGCGCGGGCCGCGGTGAGTCCCGCGTACCCGGCGCCTAGGACGACGATCCGATGCTGACCGGTCATGATGTGGCTCCTTCTCTCGAAATGCCGACACACACCAGACCGATCAGCCGCCGGGTTCCTGACAGCTAGCACACGTGATCTGGATCACAGAATGACCGCGCCCAATTTGATCGGGTTCACGACCGTCCGAACCGCCGCGATCGCGCCCGCCTCGTCGAAGTCGAACACGAGCACCCCGGCCGGGGCCTCGTCCTGGAACATGATCAGACCCACGTCGCCGTTGATCTCGGCGAACTCGAACCGCGACGTGGGACTGAGGAAGCGTCGCAGGTTGGACAGGTAGCGCGCGACCACGTCGATACCGACCACCGGGATCTTGGCCGCGACCACCCGGCCGCCACCGTCGGCGACCGAGACCACGTCGTCGGCGAGCAGTTCGCGCAGGCCGTCCACATCACCGGTCGAGGCCGCCTGCAAGAACTTCTCGATCATGGTGCGCGCGTGCTCGGCCGACACCACGTAGCGCTGCTTGCCGGTGCGCACCCGCCTGCCTGCGCGATGAAATATCTGCTGGGTGTTGGCCTCGGTGAGTTCGAGCATCTGCGCGATCTCGGCATGCGGGTAACCGAATGCCTCGCGCAACACGAACACCGCGCGCTCGATCGGACTGAGCCGTTCCATCGCGGTGAGCACCGCCAGGGAGACCGACTCGCGTTCCTCGACGGTCCCCAACGGGCCCAGCGCTCCGGCACCGGTCGGCACCGGCTCCGGCAGCCACTGACCGACATAGGTCTCGCGGCGGGCGCGGGCCGAAACGAGCTGGGTGCGGCACAGATTCACGGTGACCGTCGTCAACCACGCTTGCGGATTGGCGATCTCCGCCCGGTCGGCCGACGCCCACCGCAGATAGACCTCCTGCACCACGTCCTCGGCCTCGGTCGCCGCGCCGAACATGCGATATGCCAGCGAGAACAGCCGCTGCCGATGCTGCATGAACTCGGCGACGCCGTCGGATTCCACCTGTGCCCCTTTGCCGGACTACCCAGTTCCGCAACGGTACAGCGGAACTCGCCGCAGGCCACCACGGTGTGGGCGTCATCTCGCCCCGCCGCGCGCTACTCGTCGTTGCGCGGACGACGCAGACGCAGGCGCGCGGATCCACGGATCGCCGGACGGCGGATCGCGGGCATCCGTCGCTGCGCACGCCGTTGCGCGCGCCGCTCAGCGGGCTTGTGCTGCCAGGTCTCCGGCCGTGCGGCCACCCAGCGAGCTGACCGCCAGGCGAACGGAATGTGCGCCAGGTACAGCGCGACCAAGATCAGCAGCAGCACGATCGGATAGGTGACGAGCAGCGCCGCGGCCAGGGCGGTCAGGACCAGCAGACCGGCTGCCGCCTGCGGGGCGACCGACACCGACTTCATCGCCAGGGTCGGGATGGTGCTCACACACAGCAGCGCGGCGAAGATCGTCCAAGCGGCGACGAAGGCGAAACTGTCCCACCAGCCGTCGCCGAACTGCACCTTCAACGCGATCGGCACCAACGCGATCAACGCACCGGCGGGCGCGGGCACACCGACGAAGTACTCCCGCGCCCAATTGGGGCGGGAATCGTCGTCGAGCAGGGTGTTGAAGCGGGCCAGGCGCAAGACCAGGCTCACCGCGAACAGCAGCGCGACGATCCAGCCCGCGCTCTTGTCGTCGAGCAGCGTCACGTAGATGACCAACGCGGGCGCGACGCCGAAGGAGATCGCATCCGAGAGCGAATCGAGCTCGGCGCCCATCTTGCTGGTGGCGTCGAGCATGCGCGCGAGCCGGCCGTCGAGGGTGTCGAGGACGGCGGCCGCGCCGACCATGGCCAGCGAGATACCGAGCTCACCGTCGAGTCCGAACTTCACCGCCGACAAGCCCGCGCACAGCGCGAGAATGGTGACGACGCTGGGCAGCAGTCGCACGGAACGGGGACGCTTGCGCGCCTGGTCGATCATCCCAGCACAGCCAGGACGGTTTCGGCCCCGATCGTGCGCTGTCCGGGGGCCACCAGCAGTTCGGTGCCGACCGGGAAATAGGTGTCGACGCGGGACCCGAACCGGATCAGGCCGTAGGTGTCACCGATGGTGAGCCGGTCGCCGACGCGGGCATCGCAGACGATCCGCCGGGCCAGCAGACCGGCGATCTGGACCACCACCACCTGCTTGCCGTCGGTGGTGTCGATGACCATGCTGTTGCGCTCGTTGGCGTCGGAGGCCTCCGGCAGGTCGGCCGAGAGGAACTTGCCCGGCTGATGCAGCACTTCGCGCACGGTGCCCGACACCGGAACGCGCTGCACGTGCACATCGAGCACCGACAGGAAGATGCTCACGCGCGGCAGCGGCTGATCGCCGAGTCCGAGCTCGACAGGCGGTACCGCGGTGTCGACCAGCGCCACTTCGCCGTCGGCGGGCGCGACCACGATGCCCGGGCGGTTCGGCGGCACGCGGTGGGGGTGCCGGAAGAAGGCGGCGCAGGCTGCGGCGGCGGTGAGACCGGCCCGACGCACCCATTTGTTGCGTCCGCCGACGACGGCCACCGCCAACGGCACCGCGACGAACGGCAGGCCGGCGGGATGTAGCGGGGGCACAGCGGCGCGCACCAAGTCGACGACATGGCCGACGCCGGTGGTATCGGGCGTGCCGGGCGGGGTGGGGCGGCGTGCCACGGGCTTCCTCTTTCGTGTGATGACTACAAGCGATCACACCCTACGGGAAGCCCGCGGCAAGCACCCGTGGTCAGTGGACCGATTTACGCCCGGTGAACAGCTTCACCAGGAACAACAACACGCAGGCGCCCGCCAGGCAGGTGATGAAGCTGAATATCCAGCCTGCGCCTTCGACGTCGACGCCGAACAGGCTCAGCAGGAAACCGCCGAGTAGTCCGCCGATGATTCCCACGACGATGTTGAGCAGGATGCCCTGCTGTGCGTCGGTCTTCATGAACTTGCTCGCGATCCATCCGGCCAGACCGCCGATGATGATCCAACTGATGATGCCGAGTCCGAGCATGGTGTCCTCGATCCCTCGAAGGGTCGGCGAGCAATCGCCTTGTCACCAAGATACCCCCGGCCCTCTTGTGACAATCGACACTCAGATCACAATCCGAGACGGTAATATGAGGAGGCCTCATGTCTGAGCGTTCACATGATGTCCACGCGCGGATCATGGGTGATGAGGGACAGAGTTCGATGCTTCGGGTACACCCAGCGGTACTGCCGCAGGTTGACAGGTACATAGGAGACACACAATGGCTGCTCGAATCGCCCAGACGACGGGTGCTGAGCACACCGCGATCCTCGGATTGGGCGTCTACCGCCCGGCCCGGGTGGTCACCAACGACGAGGTAGCGGGGCCGATCGACTCGAGCGACGAGTGGATCCGCACCCGGTCGGGCATCAAGACCAGGCGCTTCGCCTCGGCCGAGGAAACCATCCAGAGCATGAGCGTCGCCGCCGCGCGCGACGCGATCGCCGCCGCGAATGTGGAGGTCGACCAGATCGACTGCGTCCTCGTGGCCACCTCGACGCACCTGATGCTCACTCCGGCCATCGGCCCGCGCATCGCCACCGAACTGGGCATGACCGGCTCGGCCGCCTTCGACATCTCGGCGGGCTGCGCCGGGTTCTGTCACGCGGTGGGCATGGCCTCGGACCTGGTGCGCGCGGGCACTTCGAGTCACGTCCTGGTCATCGGTGTCGAGAAACTCACCGAGGCCGTCGATTTCACCGATCGCTCGACGGCGTTCCTGTTCGCCGACGGCGCGGGCGCGGTGGTCGTCGGCCCGTCGGCCGAGCAGGGCATCGGCCCGACCGTCTGGGGTTCGGACGGCACCCAGCACCACGCCATCCGCCAGTCCAAGGACTGGGCGGAATTCTTCGCCGAGATCGAGGAGAAGGGCACCGACGCGGTGCGGCCCTATCTCGAGATGGAGGGCACCGCGGTGTTCCGCTGGGCCGCGCACTCGCTGGAGAAGGTCTGCCGCGAGGCGGTCGACCGCGCGGGCCTGACCACCGGCGACCTCGATGCGATGATCCCGCACCAGGCCAACGGCCGGATCATCGAGATCATGGCCAGGGTGCTCGAGCTACCGGAGCACTGCGCGCTCGCCAACGACATCGAGGACTCCGGCAACACTTCGGCAGCATCGGTACCCCTCGCGATGGACGCGCTGTTGCGCAAGGGCGAATCGAAGCCGGGCGATACCGCGCTGCTGATCGCCTTCGGCGCCGGGCTGTCCTATGCGGCACAGGTTGTCAGCCTGCCCGCCTGGAAATAGCTGATCAGCAAATCCGCGCACAACCGGGGCGGCCTGCACCGTAGCAGGCCGCCGACCGGTCGGCTCGCCGTGTCCACCTTGTCCCACTTGCACCAACTCGGACATGCTGGCAAACTTTTCGCTACCGACGTTTGCTGATCGACGAAGCTCAGCCTCCAGCGTTCCCGTCGTCAACCCGAGGTGATCGGCCGTGAAACTGCGCTCACTCCTGCCACGCAGGCATATCAACGAGGTCCCGCTCCTGCCGAGCATCGGACCGGACGAGGCCTTCACGCTTGCCCGGGCGTTCGTCCCGCGGGGTACTCGACTCGAACGCGAGGAACGGCTCGAACGGCTGCTCACGCCTGGTGAGCTGGATCTGGTGTTGCACCGGCAGGTCTGAGCCCTCTTGGCCCTGGGTAGGGGCATACGGAGAGCTACCCGGTCCGGGGAAGGGGGATACTCGAAAACGTGAGCACTCCCTCGGTAACCAAGCCGGCAATTTTGAGCGTTGACGATGATCCCGGCGTGTCCCGGGCAGTGGTGCGCGATCTTCGCCGCCGCTATGGCGCCGACTACCGGATTCTGCGGGCCGAGTCGGGGCAGCAGGCCCTGGAAGCGCTGCGGGAGATGAAACTGCGCGGGCAGCCGGTGGCGGTGTTGATCGCCGACTACCGGATGCCGGGCATGGACGGGATCGAATTCCTCGAGCAGGCGATGGACCTGCACCCGTACGCGCGCCGGGTGCTGCTCACCGCCTACGCCGACACCGATGCCGCGATCAACGCGATCAACGTGATCGATCTCGACCACTACCTGCTCAAGCCGTGGGATCCGCCGGAGGAGAAGCTCTACCCGGTGATCGACGGGTTGCTCGAGGCCTGGCGCAGCGCCGAGCAACGACCGGTGTACGAGACCAAGGTCGTGGGCGATCGATGGTCGCCGCGGTCTTCGCAGGTGCGGGAGTTCCTGGCGCGCAATCAGTTGCCGTATCGGTGGTACCCGGTCGACGAACCGGAAGGCACCCGGCTGCTCGAGGCGGCGGGCGCCGATCCGCTGACCTGCCCGGTGGTGATCACGTCGGCGGGTACCGCGCTGATCCAGCCGACCGACAGCGAGCTCGCCGAGAACGTCGGACTCACCGTCGAGCCCAGTGGCGATTTCTACGATCTGATCGTGGTCGGTGGCGGGCCCGCCGGGCTCGGCGCGGCGGTGTACGGCGCGTCGGAGGGCTTGCGCACGGTGCTGGTGGAGCGCACGGCCACCGGCGGACAGGCGGGGCAGAGCTCGCGGATCGAGAACTATCTCGGATTTCCCGACGGCGTCTCGGGCTCGCAGCTGGCCGATCGCGCGCGGCGGCAGGCGGCGAAGTTCGGCGCGGAGATCATCACCACTCGCGATGTGGTCGCCCTCGAGGTCAACGGCTCGGCGCGCACGGTGCGGTTCGCCGATGGGGGAAAGCTGTGCGCGCACACGGTGTTGATCGCCACGGGCGTGGACTATCGACGGCATCCGGCGCCGGGCGTGGACGAATTCACCGGGCGCGGCGTGTACTACGGCTCGGCGATGACCGAAGCGGCGGAGTGCGCCGAGCAGGAGGTCTACATCGTCGGCGGGGCCAATTCGGCCGGGCAGGCCGCGGTGTTCCTGTCCCGCAACGCCCGTCGCGTGCACCTGGTGGTACGGGGCGACTCGCTGGAGCGGTCGATGTCGCACTATCTCGTCCAGCAGATCGCGGGGATCGAAAACATCATCGTGCACACCGAGACCGAGGTGGTCGGCGTCGACGGCGACACACACCTGGAACGAATCATTCTGCGCGACAACAGCACCGGATCCGAGGACAAGGTCGACGCGCAACGGCTGTTCCTGTTCATCGGCGCCGCACCGCAGACCGGCTGGCTCGACGGCGTTGTCACCCGTGACGCCGCCGGATACGTGCTGGCCGGACCCGACCTGATGGTCGACGGCGCCCGGCCCCCCGGCTGGGAACTGCCGCGCCCACCGCAGCACCTCGAGACCAGCGTGCCCGGAGTGTTCGTGGCGGGCGATGTCCACGCCGAGTCCGCCAAGCGGGTCGCCTCGGCGGTCGGCGAGGGCGCGATGGCGGTCATGCTCGTCCACCGGTATCTGGCCTAGGAGACGTCGATGGGTTCCCTGATCTGCGATCCGGAAGAACTGCGCACGCTGTTCCTGTTCGAGAAGCTCGACGACGCTCAGCTCGCCGACCTGTGCGCGGCGGGCAGCATCGAATGCGTCGACCCCGGTCCGGTGTTCCGCGAAGGCGAACCGGCCACCTGTTTCTACGTGCTGATCGAGGGCGAGATCCGCCTGACCACGATGTCGGGCGGCGTGGAGATCGAGACCAACCGCACCGACCACCGCGGTGTGTACGCGGGTGCGTGGATGGCCTACATGGGCGACAAGGTGAGCCAGAATTACAACGGCTCGATGTATGTGGTGCGCCGATCCCGCTTCCTGGTGCTCGGCGCCGACGATTTCGCGCGAATGATGCACGAGTGGTTCCCGATGGCCGTGCACCTGCTAGAGGGCGCGTTCTTCGGCGGACGGAAGTCGAACCAGCGGATCGCCGAACGGGAGCGGCTGCTCGCCCTCGGTTCGCTGTCGGCCGGACTCACCCACGAACTCAACAATCCCGCCGCCGCCGCGGTGCGCGCCACCTCCGGCCTGCGCGAACGCGTCGCCGGGATGCGGCACAAGCTCAAGATGATGGCCGAGGGCAAGTTCCCGCCCGATGCGTTGGTCAAGCTGGTCGAGATGCAGGAGCAAGCCGCCGAGCAGGTCGCCAAGGCACCCGACCTCAGCCCCATGGAAGCGGCCGATCGGGAGGACGCGCTGGCGGACTGGTTCGCCGATCGCGGCATCGCCGACGGCTGGAATCTGGCGCCGACCTTCGTGCAGGCGGGCCTGGACACCGACTGGCTGGAGGGCGTCCACGCGACCCTGGAAGCTTGCCAGGCGCCGGTGTTCGAGGGTGCGGTGCGCTGGTTGAACTACACCATCGAGACCGAGCTGCTGATGAACGAGATCTTCGACTCGACCACCCGCATCTCCACTCTCGTCGGCGCGGCCAAACAGTATTCGCAGATGGATCGCGCGCCGTATCAGGTCGTCGACCTGCACGAACTGCTCGATTCCACCCTGGTGATGCTCAACCGCAAGCTCGGTGACGGCGTGCACGTGGTCAAGGACTACGACCGCGCCCTGCCGCCGGTGCCCTGCTTCGCCGCCGAACTCAATCAGGTGTGGACCAATCTGATCGACAACGCGGTCTACGCGATGGGCGGGGAAGGCACCCTGACGATCCGCACGTTCCAGGAAAACGACTGCGCCGCCGTCGAGATCGGGGACACCGGGCCGGGCATCTCCCCTGACACACAGGGGCGCATCTTCGAGCCGTTCTTCACCACCAAACCGGTCGGTGACGGTACCGGCCTCGGCCTCGACATCTCGTTCCGGATCGTGGTGAACAAACACAACGGTGACATCCGGGTCGAATCGGAACCCGGCAACACGCGGTTCATCGTCCGCCTGCCGTTGGAACCGACAGCGGAGGATGTCAGCACACCCACTACAGGAGGTCGAGATGGCTGAAGCGAAGATCGATCCGAGCGTGGCGCCCAGTGGCGCGGGTTGCGCCGAGTGCGACGAGAGCGGCGGCTGGTGGGTGCATCTGCGCCGCTGCGCCGAATGCGGGCATGTCGGCTGCTGCGACAGCTCCCCCAGCAAGCACGCGACGAAGCATTTCGAGGCCACCGCGCACCCGTTCGTGCAGAGCTACGAACCGGGCGAGGACTGGTTCTACGACTACTCCAACGGTGAGATGTACAGCGACGGCCCCGCACTCGCCCCGCCGACCAGCCACCCGACTGATCAATCCGTTCCCGGTCCCGCTTCGCGCGTGCCCGCGAACTGGCAATCGCTCATCAACTGAGCGATCCGGCAGGGCCGCTCCGGGTCAGCCGCCGGGCCTGATCCCGGCGGCGTCGGCCACCGGCTTGTCACCGTTGGCCGGAACGAGGCAGACCAGCTTCACGGTGCTGAGCGCCACGTTGGGGCTGCCCTCGAACGGGCTGCCGGGATTCTCGGCCAGGATCTCGTCGATCGCCTTCTTCTCGCCGTCGGAGTCGAGCGACTTGAACTGCGCGCAGGTGATGTCGGCGCTCACGGCGGCCGAGGTCGGGGCCGCGCTCGAGGTGGTGGCGGGCGCGCTGGAGCTCGGCGTGCCCTTGCGCAGCCCGCTCGCATCCGCGGAGTCGTCGCCGGAACCGCACCCGACCAATGTCAGGGTCAGTGCCCCGGCGGCCAGTACTGCGAGGGAGATTCGGTTCATCTGCTGCTTTCCCCGGTAGATCGCGGCGCCGGCACCTCCGGCGCGTCCGGTGCAGCGTACCGACTGGCGGCGAGAGTTCGTCATGTCAGCCAGATTGGCCTGCTGACCTTGCAGTCTGCCTATCGGATACTGATCGCGCCGGGAAGCGGCAGAATGGGACGGTGGCTGAACTTTCGCTCACCGCCCGGCTCAACCCCTCCGCCGCCGATGCCCGCCGCGGGGTGGTTCGGTTGCACCCCGAGACGCTCACCGCCCTCGGCCTGCGCGAATGGGACGGCATCGCCCTGATCGGCGCGCGCAGGACCGCGGCGGTGGTGGCGAAGGCGCCCGCGGACAGTCCGCCCGGGGTGGCGCTGCTCGATGACGTGACGCTGTCGAATGTGGGCTTGCGGGAGAACGCGGCGGTGACGGTCGCGCCGGTCACGGTCTTCGGCGCCAGGCAGATCTCGCTGAGCGGCTCGGCGCACGCCACGGCCAGTGTTCCGGCGGCCACTCTGCGCCAGGCGCTGCTCGGCAAGGTGGTGACCGTGGGTGACACGGTGTCGCTGCTCCCGCGCGATCTCGGCCCCGACATCAGTTCTTCGGCAGCCACGCAGGCGCTCTCGCGCGCCTTCGGTATCGCCTGGACCACCGAACTGCTCACCGTGACCGCGATCGAGCCGATGCCGGGACCGGTGAGTGTGCAACCGAATTCGGCGGTCGGCTGGGGTGCGGGCGCGGCGGCGATCCAGCACACGATGGAACGCGACGGCGATCCGCGGCAGCTTTCGGCGAGTGGGCACGGACAGCAGGGACTTTCCTCGTCGGACCAGCCGGGCTCGGTCGCCACGACAGTGGGTTCGGGGAACGTGCCGATCCAGGTCGAGGACCTGGCCGGGGTGCAGGCTCAAGCGGCCAAGCTGGCCGAATGGCTGAGCTTGGCGCTCGACGAGCCCGAGTTGCTCAAGACCCTCGGCGCACCGGCACATCTGGGCGTGCTCGTCACCGGCCCGGCCGGGGTCGGCAAGGCCACGTTCGCCAAAGCCGTTGCCGCGCCACGGCGCATCATCGAACTCGACGGGCCGAGTGTCGGTGCGACCGAGAGCGGCACCCGGCTGCGCGAGGTCGCCGAGGCGGTGGCCGATGTCGCGACCGGACAGGGCGGCGTGCTGTTGATCACCGATATCGACGCGCTGCTGCCCGCCGAGGCCGAACCGGTCGCCACCCTCGTGCTCGACCAGTTGCGAGCCGCCGTGCGCAAGCCGTGCGTCGCCCTGCTGGCCACCACCGCCCATCCGACACAGGTGGATTCGCGACTGCGGGCACCGGACCTGTGCGATCGCGAGCTGGCGCTGCCACTGCCGACCGCGGCCGTTCGGCGTGCCCTACTGGAACATCTGTTGCGCAAGGTACCCGCCGGAAGCCTCGATCTCGAGGTGATCGCCTCACGCACACCGGGTTTCGTGGTCGCCGACCTGACCGCACTGTGCCGCGAAGGGGCGGTGCGCGCCGCGGGCCGGGCCAGCCGCGAACACACCGAACCAGAACTCGCCCAGGACGATCTGGTGGGGGCACTGGACGTGATCCGCCCGCTGTCACGTTCGGGGACAGAGGAATTGGCGATCGGCTCGCTCGACCTCGACGACGTCGGCGACATGGTCGAAACCAAACAGGCACTCACCGAAACGGTACTGTGGCCGCTACGCCACCCCGACTCGTTCGCCCGCCTCGGCATCGAACCGCCCCGCGGCGTCCTGCTGTACGGCCCACCCGGCTGCGGCAAGACCTTCCTCGTGCGGGCACTGGCGGGCACCGGTCAGCTCAGCGTGCACGCGGTGAAAGGCGCTGAGCTGATGGACAAGTGGGTCGGTTCGTCGGAACGAGCGGTCCGCGAACTGTTCCAGCGGGCCCGCGATTCGGCGCCGTCGCTGATCTTCCTCGACGAGGTCGACGCACTCGCCCCCCGCCGCGGCCAGAGCAGTGACTCCGGAGTATCGGACCGAGTGGTCGCCGCTCTGCTCACCGAACTCGACGGAGTCGAACCGCTGCGCGATGTGGTGGTGGTCGGCGCGACGAACCGTCCCGAGTTGATCGACCCCGCCCTGTTGCGGCCCGGCCGACTCGACCGTCTCGTGTTCGTGCCACCGCCGGACGGCCCCGCGCGCCTCGAGATCCTGCGCACGGCGGGCCGTTCGGTTCCGCTCGCCGACGACGTCGACCTGGCCGCCCTGGCGGAGGATCTCGACGGCTACTCGGCGGCCGACTGTGCCGCTCTGCTCCGCGAGGCCGCGCTCTCGGCCCTTCGCCGCGATATGGCCGCCGCCGACGTCACCGGGGCGGATGTGGCCACGGCTCGCGCCACCGTGCGCCCCTCCCTCGACCCAGCGCAGGTCGAATCGCTGCGACGATACGCTGACAGCCGCGGCTGACCGCCGACATCCCAGGTAGACGGCTTTTCGTCGGTATCCTTCCTGCGTGCCCAAACTCGGGGATGGCATCGACGCGGTCACGGCGTTCACCGGTGCCGTGGTCGCGGGCATGGCGCTGTTCCTGCCGTTCACCTTCAGCACCGCCGAGTCGCTCGGTTCGCCCTATCGGGTCGCGAGCCTGGTCAACAGTGTGCCGAGGGCGGCCGCGCTCGGGCTGATCGTCGCCGTCTGCGTGGCGGTGTTGGTGCGCCCGCTCAGCCGCCCCGGCCTGGTCTGGCTGAGCGCCGCCTGCGGCTCGCTGGTGCTGGCGATCAACTACTTCATCGGCCGGACGGTGACCTCGGCCGACGTCCTCACCACCCAGAACTACATCGACGCGCTCAGCGGCGGCGTGGTCTACGGCACGCTGGGCATCTGCGCGCTGCGCCGACGCTGGTCGGCCGTCGGTTTCGCGCTCGGCACGATGGTCGTGTTCGTCTACGGCGAGGTGAGTTCGAACATCGAGACAGCGAGCAAGGCGGTGAGCACGCCGCCGTGGCTGATAGTGCTGGCCGTGGTCCTGCTCGTCGTGAACACTCTGCGTCATCGGCACGGCATCATGTTGCCCGTGGCCACTCGCCTGGCCGCCGACCTGCCGATCAGCCCGATCGTGGCCGCGACGCTGCTTTCGCTGTCGGCACTGCTGGCCACCGAATGGCTGTCGAACGAATTCGACGGGCAGCGCGCCGATTTCTGGTCGGTGAGCCTGGCCGTGACGGTCTCGATCGTCACCGCGTTCCTCGCCGCGGTGCTGCTGCCGGGCCGCGACGGCGTCGGCGTGCTGCTCGCGATCGCCGTGGCCGCGGCGGCCGACTCGCTCGGTGACGCACCGAGTCTCGGCTGGAGCCTGCCGCTGGTCCTCGCGGTCGCGACGGCGGGAATCTTCGCCGGTCTGCACTGGCCGACACCGTGGCTCGTGCTGCTCGGCGCGGCCGTGATCTGCGCGTACGCGACCGTCGCCGACCGGCTGCCCTGGTCGTACTCTTGGACGCTCGGCACCGTCCTGCTCGCGTGCGTCGCGGGCTACGCGTTCGGTTCGATCCGCAGCTCCTATTTGCCCAGTGCCGTGCTCGGCCTCGGCGCGCTGTTTCTGCCGTCGATCGTGTGGGCGATCCCGACCGACCTGCGCAACTGGCCGGTCGGCGGGCCGACCGCCGACGATGCCACCCCGGGTCGCGCCGCGTTCGCCATCACCGCGGGCGCGGCCGCCGCACTGTTGCTGCTGCTGCGAATCCGCCCGAACACAGCCGACGCCGCGGAGCTGTAGCTGCCGGCACCCATAGCCGCGCACCCCACGACATGGCCGACGCGACAACCTCGGTGCCGCCGAACAGATCACTTCCACCCGTAGGATCGGGGCGCGCTACTCGACCGCTACCTACCCGACGGAGGGGGAGTTGCTAGCCGTACTGCTCGCTCACGCACTGGCCGCCCTGCTGGCCCCGCTGTGTGTACGAGTGCTGGGCCGCAACGCTTTCTACCTGCTGGCGCTGGTCCCGCTGGGCAGTCTCGGCTGGGTGATCGCGCACTGGGGCGACACCGTGCGCACGCAGATGCGGTGGGCGCCGCAGATTTCGATGAACATCGATCTGAGCTTCGACTCTCTCGCCGCGGTCATGTGCACGCTGGTGCTCGGCGTCGGCGCGTTGATCCTGGCCTATTGCGGGCGATATTTCGAGCGTGACGAAGCCCGGCTCGGAGTGTTCGCGGCCGAGCTGACCGGATTCGCCGGTGCCATGTTCGGGCTGGTGACCAGCGATAACATGCTGCTGCTCTACGTCTTCTGGGAAATCACGACGGTACTGTCGTTCCTGCTCGTCGGCCACTACGCCGAGCGCTCGGTCAGCCGAAGGGCCGCGATCCAGGCGCTGCTGGTGACGGGCGCGGGCGGGTTGGCGATGCTGGTCGGGATCGTCGTTCTCGGGCTGCGCTACGACAGTTTCCTGCTGTCGGATCTGCTCGCGGCGAACGCTGTCCCGCAGGGCAGCGCGGTGTCGGTCGCGATCGGGTTGGTGCTGTTGGGGGCGATCAGCAAATCGGCGATCGTGCCGCTGCACTTCTGGTTGCCCGGTGCGATGGCCGCGCCGACCCCGGTGAGTGCCTACCTGCACGCCGCCGCGATGGTGAAAGCCGGTGTCTACCTGGTGGCCCGGCTGGCGCCCGCGCTCGCGCAGACACCACCGTGGCATCTGATGCTGCTGCCGCTCGGTATCGCCACCATGCTGCTCGCGGGGTGGCGGGCGATCCAGGTGCACGATCTGAAGCTGGTGCTGGCGTTCGGCACCGTCAGCCAGCTGGGTCTGATGATCACGATGGTGGGCGTCGGCTCCCCCGACGCGGCGCTGGCCGGGCTCGCCCTGCTGGTGGCGCACGGCCTGTTCAAGGCATGCCTGTTCATGGTGGTCGGCATCATCGATCACGGTGCGGGCACCAGGGACCTGCGCCGACTGTCCGGGCTGGGCCGGCGAGCGCCGGTGCTGTGCGCGATCGCGGTGCTCGCCGCGCTCAGCATGGCCGGACTGCCACCGCTGCTCGGGTTCGTCGGCAAGGAGTCGGCGCTCGGCGCGCTGTGGTCGGCCGAGATGCTGAGTCCGCCGGTGCGATTCGCCCTGTTGGCGGGGGTCACCGTCGGTTCGGCGTTCACCGTGGCCTACAGCATCCGATTCGTCTGGGGCGCTTTCGGGATCACCGCGAACCCCGAGCGCGAGGTCACCTGGCACGCACCAGGTCCGCTGCTGCTCGGCCCGCCCGCGGTGCTCGCGGTGGCCGGGCTGTTCGGCGGACTCGCCGCACCTGTCGTCGATCGCTGGCTGAGCCCCTACGCCGCGTCATTGCCCGGGGTCCTCGACAGCCATCTCGCGCTCTGGCACGGCGTCAACGGCCCACTCGCGCTGACGGTGCTCGTCGTCGCGGCCGGTCTGGCCCTGTTCCTGATCCGCGGCCGGATCGGCGAACCCGCACACCCGCGCCTTGGCAATGCCGATCGCAACTACGACGCGGCGCTGCGCGCGATGGACCGACTGTCGTTGCGCATCACCGGAACTGTGCAATCCGGGTCGCTGCCTGCCAGCCAGGCCACCATCCTCGGCACCCTCGTCGTGTTGCCGACGATCCTGCTCGCCGTCGGCACCCGCACGGGAGTGCAACTGCGACTGTGGGATTCACCGTTGCAGGCCGCGATCGGGGCGGTCATGATCGCGATGGCGGTGGCCGCCACCGTCTTGCGCAACAGGCTGGCCAGCGTGCTCGTCGTCGGAGTGACCGGCTATGGCTGTGGCGTGATCTTCGCGCTGCACGGCGCACCCGACCTGGCACTGACCCAATTCCTGGTCGAGACACTCACTCTGGTCGTCTTCGTGCTCGTGCTGAGAGCGTTTCCCGCCGAGATCGCCGAGAGCCAGGGCACCGCGTTCAAATTCCGTCGCGCGCTCCTGGCCGTCGCCGTCGGCATCACCGTCCCCGTGCTGGCCGCGTTCGCCATCGCCGCCAGACACAGTGCCCCGATCTGGCCTGCCATTCCCGATGCGGCCTACCGGATCGGCGGCGGCAAGAACGCGGTCAACGTCCTGCTCGTCGACATTCGCGCCTGGGACACCCTGGGCGAGATCTCGGTGCTGGTCGTCGCCGCGACCGGTGTCGCGTCGCTGGTGTTCCGTAGCCGACGCTTCGGCAGCGCGCCCCGCGCCGTCGACTCACCGAACTACGACCCCGACGCGGTGAACTGGCTGCCCGCCGCCCGGCTCCTCGATCGGCGCGACCGATCGATGGTCCTGCAGATCACCACCCGACTCATCTTCCCCACCATCATGGTGCTGTCGGTGTATTTCTTCTTCGCCGGCCACAACGCACCCGGCGGCGGCTTCGCGGGCGGTCTGATCGCCGGTCTCGCGCTGACCCTGCGCTACCTGGCGGGCGGACGCTACGAACTGGGCGAGGCGCTCCCGGTCGACGCCGGACACCTTCTCGGCGCGGGTCTGATCCTGGCCGCGGGCACCGCGACCGTCTCGTTGCTCCTCGGCGCGCCCCCGCTGTCCTCGGCCATCGTCGAGGTGACGCTGCCGCTGCTCGGCCACATCAAACTGGTCACCGCCCTGTTCTTCGACCTCGGCGTCTACCTGGTGATCGTCGGGCTGGTGCTGGACGTACTGCGCAGTCTCGGCGCCCGCCTGGACAAGGAATCGGTATGACCGCGAACCTGACCATGCTCATCACCATCGGCGCGCTCACCGCGTGCGGCGTCTACCTCCTGCTCGAGCGAGTGGTGTCGAAGATGCTGCTCGGGATACTCCTGCTCGGCAACGCGGTGAACCTGCTGATCATCACGATGGCGGGCCCGGACGGCACACCACCGATCCGCGCGGGCGCCGACGCCTCCTCCGACGGCATGGCCGACCCGCTCGCGCAAGCCATGGTGCTCACCGCCATCGTGATCACCATGGGGGTGGCCGCTTTCATTCTCGCGCTGGCCTATCGCGCCTACATGCTCACCACCACCGAAGACGTGCACAAAGACCCCGAGGACGCCCAGGTCGCCGCGCGGCGCGAACGGGAGGATCCAGAACAGTGACCCTGTCCCCGGATCTGCTGCCCGCCATCGCCGCGCTGCCCGTCCTTGTCCCGCTGCTCGCCGCCGCGGCCACCCTGATCTTCGGCCGACAACCCCGCCTACAGGCGATCATCTCGCTCACCGCGCTGTCGGCGGTGCTGGTGATCAGCGGGCTGCTGCTCTATCTCGCCGACCGCGACGGCACCACCGCCGTGCAGGTGGGCGGCTGGCCGACACCGATCGGCATCACCCTCGTCGTCGACCGGCTCAGCGCGGCCATGCTGCTCGTCTCGGCGTTCGTTCTGCTCGTGGTGTCGATCTACGGTGCGGGACAGAATATTTCCGACGGCGGCGAACGGCAGCCGACCTCGATCTACCGACCCACCTACCTGATCCTGACCGCGGGCGTGTCGACCGCGTTCCTGGCCGGCGACCTGTTCAACCTGTTCGTCGGCTTCGAAATCCTGCTCGTCGCCTCGTTCGTCCTGCTCACCGTCGGCGCCACCGAAGAACGGATCCGCACCGGCGTCGCCTATGTGATGGTGTCGATGGTGTCGTCGCTGATCTTCCTGATCGGCATCGCCCTCACCTACGCGGCCACGGGCACCCTGAATCTCGCGCAACTGGCCGGGCGCCTGGAAGCGTTACCGAGTGGTGTACGCACCGCCTGCTACGCGGTGCTGCTGGTGGCTTTCGGGATCAAGGCGGCGGTGTTCCCACTGTCGAGTTGGCTGCCCGACTCCTACCCCACCGCGCCCGCGCCGGTTACCGCGGTGTTCGCGGGCCTGCTCACCAAAGTCGGTGTGTACGCGATCATCCGCACCCACACACTCTGGTTCCCCGACGGCGCGTTCGACGACATCCTGCTGGTGTGCGGGCTGGCGACCATGCTCGTCGGCATCCTGGGCGCCATCGCGCAAACCGATATCCGGCGACTGCTCTCGTTCACCCTGGTCAGCCACATCGGCTACATGGTGTTCGGCATCGGCCTTGCCACCATCGCCGGGCTGACCGGCGCGGTGTACTACGTGGCCCACCACATTCTGGTGCAGACCGCCCTGTTCCTCGCTGTCGGACTGATCGAACGCCAGGCGGGGTCGGTGTCGTTGCGCCGGATCGGCGGGCTGGCGACAGCGAGTCCGCTACTGGGCATGCTGTTCCTGCTCCCAGCGCTCAATCTCGGTGGCATACCGCCCTTCTCGGGATTCATCGGCAAGGTCACGCTGATCGAAGCCGGTGTCACCGAGGGCAGCGTGCTGGCCTGGGTGCTGGTCGCGGGTTCGGTGATCACGAGTCTGCTCACGCTGTATGCCGTAGCGCGGGTCTGGAGCAAGGCGTTCTGGCGGCCGCGCGCAGAAGCGCCGGAGGGTCATCTCACCGCGGCGCATCTACCCACGCTGGTGGAGGATTCGACCGACGTGTACTACGAGGACCGCACCGACCCCGGCCGGATGCCCGTGCTCATGGTGCTGGCGACGATCGGACTGGTCACCGCCGGGCTCGCCCTCACCGTATTCGCCGGACCGGTGCTCGGTATCGCCGAACGCGCCGCCGACGACCTGAACGACCCGTCGGTCTACATCGAATCGGTACTCGGACCGGAGCTGCGATGAGCCGACTCATCCATCGGGACAACGTCCTTCGCCTGTGCGTGTTGATCTGGCTCACCGCCGTCTGGGTCGCCCTCTGGGGAGGTCTGAGCTTCGCCAACGCCCTCGCCGGCGTGGTGGTCGCGCTGATCGTGACCCTCGCGCTGCCGCTCCCCTCGGTCCCGGTGGCCGGGCGCTTCCATCCGCTGTCGTTTCTCGCGTTGATCGCTGTCGGCACCTATTACACGCTCGAATCGAGTCTGCAGGTGGCCTGGTTCGCCATCCGGCCCAGCGGACCACCGGTCTCGGGTGTGCTGCGCGTGCACCTGAGCATCCAGTCCGATCTGGTGCTGGTGATATGCGCCGACCTGCTGAATCTGATCCCGGGCACCATGGTCCTGGAAATCGATCGCGCGCGCTGCGTGGTCTATGTGCACGTGCTCGATGTGGGCAGCGACGAAGCGGTCGTCAAGTTCTACCGCACCACCCGCCGCCTGGAACACCTGCTGATCGATGCCTTCGAACGACCGAGCGAGCGCCGCCGCCTCGACCCGCCCACGGAGGTGCAACCATGACCGTCGTCGCCGTCATCGCCGGCATTCTGCTCACCGCCGCGGCGGTGATCACCAGCTACCGCGTACTCGCCGGGCCGAGCACCCTCGACCGGGTCGTCGGGATCGATTCACTGATGGCCATCGCCGCGTCCGGGCTCGCGGTCTGGGCCGCCTACAGCGACGACACCACGGTGATCCCGGCGATCGTCGCGCTCGCGCTGGTCGGGTTCCTCGGCTCGGCCGCCGTGACCCGGTTCCGTGTCAGGGACGAGCGATGAGCGCGTGGGAATGGGTCTCGGCGATCCTGATCCTCGCCGGTTGCGCGCTCGCGTTCACGGCCTCGATCGGCATCGTCCGCTTCCCCGACACGCTCACCCGCATGCACGCGGCCACCAAGCCACAGGTGGTCGGACTCATGCTGGTTCTCATCGGCACCGGCATCGACATCCGCGGCGACATCAATGTCTGGATGCTCGTGCTCACCGGCCTGTTCACCATCATCACGGCCCCGGTCGTCGCCCACCTCATCGGCCGCACCGCCTACCGAGAACAACGCCACCGCGACGGACTGCGCTAACCGGCGGGCGTCGCGATTCGCTCGATGGCGGGCTCGGGGGCGCGGACGAACCAGGTGTTGTGGAAGGCGACCGACACCGCGGCCAACAGCCCGAGCACGATCGCACCCGCGGCCATCGGATACTCCGACATCGGCACCGCCAGGTACCGGTAGGCCAGCAGCAGCGCCGCGAACACGGCCACACCGAAGCCGACCAGCCGAATCCGGAACGCACCCCACCCTCGCTCGGGCGCACGCAACGCGGATTCGACGGTCAGGCACAGCACCGCGCCCGCGACCAGATCCACGCCGTAGTGATAGCCGAACCCGAGCGTCGCGGTGACCGTGGCGGCCAGCCAGAACGCCCCGCCCCAGCGCATCCAGATCGGCGCGCGCGATCCGTCGACATCGCGGCGGGTGTGGATGAACAGCGCCAGCGCCCAGGCGGTGTGCATCGAGGGCATGCAGTTGCGCGGGGTGAACTCGTCGAAGGGCAGCGCGGCCGGGTTCGGGTCGAGCGGCGGCAGCGCGGCGGGCCAGAAGTTGCCCACCTGGAAACCGTGCCCGTCGGCCCCGTACGCGAACATCGGCCCGACCACCGGGAACAGCACATAGAACAGCGGCCCGACCAGACCGAGCACCAGGAAGGTGCGCACCAGGTAGTGGCTGGGCCAGCGCCCGGTCGTCACCACTTTGCGCAGCTGCCACACCGCCACCGCGATCGCGGCCACCGGCAGTTCGATGTAGACCCAGTGCAGCACCGCGTACACCTCGGGCCCGAGTACCTCCAGTACCCGCCCGACAACCCACGACGGATCACCGAGCGCGTGATCGGCGAGCATCGCGTATTCGTCGAGCACCGTGGGTCGCACGGCCGAGGTCAGGTGCAACCACACATCACCGACCTTGGTGGCCAGCACCAGCAGCGCACCGAGCGCGACGGCCTTCAACGCGTCCGCGCGCTCGCGACCCCGCCAGCGGACCGCGGCGACGACAGCCAGCACGGCCAGCACGATCGTCGGCCCGTTGCCGACCGCGAACGGCTTGCCGTCGATGAGCCGCAGCGCGACCCACACCGCGTCGATCCCGACCGCGACGGCCAGTGCGAGCACCCGCCGGCGCGCGGAGATCCCGACCAGCGCGAGCACCAGGCCGGCCCACGGCACCGACATCGATTTGGGCGTGCCGACGAAGTCGCGAGCCAGGCTCGCCAAGGGTCCGTCGAAGCCGTTGATCGAGGCTACGATCTGCAATCCGACCAGCAGCGCGAGCACTGCCGACACCGCGACTACGGCGAGTGTGCGTGGTTCACGCAGACGAGAACCGAGGGTGGCACCCCCCGCAACGGTGCGCGGATGTTCGACAAGCATCCAACTATCGTAAACGGCGGGTGAACGCCATCCCACTGCGCAGCTGAACGCTACTGATCCAGCTCACACACCAGCGCGTCGACCACCGCGACCATGTCGCCCTGTGTCTGTGCGGCGACCCGGCGTTGGCGCTGGTAGGAGCCGCCGTACCGGGGAATGTCGGCCACCGCGGCCAACTCGTCGGCGCAGCCGAGGCGTTTGGCGGTCGGCTCGAGCCGGGTGAGCAGATCCATCAGATCGTCGGTGACCAAACGCTCATTGCTGGCATCGTCGACGATCACGATCGCGTCGAGTCCGTAGCGCGCGGCCCGCCACTTGTTCTCCTGCACATGCCACGGCGGCAGCGTGGGCAGAGTCTCGCCGTTCTCGAGGCGTTGGTCCAGATCGACGATCAGGCAGTGGATCAGCGCGGCCACCGAGGCCAGTTCGGCGCGACTGGACAGCCCGTCGCACACGCGCACCTCGATGGTGCCCCACTTGGGCGCGGGCCGGATGTCCCAATGCATACCGCCGAGTTGTTCGAACACACCGGTTTTCATCTGGTCGTGCACGAAACCCTCGAACTGGCGCCAGTGCTCGAACTGGAACGGCAGCCCGGCGGTCGGCAACTGCTGGAACATCAGCGCGCGATTGCTGGCGTACCCGGTGTCGTCGCCGGACCACATCGGCGAGGACGCCGACAGCGCCAGCAGATGCGGATACGACAGCAACAGCGAGTTCAGGATCGGAAAGACCTTGTCCCGGTGCGACACTCCGACATGCACGTGCACACCCCAGATGAGCATCTGCCTGCCCCACCACTGCGTGCGTTCGATCAGTTCGTCGTAGTGCGGTGAGCGCGTGAGCTGTTGGGCCGACCACTGCGCGAACGGGTGGGTTCCCGCGCAGAACAGGTCGACACCGAGCGGGTCGGCCGCGCGCCGCACCGCGTTCATGGTGCCGCGCAGGTCTTCCACCGCGCCGCCGACCGTCTCGTGCACCCCGGTCACCAGTTCGACCGTGTTGCGCAGCAATTCCTTGGTGACCTGCGGGGTGCCGTCGTGGGCGCGCAGGTCACCGACGGCATCGAACACCGCGGAGGCGGTGTTGGACAGATCGCGCGTCATCTTGTCGACGAGCGCGATCTCCCATTCGATGCCGATGGTCGGCCGGGGCGAACCGCGAAACGGAACCGACTCGTATGCCCCGGCCATGGGTGACCCGCTAACCGACTACGCCGCACGCCACCCGGGCGCCCGCATCGCCGGTGGACAGGGTGGTTTCGTCCGGGCCGGTGCCGCCTTCACGCGTGTAGCGCGGGGGGATGTTGCCGAAGTTGTCGGCGCCGGCGTGGATGATCAGGGCCTTGCCCTTGACGTTGTCGAGGGTGACCGCGTCGGTCCGGGTGACCAGCTTCGCGGAGCCGTCGGCGCCGACCTGCAGCGAGGTGAGGTCACCGCTGGCCGGGTGCGCGGTGGCACCGCCGACCTGCAGATGCCCACCGGCCGAGGCGAAGTCGCCCTCGCAGGTGCCGTTCTGGTGGAAGTGCAGGCCGTGGAAGCCGGGGGTCAGGCCGCGCGCCTCGACGGTGACGACCAGGTGGCCGCCCTCCTGGGCGATGGTCGCGGTGCCCACCTCGGCGCCCGAACCATTCTTCAGCGAGGTCTTCAGGCCGCCTGCCACGCTGCCGTGATCGTCGCCGTGGCCGGGGGCCGCGGTCTCCGACGGTGCGGCGTGGCCACCACCGTGGCCGCCGCTGTCACCCGCGGGCGCCGACGAGCTGGTCCACACCGGCGGCGTGGTGCCCTTGACGTCACTCGACTCCTGGCTGCTGGTGCAAGCTGCGAGCCCGAGCGCGGCGACCGCGAGCACCGGGGTCACAATGCGCCAGGACGGGCGACGAGAGGTCGGCGTGTCCATCAGGGGACTCCTTATCGGAGGAGGGGCGATACCGATCACGATGATGCCACAGTGGCGACACGGCCTACGGCACCGCGTGCCACGCTCGGTTCAGCGACCGGTCAGGACGACCACGACACCCGGCGAGGTATCCCCCGTCTTGGGTGCGACCGTCCCGCCGACCTGTTCGGCGATCTCGGTGGCCGCGGCCTTGTCGCCCGCGCCGCCGCCGTAATACACGGTGGTGGTGGTCAGGTTCGCGCCGCTGTAGTTGCCGGTGCTCACATTGGTCCAGCCCGCCGTGGCGAGTTCGCCCGCGGTCCGCGCGGCCAGGCCCGCTACCAGGCTGTTGTTCAGCACTCGCACCGACACAGTCTGATCCGCGCCAGTCGACGCCGGAGCCGGGGTCGTCGTGGTGGTCGTGGTCGTGGTCGGCGCGACCGAGGTCGTCGTGGTCGGCGCGGCCGCGCTGGTGGTCGTGGGCGCGGACGTGGTGGCCGGTGCCTGCGCGACCGCGCTGGAGGTGGTGGTCTCGGTCTGCTCCGCATCGGTTGCCTGGGCATCGGAGTTCGACAGCGACATCGCACCCAGACCGGCGAAGACAATGGCCAGCGCGATCAACACCATCGCCAGCGCGCGCAACGGCGGGCCGCCGGGGGTGGGGTTCGGGTTGCTCACCCGCCCAACCCTAGTCGCAACCGAGGGTGTGTGGCCGTCATGTCAGACCTGGAAACCGAGTTTGCGGGCGGCACGCGACTTCTGCCTGCTGGCCCGCAGTCTGCGCAGCCGCTTGACCAGCATCGGGTCGGCGGCCAGCGCGGCGTCGGAGTCGACGACCGCGTTGAGTACCTGGTAGTACCGGGTGGCCGACATGGAGAACAGTTCGCGGATCGCGTCTTCCTTGGCGCCCGCGTACTTCCACCACTTGCGTTCGAAGTCCAGGATGTCGAGCTCGCGGCGGCTCAAACCGGTGCTCTCGTCGGCCGCCGAATCCTGTTCGCCCGCACCGGGGCCGTCGGAGATACCGGGGATATGCCGAGCTGCTGCGCCGTCCATCGTGCTCCCTCGCCGAGTATCACGAGATGGGTGAATACCGTCGTCATTCAACCACGGGTTCCCCAGATCCTTCGAGCCATGTCACGGCGTGTTGACTGAAGGCCAGTAGGGCGTACGCGCTCGGCGTGGTGGCGCGGCCCACAGGGGTCCGCCGATCGTCCGGCCACGCGAGCGGCGATAATGGCGACCATGGCAATTCTCCCGATCGTGATCGTCGGTGACCCCGTTCTCCACAACCCCACCGCGAAGGTGACGGAGACCCCTGCGGAGCTGGCCGAGCTCATCGCGGACATGTACGACACGCTCGAAGAGTCCAAGGGTGTCGGCCTGGCGGCCAATCAGGTCGGCGTCGGCAAACGGCTGTTCGTCTACGACTGCCCCGACTTCGACGCCGCGGGCAATCCCCTCCGCCGCAAGGGCGTGGTGGTGAACCCGGTGCTGGAGACCTCGGCGATCCCCGAGACCATGCCCGACCCCGATGACGACGAGGAAGGCTGCCTGTCGGTGCCCGGCGAGCAGTTCCCGACCGGTCGCGCGGATTGGGCGAAGGTCACCGGGACCGACGAGAACGGTGAGCCCGTCGAACTGGAGGGCACCGGTTTCTTCGCCCGCATGCTCCAGCACGAAGTGGGTCACCTCGACGGTTTCCTCTACGTCGACGTGCTGATCGGCCGCAATGCTCGCGCTGCCAAGAAGGCCATCAAGCGAAACGGCTGGGGCACACCGGGTTTGAGCTGGATTCCGGGCACCGTCCCCGACCCCTTCGGTCATGACGACTGAATCGTCGCGGTCGGCGCCGCGGGCCTTCGGCCTGTTCCCTCGATCTTGCCTGCCTCCGGGCACTTCGTCGTCGCACCCTTCACTCAGTCCAGACCAAGGCGGCCGGCAACCATGATTCCGCTGGGTCGACGCGTGGTGATGCGGTACCAGCTGCCCGCGGGATATCCCCAGCCGCTCACCGATGTGATCGGCGAACTGGTGTCACTGACGCCGCCGTCGGTGCGTACCGCCGAGGGTGAGCTGGTCTCGGTGTCGGCCGATCGCGTCGTCGCGTTGAAAGCACTGGGGCCACGGCCCATTCGGACCAAGGAGATCCGCTCGCTGGAGACCGCGGCGGCCATGGCCTGGCCGGGCAGCGCGCACCTGTGGATCGACGGCTGGCTGGCGCGGGCAGGCAACGGCTACACCGGACGTGCGAATTCGGCTGTGCCGCTGGGTGAGTCGGGCATCCCCGCGGTGTTGTCGATCGACACCATGCACAAGATCGCGGACTGGTACACGAGTCAGGAATTGCCGCTACTGCTGCAGCTACCCGACCGGCTGGCCCCCGTGCCCCCCACGTGGAACACCTGGAGCGAGACCGTGGTCCTCGGCCTGGACATCGCGAATTTCGTGCTCCCGCAAGGACCGTCGATGGTGCGCATCAGCAGCGAACCCGAGGACGGTTGGCTCCGAACGCACCGCTACCGCGGTGAGATCCCCCTGGATCCCGCTGTGCGCGAGCCGGACCGGGCCGTGCTCACCTCGGTCCTCGACGGCGTTCTCGGCTTCGCCTCGTTGGGCCTGCCCCAGCCCTTGTCCATCGGCCGCGGTGCGGTGACCACCGCGCCCGACGGTCGCCGCTGGGTCGGCCTCACCTGTGTGGCCGTGGCGACCGCGCACCGCCGCAACGGGCTCGGCGCCCTGCTGTGCGCCGAACTGATCCGGTGGGGAGCCGAGCAGGGCGCGAGCCACGCCTACGTCCAGGTCGAGGTGGGAAACTCCGCCGCGCTCGCCCTCTACCGCGAACTCGGCTTCATCGAGCACCACGCCTACCGCTACGCCGCCCCGCAGGGGCACTAGCGGCCGGCGCCGCGGTTCTGAACAGTTCATCGAAAGGACACCGCCACCGTGCGTCTCGCCACTTGGAACGTCAACTCGATCCGCTCCCGCGTCGATCGGGCGATCGCCTTCCTGGACCGCCACGACATCGATGTGCTGGCGTTGCAGGAGACCAAATGCCGTGACGATCAGTTTCCCTTCGAGCAGTTCGAGGCCGCCGGGTACGAGGTGGCGCACGTGGGGCTCAATCAGTGGAACGGGGTCGCGATCGTGTCGCGGGTCGGGCTCACCGATGTCGAGTTCGCGTTCCCCGATCAGCCCGGCTTCGACAAGAACGCGGGCGATTCGCTGATCGAATCGCCGGTGGTCGAGGCGCGTGCGCTCGGTGCGACCTGCGGTGGGGTGCGAGTGTGGAGTCTCTATGTCCCCAACGGTCGTGCGCTCGACGACCCGCACTACACCTACAAACTGAACTGGCTCTCGACCCTGCACGCGAAGGCGGCGAGCTGGCTGGCCGAAGACCCCGCGGCGAAGATCGCGCTGGTCGGCGACTGGAACATCGCCCCTACCGACGACGATGTGTGGGCGCCCGAACTGTTCATCGGCAAGACCCACACCTCCGCGCCCGAACGCGAAGCCTTCCAGTCCATGCTCGACCTCGGCTTCCGCGATGTGATGCGCCCGTTCGCCCCTGGCCCCGGCGTCTATACCTATTGGGACTACACCCAGCTGCGTTTCCCCCGCAAGGAGGGCATGCGCATCGACTTCGTCCTCGCCTCCCCCGCCCTCGCCGACCAGATCAAGGACGCCTCGGTGGACCGCGAGGAACGCAAGGGCAAGGGCGCCAGTGATCATGCTCCGGTGATCGCGGAGTTCTGACGGATTTTCCGCGCGTTCTCGGTTACGTTGGAGGGAGAAGTTTCAGCCTGCGACGCAGCGGGAGGTTCACTCGATGTTCTACCGCCGGGTTGGTGCGGTGCCGCCGAAGCGGCATACGCAGCATCGCGATGAGCACGGCAACCTCTACTACGAAGAGCTGATGGGCGAGGAGGGGTTCTCCGGCGACTCCTCGCTGCTCTATCACCGCGCCCTGCCGCCCGCGATCGTCGATGCGACCGTCTGGGAGCTGCCCGACCAGACCTTGACGCCGAATCATCCACTGCACCATCGGCATCTGCGGCTGCCCCTGCTCTTCCCCGGCGATACGGCGGTCGCGACCGACCCGGTCACCGGGCGCAGACTGCTGCTGGCCAATGCTGACGTGCGGATCTCGTATGTGGTCGCCAAGGGCGCGTCCCCGCTGTACCGCAATGCCATCGGCGACGAGCTGGTGTACGTGGAATCCGGTGCGGCCGTGGTGGAAAGCGTCTTCGGAATCCTGCCGGTACGCCGAGGCGACCAGGTAGTCGTGCCGCGGGCGACGACCCACCGCTGGCTGCCGACGGGCGAGGAACCGTTGCGCGCGTACGTGATCGAGGCATCGAGCCACATCACCCCACCCAAACGCTATCTCTCGAAATTCGGTCAACTGCTGGAGAGCGCGCCCTATTGCGAGCGCGATCTGCACGGACCGCGCGAGTTGCTGCTCGTCGACGACACCGACGTGGAGGTGTTGGTGAAGCATCGCGCGGGCAACGAGGTGATCGGCACCAGAATGACCTACGCGACACATCCGTTCGACGTCGTCGGCTGGGACGGCTGCCTGTACCCCTACACCTTCAATATCGCCGATTTCGAACCGATCACCGGCCGCGTGCATCAGCCGCCACCGGTGCACCAGGCCTTCGAGGCCGACAATTTCGTTATCTGCAATTTCGTGCCGCGCAAGGTGGACTATCACCCGCTGTCGATTCCGGTGCCGTACTACCACTCCAATGTGGATTCCGACGAGATCATGTTCTATTGCGGTGGAAACTACGAGGCGCGCAAGGGTTCCGGCATCACCCAGGGTTCGGTGTCGGTGCATCCGGGCGGTTATGCGCACGGCCCACAACCCGGCGCTTACGAACGCAGCGTCGGGGCGGAGTTCTTCGACGAACTGGCCGTGATGGTGGATACGTTCCGTCCGCTGCAACTCGGTGAAGGTGCGCTGGCCTGCGAGGATCCGGCGTACGCGTGGACCTGGTCGGGTCGCGGGCCGGGGCTGCGGTGAGCCTGCTGCGCGTGGAGGTCCCCGCCGATTCGCTGTTCGGGCCGGAACATATGCCCTACGGTGTTTTCGCACCACCCGGCGGCGACTTCCGGGTGGGTTGCCGGTTGGGCGACATGGTGCTCGATCTGGCTGCGCTGCTCGATGATTCGACCTTCTCGCAACCTGCGATGAATGCCTTTCTCGCACAGGGTGCCCGCCGCTGGCGCGAGGTCCGCGACAGGTTGCGCGCACTAGCCGATACCGCCCTGCCGGTCGATGCCGTGTATCCCGCGTCTGCGGTGCGCATGGCGCTGCCGGTGCGGATCGGCGACTACGTCGACTTCTACGCCAGCATCGACCACGCCACCAATCTCGGCAGGCTCTTCCGTCCGGACAGTGAACCGCTGCTACCGAATTGGCGACACCTACCGGTGGGCTATCACGGCCGGGCAGGCACCGTCGTCGTATCGGATACACCGATCATCCGGCCGCGAGGTCAACGCCGAACAGCCTCTGGCACAATCGATTTCGGCCCCTCTGAGCGCCTGGATATCGAGGCCGAATTGGGCTTCGTCGTCGGCGCGGGCTCCACCCTCGGCGTACCGGTCACCGTCGACGAATTCACCGAGCATGTTTTCGGCGTCGCACTGGTCAACGACTGGTCGGCGCGCGATATCCAAGCGTGGGAGTACCAACCACTCGGCCCGTTCCTCGGCAAGTCGTTCGCCACCTCGATCTCGGCCTGGATCACCCCGCTGGCCGCACTGACAGCGGCCCGGGTGCCGCTCCCGACACAGGACCCCGAACCCCTCCCCTACCTGCGCGGCCTCGACGATTTCGGCCTCGACATCGAGCTGTCCGTCGCGTGGAACGGCGAGGTCGTCGCGCACCCGCCCTACGCGCGCATGTACTGGTCCCCCGCCCAGATGTTGGCCCACCTCACCGCCAACGGCGCCTCGATCCGCCCCGGCGACCTCTACGCCTCCGGCACCATCTCCGGCCCCGAGCCGACCCAGCGCGGCTCATTCATCGAATTGTCCTGGGGTGGTACACAACCCATCACCGTGGCCGGTCGGTCACGCACCTTCCTCGCCGACGGCGACGAGGTGGCGATCACGGCCACCGCTCCCGGCACGGAGGGAAGACGAATCGGCCTCGGCCGGGTAGGTGGACGAATCCTGCCCGCGCACAACACTTCACGCCCCTGAAACTTAGGACTCCCAGCACCCGCCGCCGCGCCGTTACGTTGGCTCCCATGAAATCTCTCATCGCCACCGCTGCGGGTCTCGCTGTCATCGGCCTCGTCCAGCTTCCGCTGGCAGCGCCCGCCGCAGCGGAGTGCGGGCCGTATCCGGTGCCCTGCTCCAACAGTTCGTCGGAACAGGTCCCCTACCTTCTCGGCCTGCTCCAGGCCGCGCTTTTCAACGGGTCGTCCACGGGATAACCACATCGAGTCGGCGGGATCGTCCACCCAGGGGCGGAGATGGTACTCGGCCTACCTCCACCCCGAGGCGGTATCGGGCAGAATCAGGCGCGGGATACGGTAACGGTTCGAACATCCCGAACAGTTTCCGACAAAGAGGGCCCGACGATGTTGACGACAATCGCCCGCACCGCCGTTGCCCGACCCCGCTGGGTGGTCGCAATCGCGCTCTTGCTGATGGTCCTGTGTGGCGCGATCGGCGCTACGGTGCACTCGCACATGAAATCGGGCGGATTCGTCACCGGTGATCTCGATTCGGTGCAGGCGAGCCAATACCTCGGCGACCACTTCCCTGGCAGCGAGCCCAACTACGTCCTGACGATCTCCGCCGAGAACGTGGCCGATTCCGGCGCCGCGCGGGCGGCGGCCGAGCATGCGATCGCCGTCCTCGACGCGCATGCCGAGATTGTCAGCGGCGTGCAGTCGTATTGGACCGCACGCCCCGACCTCAAACAGGCGATGCTCAGCAACGACGGCAAGCACGCGCTGATCCTGGCCAGCATCGAGGGCGACGATGCCGAACTGCCCGTTCGGGCGGCGATGCTGAGCGAGCAACTGCAGGTCGAGAGCGGTGCGGTCACCGTAAAGGCCGGTGGGCTCGCCGCCTCCTTCGCCGATATCAACACCCAGATCAGCAAGGACCTGATCATCGCCGAGGCGATCGCGATCCCGATCACCGGCCTGTTGCTCGCCCTGGTGTTCGGCAGTCTGATGGCTGCCGCGCTGCCGATCGCGATCGGACTGTTCGCCATCGCGGCGTCGCTGGGCATTCTGCGCGTGCTCACCGCCCTGACCGATGTGTCGATCTTCGCGCTGAACATGACCACGGCACTCGGACTCGCGCTGGCGATCGACTACAGCCTGTTCATCGTCAGCCGGTATCGCGAGGAATTGACCGCGGGCGCCACGCCGTCTGCCGCGGTGACCCGGGCGATCCAGACCGCCGGTCGTACGGTCGTGTACTCGGCACTTGTCGTCGCGCTCTCGCTGTCGGCACTGCTGGTGTTCCCGCAGTACTTCTTCAAGTCGTTCGCCTACGCGGGCATCGCCGTGGTGGCCGCCGCCGCGGCCGCCGCGGTGATCGTGCTGCCCGCGATGCTCATCCTGGTCGGCGATCGCATCGACGCGGGCGATCTGCGCGCACCGATGCGCCGCCTGTTCCGGCTGGCCCCGCGGACGGAGAAGCCGCCGCGCCAGACGTTCTGGTATCGCCTCGTCGTCGCGGTGATGAAGCGGCCGATGTCGATCGCGCTGGCCACCACCGCGTTCCTGTTGCTGCTCGGCTCACCGTTCCTCGGTGTCCAGTTCGGCTACCCCGACGACCGGTCGCTGCCCACCGGCGTCGCCAGTCGCGAAGTGGGCGACATCCTGCGCACCGAATTCGACGCCGACCTCGCCTCGGCCGCGACCATCGTGCTGCCCGAATTCCGTGGCAGCGCAGCCGAACTCGACACCTACGCGCGCGAGCTGTCCACCGTGCCCGACGTGCCTGCCGTGCTCAGCAGCGCGGCGGTGTACCGCAACGGGCTGCGGGTGGCCGCGGGTGTACCCGAGATGACGGATGCACAACACGGCGCCTACCTGTCGGTCGCCACCTCACTCGACCCCTACTCCGACGCCGGCGGCGCCCAACTCGATACCCTGCGCGCCGTTGCCGCCCCATCGAAAGCCCTGATCACCGGCCCGGCCGCGCTCAACCAGGACTCGGTCGAGGCGATCACCGGCAAACTGCCACTGGCGGGCGCGCTGATCGCGCTCACCACCCTGGTGCTGCTGTTCCTGTTCACCGGCAGCGTGGTGTTGCCGATCAAGGCGCTGATCCTCAATATCCTGTCGCTGGCCGCGACCTTCGGCGCGATGGTGTGGATCTTCCAGGAAGGACACCTGTCGGAACTGCTCGGCTTCACCGCCACCGGCACCCTCAACCTGGCCATGCCCATCCTCATGTTCAGCCTGGCCTTCGGCGCGTCCATGGACTACGAGGTCTTCCTGCTCTCCCGAATCCGCGAGGAATGGCTGGCCGGACCGAAGACCACCGAGGGCAATACCGAGGCCGTCGCGATGGGCGTGGCCCGCACCGGACGCATTTTCACCGCCGCCGCCCTACTGATGAGCATCGTGTTCCTCGGCGTCGCCACCTCCGGCGTCTCGATGATGAAGCTGTTCGGCCTCGGCTGCGCGCTGGCGGTGATCAGCGACGCGACGGTGATTCGCGGCCTGCTCGCACCCGCGCTCATGCGGATGATGGGCACCTGGAACTGGTGGGCACCGAAGCCACTCGCGGCGCTGCACAACAAGTTCGGTCTCGATGAAGCCGAGGACAGCACGCATGACGCGCCGAAGCAGCTCGACTCGGCGTCGGTGTAGCGAGCCTCGCGCGCGATCCGTCCGGTCCATCCCCGGGCGGGTCGCGATACCCGGCGGGTAACGTCGGCGGGGCAATTCACACCAACGGGGGCTCGCACCAGCGGGCTGAGAGGACGGCTAGCCCTATCGGGCGTTCAGGGCCGTCGACCGTATGAACCTGACCGGGTAATGCCGGCGTAGGGAGGAACAGTCATGGGCTCGAACACGTCTTCCACCGGGGCGGTCGACACCGTCACCACCGGACCGATCCAGGGCAGCGTCAAGCACTACCAGCAGGTAGACGGCCTGCGCATCCCGGTTCGCCGCATCAACCTCACCAACGGCGACCACTTCGATGTCTTCGACACCAGCGGGCCGTACACCGACGACAACGCGGTGATCGATCTCGAAGCCGGGCTGCCGAAACTGCGCGACGAATGGGACAAGCCCACCGTCGAAGGCCCGCGTACTCAGCTGCACTGGGCTCGCGAGGGCATCATCACCCCCGAGATGCGGTTCATCGCCGCCCGCGAGGGTGTCTCGCCCGAGCTGGTGCGCGACGAGGTCGCGCTCGGTCGCGCGGTGATCCCCGCCAACCACAACCACCCGGAGCTGGAGCCGACCATCATCGGCAAGAAGTTCCTGGTCAAGATCAATGCCAATATCGGCAACTCGGCGGTCTCGTCGTCGATCGCCGAAGAGGTCGAGAAGATGGTGTGGGCCGCGCGCTGGGGCGCCGACACCATCATGGACCTGTCCACCGGGAAGAACATCCACGAGACCCGCGAATGGATCCTGCGCAACTCGCCCGTCCCGATCGGCACCGTTCCGATCTACCAGGCGCTGGAGAAGGTCAACGGTGATCCCACCGAGCTCACCTGGGAAATGTACCGCGACACTGTGATCGAGCAGTGCGAGCAGGGTGTCGACTACATGACCGTGCACGCGGGCGTGTTGTTGCGCTATATCCCGCTCACCGCCAAGCGCGTCACCGGCATCGTCTCGCGCGGTGGATCCATCATGGCCGCTTGGTGTTTGGCCCATCACCAGGAATCGTTCCTGTACACGCACTTCCGGGAACTGTGCGAGATCCTCGCGAAGTACGACGTGACCTTCTCCCTCGGCGACGGCCTGCGCCCCGGCTCCATCGCCGACGCCAACGACGAGGCCCAGTTCGCCGAACTGCGCACCCTCGGCGAACTCACCAAGATCGCGAAATCCTACGGCGTGCAGGTGATGATCGAGGGCCCCGGCCACGTGCCGATGCACAAGATCGTCGAGAACGTTCGGCTCGAGGAAGAGCTGTGCGAAGAAGCGCCGTTCTACACCCTCGGCCCGCTGGCCACCGATATCGCGCCCGCCTACGACCACATCACCTCGGCCATCGGCGCCGCGATCATCGCCCAGGCGGGCACCGCGATGCTCTGCTACGTCACCCCCAAAGAGCACCTGGGGCTGCCCAACCGCGACGACGTCAAGGTCGGCGTCATCACCTACAAGATCGCCGCCCACGCCGCCGACCTCGCCAAGGGCCACCCGCACGCCCAGGACCGCGACAACGAATTGTCCAAGGCCCGTTTCGAATTCCGCTGGCACGACCAGTTCGCCCTCTCGCTGGATCCCGACACCGCCCGCGAGTACCACGACGAGACGATGCCCGCCGAGCCGGCCAAGACCGCCCACTTCTGCTCGATGTGCGGGCCGAAGTTCTGCTCGATGCGGATCTCCGCCGACGTGCGCGAGTACGCGGAGAAGCAGGGCCTCACCGACGTGGCCGCCATCGAGGCGGGCATGGCCGAGAAGTCCGCCGAGTTCGCCGACCAGGGCAGCAAGGTGTACCTCCCGATCGTCTCCTGACCGCCGCACCACCGTCGACGCCCGTCCGATCCGCGCGATCGGGCGGGCGTCGCCCTGCCGCGCACCCTGGATTTCGGGGCTTTCGCTCGCCCTCGCGATCGGTAGCGTCAGCAGTCGTGTCGACCTACCGGCACATCGAACACTGGAGTGAACCAATGAAGCGCATCATCGCCGGGGCCCTCGCGGCCGCCGCCCTGTCCGTCGCCGCCCCGCTCGGCACCGCCCAGGCCGCGTCCCTCCCGGTCGCCGACTCCGGTTCGTCGTCCATCGGCTGCACCTCCGACACCAGCCCGTGCGCCCTGCGCCCACTGTTCGACCTGTTCACCGCCGTCTTGACGGGCAGCGCTCAGGCCTGACCGGACGGGTCGTGGTGTCGTCGGGTGAACAGCGGGGCCGCACTCGATTCGGGTCGACGCCGTTCACCGCGCAACCTGGCCGATGGATCGGTCCACAGTGGCGACCGGTGGATTCGCCAGGCTGCGCGGACCCACCTGCGCGCACCGTGCCAGACTCGGATCGGTGCGCGGGGTAACGTCGGCGAAGTGGTTGATGCTTTCTACCGCCAAGACCCGGCGGACGCGAACCGGTACCTCTCGACCGAGCTGACCCGCGGCCCATGGTCGCCCGACGCCCAGCACGCGGGACCGCCGTCGGCGCTGCTCGGGCATGTGATCGAGCGATGCGAGCCACGACCAGGATTCCAGGTCGGGCGGGTCGCGGTGGAGATCCTGGGGCCGGTGCCGCTCGCGCCGCTGACCGCGCAGGCGAAGGTGGTGCGATCGGGGCGCAGTGTGGAGTTGATCGAGGCGACGTTGTCGTCGGATCGCGGGCTGGTGATGAAAGCCAACGCGTGGCGGATCAAGCTGGCCGAACCCGCGCTGGACCTGCCCGTCGAATTCCTCCCGACCGGCACCCGACAGCTGCCCGACGGTGACACGGCGGCGCAATTCCCGTCCGATCAGGCGATCGGGTTCCACACCGGCATCGAATACCGTTTCGCCGCGGGCTCTTTCACCGAGCCAGGCCCCGCGGTCTGCTGGATTCGGTTGAAGTACCCGATCGTCGCGGGTACCGCACCGAGCCCGCTCGAGCGCGCACTGGCCGCCGCGGACTCGGGCAACGGGGTCAGTTCGGTCCTCGACTGGTCGAAATACCTGTTCATCAATACCGACCTCACGGTCACGTTGCACCGTCAACCGGCCGGGGAATGGGTGTGCCTCGATGCAGTCACCTATCCGCAGCCGCACGGCATCGGCCTCGCCGAGTCCGCCCTCTCCGACGAGACCGGGCCGCTGGGCCGCAGCACCCAGACACTGCTGCTGGCACCGCGCTAGGGCGCTCTTCAGCCGTTCGGCGTCGGACCGCACCCGCGCAGGTTCGTTCTAGGGTCGCGGGTTCACCAGGTCGGCGTTGCCGTGCTTGAGCAGTTCGGAGTCGAAGGTGCTGTCGATTCGGAACGGGTCACCGGTGCCTGTCGTGATCAGATCGTGCAGGCTCTTGGTGATGTAGGCGCCCCAGGCATTGGCGCACACCTCGTAGCACTCGTCGGCCGGGAGCAAACCCACGTGGGTGAAACGGATTTCGGTGCCGGCGTCGCGTTCGACGATGTCGAAAACCACTTCGGTGCCCTCCCATTCGGCGGTGTCGTCGATGAAGGAGATGTAGGTGTCGGTGACGTGCCAGACCAGGCGCTTGCCGGGGATCGACTCGGTGGTGGTCATCGTGCAGCGATGCGCGCCCGGGACCTCGAAGCGGTAGCTGTCGCCGACGACGCCGGTGGAACCTTCGATGGTCTCGTTCCACCAGCCCCGGACATTGTTGATCGCCGCGAACGCTTCCTCGGGGGTCGCGTCGACGGTGGTGGTCGCGGTGAAGTTCTTCTCGCTCATTGCTCTTCCTCGGTTCAGCCGTCCAGGTGCTTGCGGAGGGCGTCGAATCGGCCGTCCCAGTCGCGGGCCATGGCGGCCAGAAACTGTTGGGCCACTTGCATGGGGGCGGAGTCGAGGCGGTAGCGCACCCTGCGCCGCTCCCCCGGTTCCGCGATCACCAGACCCGCATCTGCCAGCAGGACAAGGTGTTTGGCGATCGCCTGCCGTGTGATCGGCAGGCGATCGGCGAGGTCCGTCGCGGTGGCGGGTCCGTCGGCGGCGAGGGCGGCCAGCACCGCTCGCCTGCTCGGATCCGCCAGCGCGACGAAGACTCGTTCGGCGGTCGCCTCCAGCTCAGGCCGCATCGAGGTACTCGACCAGTTCACCCAGTTCGCTCTTCCAGCCACCGACATTGCCCTCGAACGCCTCCTTGTAGGCGCCTTCGGACAGCTGCGCGAACCCGGTCTCGACCACGGTCAGTCGCGTCCCGGCGCCGACGGGCTCGAGGGTGAACTCCACATAGGTGCGCCGCGGATCGTCGTCGGGCAGTCCGTTGATCGGCCAGGTATAGCCGAATACTGTCGGCTCCTCCACCCGCTCCACCCGCATGTTCGCGACCTGTCCGCCTTCGGTCCACGTCATCCGAGCCTGTCCACCCGGCCGCAGATCGATGGTGGCGGTATTGCCGAACCAACTCCCCAGCCCTTCTGCCGTAGTGAGCGCCGCCCACACCTTCGTAGGCGGATGCGCGAGCTCGACGGTACGCACGATCTGATCAGGGAATCCCATGACGCTCTCCTTATGTCGCAACCGATTGGTTGCCATTCAGAGTATGGCAACCGACTGGTTGCGTCAAGGGTGATCCGCGCTGACCGCTCACAAACAGCGACCTCCGTCAGAATCCCGTCGAATTCGCCGACTTGTGTGCGCCTGGCGCGACCTGGCACGCCGAGGCCGCACGACGGCCTCCACCTCGTCTACGCAGGACTCGAGGTGGTTCAGCACGTCGTAAGCCGCATACCGCAGAACCAGCCAACCCCGCCGCTGCAACCAGTTCTGCCGTCGCCGGTCGTTGCGGAACACCAAGCGGTCGGTGTGGAACTCCCACCCGTCGATCTCGACGATCGTGCGCGTCCGCTCGTCGACGAAGTCGCCGAAATACGGCCCGACCGGGTGATTCGGCAGCAGGTGCAGGTTGCGCCGGGCCATCGCGCGGGCGAAGAGACGCTCCGGCTCCGAAGCCCACTTCACCGCGGCCCCCACCAACTGCCTGCGCATGGCGGGCGCGCCGTGCCTGCCGGAACCACACACCTCGACAAGCGCGGAGCGCGACACCGATCGTCCGATGTGCGAGTCGACGAGACGATCGGCCTCCCCGCCCGGCAGGACGGCAACACAGTCCAGCAGTGCCTGGGCGGCGGTCACCGTGGGGAGATCGCTCTCGCGGTCGAAAGCCGACTCGGGAAGATCGCGGCGATAGAGGCGCAACCAGGTCGGCGTCCGCCGGCTTGCCGCCTTCGGCACTGTCGCTTCGAGAACCGACGGCTCGGGCACCATGCCCCAGAGCCACGCGGCCGTGCGATGACTCAGATGTGCGCCGGGCAGCCATTCGGTCACCGCGACGCACCGTGTCATCGCGGTCGGCGGCCCGAGACTGTAGGTGCGGGGCAGCACTCGGGTGTACACGCCTCGACGGCACCGGTCGTCGATCGTTCCCGCAGGTACGCCCGCTGCCAGCAATTGTGCACGGGTCCGGATTCCGTAGTCCATTCGGCGAGTTTCGGATGTGCCGCCGACGCTCGACCGCCTCGTTCCTGGGGATTCCTTCGCGGCTGTGGATAAGTGGGAACTGGGGATAACTACGCTGGGCGTTCACAAATCGCGGTCTCGGTCGAAATTCGCACCGATCGCGCGAATAGTGTGCGGTGAGCGCGGATTGTCAGTGTCCGCCGACGATCCGGAACCCCTTCGGCACCAGCCACACCGTTCCCACGGCCACTACCGCGACGACCGCGGCCGATATGTAGGACGTGGTCGTGAGGGCGACGTCGAAGGCGTGGCTCGAGGCGTGGGTGAGCTGATCGCGGGTATTTTCCGGTAGATCGGCAGCTACGTCGGCCGCCCCGCCGATCGAACCGCTCGCCTGGTCCAGCTTGTCGGCGGGGACGGGCAGATTCGTCATGTGCTGGCTGAAGATCCTGGCGTGCAGGCTGCCGAGCAGGGCGACGCCGAAGCCGACCCCGACCTCGTAGTTCGTCTCCTCCACCGCGCCCGCCTGTCCGGCGCGGTCTGCGGGAACGGCACCGACCAGCACGGCCGCCGCCGCTGTCACGGCCATGCCGTCACCGAGGCCGAAGGACACCAGGACCAGCGCGACCACCGGGTAGGTGGTGGGTTCCGGGCTCACCGCCAGCAGCAGGAAACCGAGGGCGACCGCGCCGAGTCCGACCCCGAGCACCGCGCGGACACCGAACTTCTCCATCAGCATCGGCGTGAGCAGCGAGGCGGTGAGGAGCGTGAGCGCGGCGGGCAACATCCGGATGCCCGCCTGCGAAGGGCTGTAGCCGTGGATGTATTGCAGCCACAGCGAGATCAGGAACATGGCCGCGCCGATCGCCATCATCGCCGACAGGGTCGCGACGGCCGCCGCCGTGAACGCGCCGTTGCGGAACAGGCGCACGTCGAGCAGTGGGTCGGTCGCGGTGAGCTGGCGCCGGGTGAACCAGGCCAGGGCGGCGATGCCGATCACCAGGATCGTCCAGTCCACTACGCTCGCTTCACCTTTGGCGAGATGCTTGATGCCCCACGCGAGACAGACGATCCCGGCCACCGACAGCGCCGCGGCGAACCAATCCAGGCTCCCCGCCTGGGGCGCACGGTATTCGGGCAACACCCACAGCCCGACCACTACCGTCACGACCACCACCGGCACATTCAGCCAGAACGCCGACGCCCACCCGAAATGCTCGACGAGGAACCCGCCGACGATGGGTCCGACCGTGGCGCCGACCCCCGCGACCGCCGCCCAGATGCCGATGGCCATGGTGCGTTCGCGCACATCGGTGAAGATATTGCGGATCAGCGACAGCGTCGACGGCATCACCATCGCACCGCCGATCCCGAGCAACACCCGCCCACCGATCAGCTGCGCCGAGCTCTCCGCGGTAGCGGCGACCACCGAAGCGATGCCGAACAGCACGAAACCGCTGATGAACAACAACTTTCGCCCCACCCGGTCGCCGAGCGCACCGGTGGTGATGAGCAGCCCGCCGAGCACGAGCCCGTAGATATCGATGATCCACAACTGTTCCAGCGGCCCGACCTGGAGATCGTCGATCAGCGACGGCAACGCCACGTTGAGGATCGTCGCGTCCATCGCCACCAGCAACAGACTGGCGCACAGAACGCCGAGCATGACCCACCTGATCGCGCCGTAGGTCTTCGTCGTCTCGCTCACCACGCCACCTCACCGCCCGATTCCTGGTCACAACCCGGTATCCGGATCCGTAGCGCTCGATCCACGGCACAACCTACCGAACACTCCCGCACAGGACGGGCAACCCCGCTGTGGCGCCGCACGTGCACACAGGCCCCGCCAGGCAACGCGTTCACTCCGCAGGCGTCCGACCGCGCACCAGCCCGCCCATCCCGCGGCCGCGGCCTGCTCGGGCACCATCGCGTACCCCCAAGGTCTGTGGCGCCGCCCGTGCGCACAGGCCCCGCCGAGCAATCCCAGGTGTCCGTACCCATGTGTGCCCGGAGCCGGCAGGGCGACCTGCGTGGCTCCACCCGCGCACAGAGGCCCGCCTGCATCCCAGATATGCCCCACCTGCGTGCACCCTCGGCCGGGCAGTCCCGATTTATCCACACCCGCACACACAGAGCCCGAGTCAGGCAACCTCCGTGTGTCTCCACCCGGACTGAGCGGAGGGTGCGACGAAGGATCCGGGGCCCCGAAGGGCTCGACTCGAGGGCGGCGGATTTGCCCGCGTCGGCAACGGTCTTGCCGCCCGCGACCCAGAAGTTGTGGCCGTTGGCGGCCGATCGTCGAGTCCTTGCCGGCCGGATCGCGTCATCTTCACCGGTCGAGCGCCCCTACGCGCCCGACCGAGTCGGGTCAGCTACGCCTGTCGCGGCGCGCCAATCCCCTGAGACCCGCTGTTCCCGCGCCGAAGATCGGTCGGCGCGACTCGGCGCCTACCCGGCGCGACTCGAGATCTGCTGGACACCCCAGCTGTTGCCGTCCGGATCGCTGAAGAAGACGAAGCCCACGTTGTCGAGCGGATGTGGTGTCGGCGACGGGTTCACGCCGATTTCCTGGACATCGGTGACCTCGACGCCACGCGCCACGAGTTCGGCGTGCGCCTGCTCGATGTCCGCAACGACGAGTTGCAGCCCCTTCAACGAGCCGGGCGGCATATCCGGCACCGCACCCTTGCCGATGACGATGGAACAGCCCGAACCGGGTGGAGTGAGTTGAACGATGCGGACATCATCGGAGACCACCGTGTCGTGGTCGACGACGAACCCGAGCCGGCGCTCGTAGAAGTCCTTGGCCCGATCGATATCGGAGACCGGAACGATCACCACTTCGAGTGTCCACTTCACCAATGCCTCCGCGTTGTAGTCCGAGTGAGACCCCAAGTCTGCCAGCCACACCCCCTCCCGGCCAGGTAATCCCGCTGTGTCCTACTGAGCCTGATGCGTCCCTCCCCGGCGCACCAAGCCCCGATAACCCTCCCCGCACACCAGGACCCCCTGACCGTCACGACCCTCGTTCCCACCGCCAAGCGAACTCACCGGCGACAGGGGCAGGCCCCGGAAGCTCCCCCTCGACAGCGAGACCGTCGATCATCAGTGCGAGTACCCGCTGACGCAGCTCAGCCGTGCGCACAGGATCAGGCATGGTGATCGCCGAGCAAGCCTCCAGAATCAACCCCACGTCGAGCGCGTCGACGTCGGCGCGCAGGCGACCGCTCGCTTGGGCACGGCGAACCAGCTCCTCCCCGACCTCGCCCGAGTGCGCCACGTCGGGAAGCATCGATTCGTCGGGGGTGAAGGTGCCCGCGAGGCGCACGGTGAGCGAGTGCACGTCGGCCTCGACGACCCGTTCCAGGAATCCGACGAACCCTCGCCAGCCATCCGAATCCGTCAGCGCCGCATCGGCTTCCGCGTTGAACCGGCGCAGCCCTTCGTGACAGAGCGTGCGCAGCAGCACCTCCTTGCTCGGATACCGCCGGTAGAGCGCGCTGATCCCGACTCCCGCGCGTTCGGCGACCGCGGCGATCGGCGCGTTCGGATCGTCGAGGAACACCGCGCGAGCGGCGTCGAGGATCAGTCCGTCATTGCGCGCGGCCTGGGCCTTGCGGCCGGGCAAGCGTGGCTGATCTGCGGTTTCGGTCTGCTTTGCCATGAAAATCAGCCTACCACTTGAAACGGAATGCTCCGTTCTGTTACGGTTGAAACAGAACGAAACATTCCGTTTCACTACGAGGAGTCGACATGGTCACCATCACCCCGTTCCGGATCGACGTTGCGCAGGCCCGGCTCGACGATCTCGCCAACCGCCTGCGCGGCGCCCTGTTCCCCGACGAGCTGCCCGGCGTCGGCGATGCCTACGGCGTCCCGGCCGGTCGCGTCCGCGCCCTCGCCGAGTACTGGCTCGAGGAGTTCGATTGGCGCGAGCTGGAATCCGAGCTCAACGCCTACCCGCAGTTCACCACCGAGATCGACGGCGAAGACATCCACTTCCTGCACATCCACTCCTCCCGCCCCGACGCGACGCCGGTGATCCTCACCCACGGTTGGCCCGGCTCGATCCTCGAGTACCTCGACGTGATCGGCGCGCTCACCGAGCCCGAATCAGCCGATCAGCCCGCCTTTCACCTGGTCATCCCGTCGCTGCCCGGTTTCGGCTTCTCCGGCCCCACCCGCAGCACCGGCTGGAACCGCTACCGCACCGCCCGCGCCTGGGCCGAGCTGATGGCGCGCCTGGGGTATCAGCGCTACGGCGCCATCGGCAACGACGGCGGCTCGATGGTCTCCCCCGAGATCGGCCGGATCGCGCCCGACAACGTGATCGGCGTCCACGTCACCCAGCTGTTCTCGTTCCCGTCCGGCGACCCGGCCGAGTTCGAAGGCCTCTCCGAGACCGATATGGCCGCGCTGCAACACCTGCAGTGGTTCCACGAGAACAAGATGGCCTTCAACACCCTGCACAGCCAGCAGCCGCAAACCCTGGCCTACGCGCTGGCCGATTCCCCGGTGGGCCTGCTCGGTTGGAACGCGCAGCTGTTCGGCGAAACGCTCGACGCGAGGTTCGTGATCGCGAACGTTGCGCTGTACTGGCTCACCGGGACGGCGGGCTCGTCGCTGCGTTTCTACTACGAGGACGCGCACGCGAGCGAGCAGCCGACCGAGCCGACCACGGTCCCGACCGGCCTGGCCATGTTCGCCGGCGACTTCCAGTCGATCCGCCGGTTCGCCGAGCGCGATCACAGCAAAATCGTCAGCTGGAATTCCTACGACACGAGTGCGGGCGGGGGCGGCGCGAACGACGCGGCCGGACACTATGCCGCGCACGAGGCACCCGAGGTGCTGGTCGGCGACATCCGCGAGTTCTTCGCCGGGCTCGCCTGATTCGCTCAGGTGCCGCGGCCCACGCTCCCCTCATCGGCGCGTGGGTCGCGACCCATTCGAATCATGCACCAGCGCAGTCTGATACGCGCACCAAAGAGGCCAATCAGTGATGCTCGTGCAGGTCGGCCCAGGCCGGAAACGGATCGTCGTAGCCGGTCCACGCGCTCGCGCCCGCCGCGAACTCCGTGTCGGTGAGCAGCGCGGCCTCTAGTTCGCGCCGGACGGCGGGCGCGTCGAGGCGCACCCCGATGAACACCAGTTCCTGTCCGGCAGGGAATTCCAGCTCCGACCACCAGGCGCCGGGCTCGAAAGTCAGATTCGGGCCAGCTTGCGACCAGATGGCCGCCAGCTCGGGACGGCTCGCGATCCAGCAGAATCCCTTGCTGCGCAACATCCCCCGCAATCGCTCCAGCGCCTCGGCGAGGCGTTGCGGATGGAACGGCCGGTCGGCGAGGAAGGTGAAACTGCTGATCCCGTATTCCTCGGTCTCGGGAGTGTGCCCGCCCGCCAATTCCTCGGCCCAGCCGTCCGCCTCGGCGGCGACCACCGGGTTGTAGCGGCCGGTGGCGAGCACTTCGGCCAGGTCGACGACGCCCTTCTCGGTGCGCAGCACGTGCGCGCGAGGATTGAGCCTGCGCACGGTCGCCTCGACGGTGGCCGCGGCGTTCGCGCTGACCAGGTCGGTCTTGTTGATCAGCAGCACATCGGCGAACTCCACCTGGTCGACCAGTAGATCCGCGATCGAGCGCGCATCACCCTCGCCCGCCTCGAGATCGCGTTCCGCCAGCGCTTGGCCGCGAACCAGTTCGGCCAGGAAGGTCGAGGCGTCGACGACGGTGACCATGGTGTCGAGTCGGGCTATGTCGCCGAGTCGGAAACCGTCGTCGAACTCCCAGTCGAAGGTGGCGGCCACCGGCATGGGTTCGGAGATCCCGGTCGACTCGATCACCAACTGGTCGAATCGCCCCTCGCGCGCGAGGCGGGCCACAGCCTCGATCAGGTCCTCGCGCAGGGTGCAGCAGATGCAGCCGTTGGTCAGTTCGACCAGCTTCTCCTCGGTGCGGTCGAGGTGTCCCTGACCGGCGACCAGCGCCGCGTCGATATTGACCTCGCTCATGTCGTTGACAATCACCGCGACCCGGCGGCCGTCGCGGTTGGCGAGGATGTGGTTGAGCAGCGTGGTCTTGCCCGCGCCGAGGAAGCCGGACAGGACGGTGACGGGCAGTTGAGTCAGGGAGTTGGTCACGAGAGTTAATGATAATGGTTTTCATTTGCGATGGACAGTCGGGGTCTGCCCGCGGCAGCGGCGGTCGTAGGGTTGGGGCGTGAAGATGCTGCCGCTGACCCCCGATGGCCAGACCCCCGTTCGCGCGCTCACCATCGCGGGCACCGACTCCGGTGGCGGCGCCGGAATCCAGGCCGATTCGCGCACCATGGCGCTGTGCGGGGTGCACGCGTGCGTGGCGGTGGCCGCCGTCACCGTGCAGAACACGGTGGGCGTCAGCGGTTTTCACGAGATCCCGGCCCAGATCGTGGCCGAGCAGGTACGGGTGGTCGTTCGCGATATCGGCATCGGTGCGGCCAAGACCGGCATGCTCGCCTCCACCGCGATCATCGAGGCGGTCGCCGATGTGTGTCGTGAGCTCGAAATCGGGCGCGACGGGACCGTTCCGCTGGTCGTCGACCCGGTCGCGGCATCGATGCACGGGGATCCCTTGCTGCACGCGGAAGCTCTTGACGCCGTGCGCAATACGCTGATTCCGCTCGCCACCGTCGTCACCCCGAACCTCGATGAGGTGCGCCTGATCACCGGCATCGAGGTGGTCGACGACGCCACCGCGCGCAAGGCCGCCGAGGCATTGCACGCCCTCGGTGCGCAGTGGGCGATCGTGAAGGGCGGGCACCTGCGCGCGTCGGAAGTCAGCACCGATCTGCTCTACGACGGTGACACCTTCCGCGAGTTCACCGCGCCGCGCATCGCCACCGGCAACGATCACGGCGGCGGGGACACCCTCGCCGCGGCGATCGCCAGCGCACTCGCCAACGGGTACTCGGTGCCCAACGCGGTGGAGTTCGCGAAGGAGTGGACCTACCGCTGCCTCGCCGCGTCCTACGACCTCGGCGCGGGCCACGGCCCCGTCTCACCACTGTGGAGACTGCGCGAGGACGCCTAGCGTGGCGTCGCGAACTTGTCGGTGGCCGGGTCCATACTGAACCCATCGCACCCCCCGCCGGTCCCAAAGGCGTGATCGACGAGAACAACGGAGTTCGTGTCGGGCGCGAGGATTCAGTCGAGGCCGAACGCGATGTGCAGCGGTTTCGACGGGTCGATCGCGACCCCATTGAAGCGGGCATGGGCCTGCGCCAGCGCCGAGATGCTCTCGGCGAGATAATCGACGAAGCGCTCGACCGGCATCGCCGACACTTCGCGCTGATTCGCGCCGAGCCACCAGTCCGTGGCCGAGGCGACCGCACCGAAAATCGAATAGTTCACCAATTCGATCCCGGTCACGTCGATCGACTCGGTCGGCAGCAGGCCCGCGAAGAATTCCGCCGCGCGCCTTGCCGATTGACGGGCCGCGACCAGGGCGCGTTCGGTTTCCTTGGCCTGCTGGCTGAAATGGCTGTGCAGCATGAACCGGAAGACATTCGGGTGGGCCGAGACCACCGCCACGTATTCGGTGGCCGCGGTGTGGACGAGTTCGGCGATCGAGTCGTCGGTGAGATTCACGCTGGTGAGCACCCGCTCCCACAGCATGTCGCGCACGCGGTCGACGATCGCGTTGTAGAGGTCGGTCTTGTCCTCGAAATGGCGGTACAGCTTCGGCTTGGCCGCCCCGGCCTCCTTGGCGATATCGCCCATGCTCACATCGGGGCCGATCTGATCGAGCGCCCGGAAAGCCGCGTCGACGAATTCGATGCGCACCTGCACGCGATGCTCGCGCCAACGCTCGGTCCGCGCGTCGACACGACGCCGCGGCGCCTCGTTCGTCTTAGGGTAACCGCGCGTCACGGTAGTAATACTAGGTCGGGCCGTATCGAGGGTTACGCACGCCATCCAGAGCGGAAACACATTTGCCGAAACAGCAAAAATTCTGGCGGTAATCGGCGGGCCGGATGCACTATCGGATGACCCTTTCACCCGCACTGACCAGGAGCATCGATGACCGATACCGTGACGAACGCCGAAGATTTCTGGGAAGACTTCTACCGCGAGCGCGAGCAGATCTGGACCGGCAACCCCAACCCCCTCCTGGTACGCGAGGTCGCCGAACTGGCCCCCGGGACGGCCCTGGATCTGGGTTGCGGCGAGGGCGCCGACGCGATCTGGTTGGCCACGCGCGGCTGGCAGGTCACCGCGGTCGACATCTCCGCGACCGCGATGGAGCGCGGGGCGCGGCGGGCCGCCGAGGCCGGGGTGACGATCGCGTGGGAGCGCCACGACCTCCAGGCCGACTTCCCCGCGGGCACCTTCGACCTGGTCTCGGCGCAGTTCCTGCACTCGCCGGTGGAGCGCCCGGACGAGCGGGCCGCAATTCTGCGCAGTGCGGCGGCCGCCGTCGCATCCGGTGGCGTGCTGGTGATCGGTGCCCACGCGGCCGCGCCGAGCTGGGCCTCGAGCGAGATGCACGCCCATGTGTTACCGACCATCGAGCAGGTTCTCGAGCAGCTCGCGCTCGGGCCGGACTGGCAGGTCGAGACCGCCGAGCTCGTCCACACCCCCTCGACCAGCCCCGACGGCGTCGTCGGCGAGCGCGCCGACAGCGTACTGCGGCTGCGTCGCGCCTGATCACGATCCCCAGCAACCTCCCAGCCCGGTCCCAGCTCGGTGGCAGCGCGGCCACCGAGCCTGGGTGTCATGACTCAGACCGAGGCCGAGCAGAAGGCCATGCAGAGCAGCCGCGCGCCGGTGCTCGACGTAGTGATACCCGTCTACAACGAAGAGGTCGATCTCGGCCTGTGTGTGCGTAGGTTGCATGCCTATCTGCGCGCCGGATTCCCGTTCACAACGCGCATCACCATTGCCGACAACGCCAGCACCGACGCCACTCTCGCGGTGGCCCAACTGCTGGCGGCGGAACTCGACGGCGTCGCGGTACTGCACCTGGACGCCAAGGGACGCGGGCGGGCGTTGCGAACGGCATGGGCGGGGTCGGACGCGACGGTGGTGGCGTACATGGACGTCGACCTGTCGACCGATCTCAACGCGCTGTTGCCGCTGATCGCGCCGCTGGTGTCGGGCCACTCCGATCTCGCGATCGGCACCCGTCTCGACGCCTCGGCCCGAGTGGTGCGCGGACCCCAGCGCGAAATCATCTCCCGCTGCTACAACCTGCTGTTGAAAACCACGCTGCGGGCGGGCTTCTCGGATGCCCAATGTGGCTTCAAGGCCGTGCGGGCCGACGTCGCTCGCGAGCTGCTGCCGCTGGTACGCGACGGGGAATGGTTCTTCGACACCGAACTGCTGGTGTTGGCCGAACGGTCGGGTCTGCGGATTCACGAGGTACCCGTCGACTGGATCGATGATCCCGACAGCCGCGTCGACATCGTCGATACCGCGCGCAAGGATCTCCGCGGGATCTGGCGATTGACCAGGGCACTGACCACCGGCGCCCTCCCCGTGGACGAGTTGCGGGCCGCCGTCGGGCGTGAGCCGCTCGTCGCCGGGGTGCCGCTCGGGATGGTCGGGCAATTGGTGCGCTTCGCGATCGTCGGGGTGAGCTCGACCCTCGCCTACATCGCGTTGTTTCTGCTGTTGCAGCCGTTGATCGGCGGCCAGGGCGCCAATCTGGTGTCGCTGCTGGTGACCGCGGTGGGCAATACCGCCGCCAATCGGGCCTTCACTTTCGGTGTGCGCGGACGCGGCGACGCGGTCTCGCACCAGTTCCAGGGGTTGGCCATCTTCGCGTTCGGGTTGGCGATCACCAGCGGCTCGTTGTTCGCCCTGCACCGCTGGGCCCCCGAGGCGCCCGTCGCGGTGGAGCTCACTGTTCTGATCACCGCCAATCTCGTGGCCACACTGGCTCGTTTCGTGGGACTGCGCTGGGTGTTCCGGCACGCGGGATCCAACCCGACCGCCGCCGTAGCACGCTCGGCCACCGATCACGCCCCGATGTCGGGCGCTACCGACAGCGGCTCGCATGCAGCACAGCACCCGAGCGCGTGGGGGGTGCGTCGATGACCGCGACCATCGCCGCCTCGCCCTCCAGCGACATCATGGCGGCCGTACCGACCCGAAAGCGTTGGGAGCGCCCGGCATTGGCCGCGCTGCTGCTCGGCACATTGTTCGCCTATCTCATCAACCTCAGTGCCAACGGGTGGGCCAACGACTTCTATGCCGCTGCGGTGCAGGCGGGTTCGCAATCGTGGGAGGCATTCTTCTTCGGGTCCTCCGATGCCGCGAACTCCATCACCGTGGACAAACCGCCCGCCTCGCTGTGGGTGATGGAGCTGTCGGTGCGGGTGTTCGGGCTCAACAGCTGGAGCATGTTGGTGCCGCAGGTCCTGCTGGGCGTGGCGAGTGTCGCGCTGCTGTGGGCGACGGTGCGCAGGTCGTTCGGACCCGCGGCGGGGTTGATCGCGGGCACGGTACTGGCGGTGACTCCTGTTGCGGTGCTGATGTTCCGGTTCAACAATCCCGATGCGCTGCTCGTCTCGCTGATGGTCGCGGCCGCATGGGCGATGACGCGGGCGGTCGCGGACGGACGGTGGCGATGGTTGCTGCTCACCGGCGGGTTGATCGGATTCGGGTTCCTCGCCAAGCAGTTGCAGGTGCTGCTGGTGGTGGCGCCCTTGGCGCTGGCGTATCTGATCGCCGGGCCGCCGAAGCTGGGCAAGCGGATCGCGCAGCTGTTCGCGGCGGGCGCCGCAATGATCGGCGCGGCGGGCTGGTGGTTGTCGGCGGTGGAGTTGTGGCCGGCGGATTCTCGGCCGTGGATCGGTGGGTCGCAGAACAATTCGATCATCGAACTCACCCTCGGCTACAACGGGCTCGGACGGTTGAACGGCAACGAAACCGGCAGTGCCGGGCCCGGTGGTGAGCTTCCCGCGGGCGGAAACGGAATGTGGGGAAGCACCGGGATCACCCGGATGTTCGAGTCGGCGCAGGGCGGTCAGATCGCCTGGTTGATGCCGGCCGCGCTGGTCACGCTGGTGGTGGGACTCGTGCTGCGCGGACGCGCGCCACGTACCGATCGCCGTCGTGCCGCGCTGATCCTCTGGGGCGGTTGGCTTCTCGTCACCGGACTGGTGTTCAGCTTCATGGCGGGGATCTTCCACCAGTACTACACGGTGGCGCTCGCGCCCGCTGTAGCGGCGCTGGTCGGGATCGGGGCCGTCCAGATGTGGGGTGCGCGCGATCGATTGTGGGTGCGGTGCGCGGGCGCTGTCGCCGTCGGGCTCACCACGGCGACGGCATGGATGTTGTTGTCGCGCAGTGCCTCCTTCCAACCCTGGTTGCGATGGGCGATCCTGGCTGTCGGCGTGATCGCCACGGTGGCGCTCGTATTCCCACTGGCACGCAAGCAGTCGGTGATCGCCGCGCTCGCCGCCGCCTTCATCGGACTCGCCGGGCCGATCGCCTACTCCGTCGACACCCTCGCGTCCGCGCATTCCGGCGCGATTCCATCTGCTGGGCCGAGCACCGGTGGGATGCACGGAATGGGTGGACCCGGAATGCGTCCCGGCGGAGATGGCGGCAGGACTGGCACCGCGCCCGGCGTCGATGGCGCGATGCCAGGGACCGCGCCCCCGAGCGGGTCGGCAACACCGGGTGGCGCCCCTCCCGGCGGGGTCGATGAGCCGAATGGAGCGGGCGCATCAGGCGGCACGCCGCCGGACGGTGCGGACGCACAGGGCGGCATGGCGATGGGCGACCAGGGAATGGGTGGAGCCGGTGGACTGCTCGGTGGATCACGACCGAGCGATCAGATCGTCACCCTGCTCGAGGCTGACGGCACGGACTACACCTGGGTCGCGGCAGCGATCGGCTCCAACAGCGCCGCCGGATACCAGCTCGCCACCGAACTGCCCGTGATGCCGATCGGCGGCTTCAACGGCAGCGACCCGTCCCCCACGCTCGAACAGTTCCAGCAGTATGTGGCCGACGGCGAGATCCACTACTTCGTCGCCGGTGGGCGCGGCGGTCCCGGCGGGAGCGGCGAGTCGACCAGCTCGGCGATCGCCGCCTGGGTGACGGCGAACTACACCGCGACCACCGTCGACGGCGTCACCCTCTACGACCTCACCCAACCGAAGTCGTAGCCGCCGACGCGGAGTTCGAACAGCGACCGCACGCACCGTTCCCGGCCCGGTGGATCATCCCGATCCACCGGGCCTGTCCCAGCCGTGTGAGCAACATGCCTGTCGTGGCGGCAGTCGACCGCCCGATCAGGCAGCCGTCCAGTCCGGGTCACCGGCCTGCGAGCACGGTGGCGTTGATCCATTCGGCGAAGGTCGGCCCTGCCAGGACCGCGTGCGCGGAGGGGAGCAGGGTGCCGTTTTCGAACTGTTCGCGGTCCGGGTTGGCGGTGTCGGAGGTCTCGACGATCTGGAGGTCGGTGCCGCGTGCCGTGACGAGCGCAGCGGCGGCACCGGCCATGGTCTCGGGCTGCGGGCCGGCGATCTCCGCGAACGGGATGTCTTGTGCGGAAATCGGATTCATCGCCATGTCGACCAGTGCCTCGGCGACAGTTCGCGCGGCGACGAGTTGGGTGCGCATTCCGGGAACGTGGGCCACCGAACCATTGGTGCCCCAGCCGACCATCACCTCGACGAGCTCGTGAAACTGTGCGGCACGCAGAATCTGCACGGGCAGAGCGCCTTGCAGCAACTCCTGCTCATGGGCGAGCTTGGCCGCGTTGTACCCGGCGAGCGCCCCATCGATCCCGATGATGGACACCACGACGAGCCGTTCAACTCCTGCCCGCTCCCCCGCCGCATGCAGGTTGCGTGCGGAGGAGGTGAAGAACTCGGTCGCCACCCGCTGATCCGCCGAGGGCGTGCTCGATGCGTCGATCACAATGTCGACGCCGGTCAGCGCCTCGTCCAACCCGGTCCCCGTCTCGATGTCGACCCCGTCGGCCCGTGAGAAGGCCACGACTTCCTGCCCCCGCTCGACCAACACATCCACCACATGCCGACCCAACCGCCCGGTCGCACCAGCCACCGCGATCTTGCGCTGCTCCACCATGAGCCACTCCTTCGTCGTTTCTTCCGCGTTCACCGAGTCGACGAAATAGGCAACCGGAGTGTGACATCGGCTGGTCAGGACGTCTCGAGGCTCCCCCGCGGTGCGACCCAGCGATGGTCGAGGTCGACTACCGACGCGACGGTTTCGAAATCGGCGTCGTAATGGAACAGGACCAGACGGTGTTCTACCGCGAGAACTGAGGCGAGCAGGTCATGGATGCCGACCGCTCGGTGGCGGCCCGACCGTGCGAGCGCGCGCTGGATCGTGAAAGCACTGGCCCAGTGTTCGTCATTTGTGGGCAGATATTCGTAAGCCGCCCGTCGCCGAAAGCGGATCTGCTCGTATTCAGCAGGGCTTCGGGCGCTGTAGAGCGCCTCGGAATCGAGTGGCGCGCACGTGGCGATCAATCCGGCCTCGAGCAGCGGCCCGAGCGCGGCCGCCACGTCCGGATGGCGCATTCGAGCCGCCGCGCTGGTGTCGATGAGATAGCGCGCCGTTATCGCCATACGTCGTCGCGCCGATCCTTGTCTGCCATTTCTGCCATCCCGCCGTTGACCAACCACTCGACTTCACTGGCGCGCGCATGCGCCACCACTGCCGAGTTCAATGCGGCGCGAACGGTATCGGAGACACCAGCCGTCCCGAGTGCGTCTTGCGCGGACTCGAGTAGCTCGTCGTCGATCTCGATCAGTCGCTTGGTCATCGCACAGTCCCTCGATATATATATTCCCCCATGCCCGAACTATATACTCAGAAACAGCCAGGTCACAAGGGGTCAGTGGGACAGTTTCAGGGCGGTGTGAAGGGTCGCGGCCCACTGGTCGACGATGAGTTTGCGGCGGGCGGAGTCGTCGGTGAGGACGTCGGCGAGGCCGAGGCCGCGGGCCAGATCGAGGGTCGCTTGAACCAGGTGATGGGCTACCGGGTCGGAGTCGTCGACGCCGAGGGCTTCGACGGCGCGGCGGTGGGAGATGCGGCCGAAGCGGGCTTCGAGGGGCAGGATGCGTTCGCGCAGGGCCGGGTCGGCGGCCGCGTGGGTCCAGACCTGGAGGGCGGCTTTGAAGAACGGGGTGGTGTAGGACTCGACCAGCGCGGAAACGACCGCGCGCGTTCGGCCTGCGCCCTGGGCGACCGCGTTCACCGTCTCGGCTTCGGCCTTGGCCTGGTCCATCCGGAACTCGAACATGTACTCGAGCGCGGCGGTGATCAGGTCCTCGCGGGTGGGGAAGTGGTGTTGGGCGGCGCCGCGCGACACCCCGGCCCGCTCGGCGACCACCGACACGGTGGCGGCTGCCCAGCCGGTTTCGGCCAGGCAGTCGATGGTCGCCTCGAGCAGCCGCTGCCGGGTGGCCCGACTGCGGTCCTGCTTGGGTTCGTGGGGTGTCGCCATCGGACTATTGTGCCCAGCTGGGCGGGCGCTTCTGGAAGAAGGCCGTCATGCCCTCGATCACCTCGGGGGTGCCGAAGAAGCCCGCCGACCGCTTGGCCAGCACTTCGGCCTCGGCGTCGAACGTGGTCAGCAGGGCCGCGTTGACCAGCTTCTTGGACTCGGCCAGACCCTGCGGCGACCCCTTGCGCAGCTCCCCACACAGGCGTTTCACCTCGGCGGCGGCATCCTGCGCGGCCACGGTGACCAGGCCGATCGCCTGAGCGGTCGCGGCGTCGAACTTCTCGCCGGTCAGGAAGTAGCGGCTCGCGGCCCGCTGGTCCAGTCGCGGTACCAGCGTGAGCGAGATCATGAACGGGGCCATCCCGATGCGCACCTCGGTGAGCGCGAAACTGCTGCCCGGCCCCGCCACGACAAGATCGCAGGCCCCGATGATGCCCATGCCCCCGGCGCGGACATTGCCGTCGATCTGCGCGATCACCGGCTTGGGCGAGGCGAGGATGCCGCGCAACACATCGATCATCACGCGGGTGCGTTCGTCGGCGGCCACCGCCGGGTCGGCGGTACTCGCCTCCTTGAGGTCGGCACCGGCGCAGAACGTATCGCCGGTGTGCGCGAGCACGATGCCCCGCACCGCGGGATCGTTTGCCGCAGCGTCGAATCCAGCGAGCAGCTCACGAACGAGCTTGGACGAGAGCGCATTCCGGTTGTGTGGCGAATCGAAGGTCAACGTGGCAAATCCGTCGACAACCGCATAGCGCACATAAGGAACATCAACCGAACTGTCCATCAAAGCCTCCAACCCTTCGAATGAATCCGCCATAACCGCACTCCCGACCACACCGCCCACCAAAGCCCGCAGCCCTACCGCGCTCCCGACCACACCGCGCACCCAGCCTGTCCCGTCTTCCACAACCCACCAGAACCACCCACCGCACTCCCGACCCCTAGGGAGGGACGGCCACGAAGTGGCCGGTCCGCGGCCGGGTCGCCGGTCAGGCGCCGGTGCGTAGGCGACGAAGGAGCAAGCACCGGTGCCTGAC